>NZHK01000096.1 GCA_002691285.1 Fidelibacterota bacterium | reverse complement strand
CAAATTGATTTTTCATTACTCGCCGAAACCAGATTTGTATTTATCCTCATTTTATTACCAAGCTTTCTCACACTTCCATGAATTATGTATCTTACACCGAGTTCACCACCAGTTTCTTTGAATGACTTAGTCTTATTTTTATAAGCAAAACTTGCATGGCTCGATATTACAACTAACTTATTAAATCTAGAAAGCATAGAAAGAAGATCTTCAGAAAAACCTTCACAAAAATACTCCTGTTCTTCATCTTTGCTTAAATTTTTAAAAAACATTACTGCGACTGATCCAGGTTCAGCTTCAGATACCTTAGTATGGATTTCCTCTGAATCTTGAGTAAATCTTGGAGTCCCTTTATTTTGTTGCAGGACATGAAAGGCTTTTATGGGAAATTCTATGTTTTTTAGTTTTAATTCACCAGCTTCTTCGAATGATACCATTATTTTTCTATTAATCATATCAAATACAGTATTAGAGATACAGATTCCTGCAGGTTTTGCTTCTGCTTCCAACCTAGCTGCGATATTAACAGCATCTCCAAAAAGATTATCATCAGAAACCATTACATCTCCAATATTGATACCTACTCGAAAATTCATTTGTTCAAATTCATCTTTGCCTTGATTCATAATTTTCATAGAGTGTTGAGTTGCAACAGCAGCCTCAGCGGCTTTAAGAGGACTTGAAAATTCAGCAATTACACTATCTCCAGCACTGCCAAAAATGATCCCATCATGATCTTCAATAATCTTATCAATTATTCGTCTTCTTTCATTAAGTATTTGCAGAGTTTTTACTTCATCCAAACCCATCATTTTACTAAATCCGACAACATCAGATGCAAAAATTGTTGTTAGTTTTCTTTCCATAGATTTTAATTATAAATAATTTTAAATAAGTATTTTTAGTAACTACTTAAATTTACAAAGATAATAATTATTTTTAATCAATATAATTCTAAATGGCATAAGCATGTTTGAACTCTTTTATCATCCAATCTACACCTATGGAATAGATAAAAATTCAACATTCCCTAGAGATCGATATAAGATGATAAAGAACTATTTAGATGAGCAAAAAATAATAATAAATTTTCAGAAACCTAATTTAGCCAAATTTGAAGATATTATTCTAGGACACCAGGAAAAATATGTAACCTCTTTTATTCATGGACTTCTAACAGAAAAGGAAAAAAGGCGCATAGGACTTCAACCATGGAACGAACATATTGTTAATAGGACTCGATATATATTAGGAGGAAGTATTGGAGCTATGAAATCTGCTATAGAAAGAAATAATATAGCAGGTAATATGGCAGGAGGAACTCACCATGCACATTTTTCTTATGGATCAGGCTACTGTATTTTTAACGATTTAGCAATTTGTGCATTCAAATCAATAAAAGATTATAAAAATATCAATAAGGTACTTATAATTGATTTAGATGTTCATCAGGGAGATGGCACAGCTTCAATTCTTAAAAATCATAGAAATATATTTACTTTTTCTATGCATTGTGAGAATAATTTCCCACTGAAAAAAATGAAAAGCGATCTTGATGTTCCTTTAACGAAAGGTATGAAAGACAATCAATATTTAGATATTCTTCAAAAAAACATTAAAACTTTAAAAAAACCAAAATTTGATTTAGTTCTATTTCAGGCAGGTGTAGATATCTTAAACAAGGATAGTCTAGGATACCTAGAAATTTCAAGAGAAGGTATAAAAAATAGGAATGAAATTGTTCTAGAATTTGCAAGAGAAAGAGACTTACCGCTAGTTGTATTTATGGGCGGAGGCTATTCAAAACCGATACAGCATTCTGTAGACGCATTTGTTGATTTATTTATTCAGTGCTCCAATTACGCGAATATTATCAACTAAAATTTAATTCCTCTACAACTTTTATTCCAGATATAGCAGCCCCTTCTATGCTCCCATGTACAAGGTTATCTCCTGCTAAGTAATATCTATCGTTTATTGATAAATTATATTTTTGATCAAAATATTGAGCTGGCTGTTTTATGGTAGCCTGTTCAATATTAAAATTTTTTAAAAAATTAAACTTACCACCATAAATATTTTTTAAACGATCTTTTATATGAGTAATTAGTTTGGAGTCTGAAATATTATTTTCTTTTATTATGCTAACAGAAACTAAGCTATCACTATTTTTTGAATATCCTTGAGCTACAGANGTTAAAAAAGCAATATTGTTAATGTATTCTTCTTGAGGAAAAATATGAATGTAGTTTGAGTAATCATGAATTACACTACTANTAAAATAGAATGTTTTNACACTNTTATAATNCANTANTTTNTTATTTATTAATTTTTGNCTATTTCCAGTAANAACAATCTTACTTGGTGCAATTGTTATACCATCTTTTAATTTTACTTTTTTATCTTTAGTAATATGTTCTAACTCACAATTCATAAAAACATTCTCTCGGTCAACCCTTCTAAGCATATTCTCTGGTATCTCTTGCATTCCATTTGAAGGAAGAGATGCTAAACCTTTGCCAAACTTTGAAAAAACATATTTAAAAAACTTAGAAGANGTACTAAGCTTATTTTCCAAAAAGATACCCGCAAAGAAAGGTAAAAAAAACTGAGAAATCATATTTTCAGAAAATCCGTATTCTTTCAAAAAAACAATAGTTTCTTGATCTTCGCTTTTATCTTCTTCAATAACATAATTCAATAATGAAATTTTTAATTTCAATATTCTCATTTTATCTGCTAAGGTTGGGATTTTAGAAAAAAGGGTATGGAAAATATGGCCAAGGTCTCGTAATGGATCTGAAATTATTGTGAATTTTTTATCACTATATATTGCTGATCCAGGTTTAAAAAAATGTAAATCTAATTGGTTTAAATCCAAATATTGTTTCGTTATTTTATAAGAGGTGTTAAACACTTGAAACCCAATGTCAAATATATATCCGCTATCATAAATAGATCCTACGCGACCTCCAACTCTACAATTTTTATCAATAAGTGCATAGTTTAAACCTAACTCTTGGCATTTGATCGCGCAGGTAATTCCAGAAACACCAGCACCTACAATTAACACATCGGGTTGTAAATTCATTGTATAATTTTATGGGATTATTTTTTTCTTTTCGAGAATTAAATTAGATATGAAATCATTACAATCAGCTTCATTCCCTTTGAAAATTATTTGTTTTGCTCTTAGGTTTAATTTATATCCGTACATTCTATCATAATATTTTTCTAAAAGAATTTTAATCCACTTTATGTGATGTTTTTTATCATTGCTATCAAAGGCAATATTTAAAATATTCCTGATAGTCTGATAATGATTATCACCAAGTCTTTTCCTAATTTTACTTAATGATGATAAATAGTAAGATCGTAATTCGTTCAAATCCAGTTTTGAGTTTGCTGGATTTTTAACATAATTATTATATATTCTATTTGATCTTTCTAATAAATCTGATTCTAACAAAATAATATCCGAAGTTTGCATTTTATCATACCATTTCCCAGGAAGCATTGCTTTCCCGATAAACCTACTTTCATCTTCCATTAATAGAAACTTTAATTTTTGCTTCAGTAAATATTCTTTAGAAACTAAACTTTCGAAATTTGATTGAGATGGCTGTTCAGCCCCGGTCTTTCCAAAAGCTGATCCCCTATGATTAGCGATTGATTCTAGATCTATGCTGCATTGATAATTTTTTATTATATCCGTCTTACCTGAACCTGTATAACCTCCTAAAATAACCCATCTTTCTGTGTAGTTTTTAATATTTTGGTGCATCAAAAGCACCTGCTGCCTATATTTTTTGTAACCATGCTCTAACCGATTAATAGGAACTCCTCTTGATCTAATCCATTCGTAAGCAATTTGCGACCTGAGTCCTCCCCTATAACAAAATATAAAACAGTTGTNNTTCTNTAAAANAAATTTAATCCAAGAATCAATNCGATTNNTTTTTTTTTCNCCTGAAACAAGTTTATACCCNAGATCTATAGCAGCTTTTTTTCCTTTTGATCTAAAAGTNTTNCCAATTTCATGNAATTCAGCATCATTTANNATNGGAAGATTTACACTNTTTGGGATAGTTCCTTTTTTNTATTCCTTCGGNGATCTTAGATCAATTGAAGGGTATGANTTATGTANTTTAATATTTTTATTGTTCANAGAATAATTAAAGATGTTNATATAAAGTNTAATAAAATNATCTNATTCTATTCCAAAAGATCCATCTCTCTAATNCAAGTTTGAATTAATTCCANTCCTTCTNTNTGNATTAGCTTTCGACNTAATTCTGGCATCATTATACCTGGNTCNNNNGAATTNATTCTAAATTCAANTATTGATTTTTCTGGNTNCCCTGGTACAATATTATACTTCCTTCCACCAGAGCCTCTNCCTGCAGCAACTGGAGTTTTAAATATCCCAATAGCAGTTTGGTTTTTTTCTTCATANTCAAGAAATAATCCCGATGATTCTGCTGGNCTTCCTCTACCATGGCAATGCGCACAGTTAATATCTAACCATGCTCTAGCTCTCTGATTTANNGNNNNATCTTTAGGATTATTATANTNTACAGATNTNGGCATANTNTCAANNTCAGNAATAGATTCTAAAAATNCAANAGNGATCCATTTCTTAAGCTGATTTTGAATTNCATCTTTANAGGNAAAATTATGATTAAGANTCCNAATTTTNGGTCCNATTGGTTTTTGAACATTNTTTAATGTATGACAATTTTTACATTGATTCATATTTGGAACACTGTANAGGATCTCAATTGGATTTCCATCNAAATGAGTCCATGAAGCTGAAATTCTAGCACCTGCCANATTCAATTTNGCATCTGTCTGANTCTCATTCCAAACATAAGGAAATGATAACCAACCTTNTGATGTGTTTTTTAATATTCTAGTCTCAATAATATGTTTTTTACTATGTTGGTCTCTAATATCTGAATAATAATAAAAAGTTTTTATTAAGTATGTATTNTCTGGGTAAATAAAGTTNTTTTCATCATCCAGAAGAATTTTAGANCCATCAGGAACTCTAATAAATCTCATTTTNTCAGCATAATCAGAAAATAAAGGTGANGCAATCTCATATGGAATTACATCTTTTTTTGGAATATGGTTTTTTAATGGTTTTTCAAAAAAATCATANTCTGANAAGTTTGAAAGAGCATGATCAAAAATCGTATTNTTNGCATANNTGATNTTGTTAANATAAAATAAAAATGCAATCAGGTAGCAAAGCCTCATTTCAATTAATTTGAGATAAATTTACTTCNGGAAGTAGATCTAAAGAACAATCACATTCCTNTTCATCTGTTTTAAAATNTGCAAAAAATGGACTNTACCAAGATTTAAAATGTAATGAAAGATCAAGATTTAAATATCTAGCATTCGAATTATTTCTAAGGCAAANTCTTCGATTCNCTGNNATAGTACCATCTATATTTTGGTATTTAGGNTCNGGCATNCCATCATATATAATATCTGGAACACTTCGGAAAAAATGAGTGAATAGCAAAACCCCAATTTCATTAGCTAAAGTAGGTAATTGTGGTNTCCTAATGTAAACATTATCATAAATATAAATTGCAGANGTATATGGATTATATTGAGTATCTTTTGTTTTTTCTTNTGTAATGAAATAGCTNACNACCGTTGTACCTGCTGTNTTATTATCNATTATTGTATTGTTAAAAATCTCAACATACTCTGTTGCCATAATCATGATTCCAGTTCCNGCAGGTACTTTTGCTACTATGTTACCTTTGGGAGCAAAATTANNAAGATTATTTTCCTTAACTATATTATCATAGATTCTAATTTGCTTTCCTTCTTTTTGNATNAGNTCCGGTAGGTCAAAAACAAGTATTCCTCCTGTGTTATTATGAACATTNTTANTGTGAACATCTGCTTNNATAGAGTTTTCTATTTCTATACCAGCAACATTCTGAAACACTTCACANTTTCTGACGATTATATTATTTGATTGACCAACATAAATTCCAGCATCACTTGCTCCNATAGCTATACAATGNTCGATCATTATATTTTCACATTGAANTGGNTAAAGACCNTATGCACCATTTGAANNACTTGGACCTCCAAGCCATTGAGTTTTTATTCTTCTAAAAGTAATACCATTTACATATTGGCATTTAATTCCNTCTCCTTTGGCTTCCTCNACNGTAAAATCTTCNAGAGTGATATTNTTACAATTAGTNATNCTTAANCCTTGAGCNCCTTCTACCTGATTTGAAAAATTTAATATNGTNCTANTNGTTCCTGAGCCTTTGATAACAATATTTTGTTTNCCCTCCATGGATAATGTTCCAAGAATGGGAAANAATCCTGCGTCNAGCTTTATNGTATCNCCNGGCTCAGCCAAGATTAGCTTTAATTGCAAATCTTTTTCAAATTCAGCAAANGAAANATCTATTAAAAANTAAAAAACTATTAATTTTNTAAAATATTTCATAANGCAGTAATTTGAAGTAATACTCCACAAANCCATGCTCCATATGTACCNAANGCATANCCNANCACAGCCAGTAGAACTCCTACAGGTGCAAGAGATGGATGAAAAGCAGAAGCAACTATAGGTGCAGATGCTGCTCCTCCAACGTTTGCCTGACTNCCAACNGCCAAGAAGAAGAACGGCGCTTTTATTAATTTTGCCATTAGGATTAAAAGAAGANCGTGAAAGAGCATCCAAATNAAACCAATTACAAATAAACCAGGATTAGTAAAAATTGCNANTATATCCATCTTCATNCCTATNGTNGCAACTAAAATATAAATGAANACNCTNCCNTAACGNGANGCACCNACACCTTCGATTTCTCGAACTCTTGTAAAAGAAAAAGCAAGAGCNNNAGATGTAGAAAGTACAATAAGCCAGAAAAANCTAGAGGTTAAACTAAACTTACTTAAATACGGAGCGGAATTTTTTATTTGTGGAGCAATGAAATCCGCTCCTAAGTGNGCAAATGCAGTAATNCCAAAACCAACTGCAAAAACTTTTATNGTNTCAATCAGGTTTGGTATACGAGATATTTCTAATCTANACCTTTCAATCTTCTTTTTAAGTTTTGTTATAGAAGTAGAATCAGCATTAAACCAATTATCTACTTTATTACTATTACCCGCACCATAAAGNAAGAANGCCATCCAAAGGTTTGCTATTATNACATCTACCGCAATCATNGAAGAAAAAATCGTNTNTCCTACATTAAAAACCTCCTTCATAGCAGCNTGNTTAGCCCCTCCTCCAATCCAACTACCAGCAACTGTAGTTAATCCTCGCCAAACCTGCTCANCACCAGCGCTATTAATTATAGAAGGANAAATNAATGAAACAACGATTATNGAGATTGGACCTCCTAAAATTATTCCAAAGGTTCCTGTTAAAAACATAACNATTGCTTTAGATCCCAATTTTTTAATTTCAGGAATATCAATGCTAATAGTGAGNAGAGCTANGCTNGTAGGTAATAAATACCTAGAGGCAACNAAATANAGGTTTGATTCTTCACCTGAAATAATTCCAAAGGAATTAAAAAGTGAAGGGATAAAATAACATAATAANAGAGTAGGTATGTATTTNTAAAACTTTTTCCAAAAAGGATGTTTACTTTCAGAGGTTATAAATACAAATGCAAGAACACCTATTAACAAGCCTANGACAACCGCATCGTTAGTAATAAATGGATCANTCATTCTAAAAATTAGAACGAAGTTNCTTCAAAATGATATTTTTTTTTCTTACCTCCTACTTTGAAGCTTAGCCAATAAACGTAAAATTTCAAGATANAGCCATATTAGCGTAACTAATAACCCAAAGGCACCATACCATTCCATGTATTTGGGAGCACCCATCTCGGCTCCNTCCTCAATAAAATCAAAATCAAGAACAAGGTTCAATGCGGCAATCACAACTACAAAACCACTAAATAATATGCCCATATTATTATTNCTNGATATAATACCAANTCCAGATCCAAAAAATCCCATAATGAAATTAATTAGATAAAGAATAGCTATACCTCCTGTAGCAGCAGCAATACCTAATTTAAAATTTTCTGTCGCAGCAATTAAACCAGACTTATATGCAAGTAACAAAGCTCCCAAAGTTCCAAAGGTCAGAAAAACAGCTTGAACTACAATACCTGGATACATTGCATTAAAATACATAGATATAACGCCTAAAAGTATGCCCTGTGCTACGGCGTATGCAGGTACAGTAATATGACCAATGGTAGGTTTAAAAACAGTTGCAAGCGCTAAAATAAAACCGACTATTCCAGCTGGAATCATAAGGATATGCATGCCTGGATTTCCCCATGTATAACCTGCGCTGATTATTACTAATAATAATGAAATCCCAGTTTTGTTAACAGTTCCGGATAAAGTCATCTTACTTTCTAAAGAGGATGTAAGATGTTTTTTAAATGTTGATGCTTGAAGTGCAGGATTACCTGATCGCATCGATAAATGGTTACTCATTATCTTCTACCTTTTCAATTCGTATCCAGGGTTTACCTTTAGGTCCACCCTTATTAATCATTTTAACTATACTTAAAAAAGAAACTACAATTATTGGTATCCATAAATATATTGCTGGATTATCCATACCTAATTATAAAAATATTTATGATAATTTGTAAAATAATACTTCTTTATAATTGTAAAAAATCTCGCGACAAATTCTTTATCATGAAATTGCGAGCAAAATCGAATGATTTTGCCCTTGCTTCAGGATTCCCTCCAATAGTAGTTCCTTGATCAGCACACCATCCTAAAGCAACTTTTTGTCTAAAAGGAGTTATCATGGGAATATCTAAGAAATTCATTAGAAGTGCTCCATCGGACCTCATTCTAAAATGACAGTTGCCAGTAGCATATCCATTCTCTTCCTTTACCGGCGATCCTTTACGGTCAAATCCGTGATGAGAATTTGCATACACTGTAATTCCAACATCTACATTTTTATCAGAAAGATCTCTAACCAAATCCTCGCAAGCACTTGCAGTTACCCAGTCATCTTTTTCTCCAATTAAAATGTGAATGGGAACTTTTGAAAATTCTATTAAATCCATTTCTACCAAACAAGGAGGATAAAAAGCAAGATGAGCTTTGAATCTTTCTTTTATTCCTATAGATGCGATTAATGGCTCCCACGCAGAAAAAAGAGCTACTCCACCACCTAGGCTCCATCCAGTAATTGCAACATTATCTATATCAATTCTATTATCCTTTCCAAGTACTTCTAGTGCTTTGTAAGAATCTAAAATCATCATGGCAGTTGTAACGGTTGTCTGATCTCCCACCGTTGAATTAACATTCCGACTATTAAAACTTTGTATCTCAAAGGTAGCAAATCCCATTTTTCTATACATTTCCATATATTCTAAATGATGATCCGCCCAATTTTTACTACCATTAACACCTAAAATCAGAGGATATTTATTTTTGATTATAGATTCGGGAAAACGTAGAATTCCATAAGCATTCTGACTTTCTTGGTTCTCTAAATCAGTAATAATATGAAAAAATGAAAAAGGATTTGCAGTTAAAAAATTTATTTTTTCTGCGCCAGTTTTTTCATTAGAAAAAACTATGTCTTTTTGTAAAACAAATAAAAGGAAAAAAAACTTAAAAAGTTTTAAAAAAATGTGATATTTATCGAATTGGGATAAGTGTAAATATCTATTCAATCTTATTTCAATTGAACTGCTGCTATCCTGTCCACAACAGGAGGATGGGTATAGGAAAGGAAAACCATTAAAGGATGTGGTGTCAAATGGGATAGATTACTAGCAGACAAACCTTTTAACATAGAAATAAGCGGTTCCGGTTTTTTAGTAGTTTCTAAAGCATATGCATCAGCTTCGAACTCATTTTTTCTACTCATAGCAGTAGTAAATGGATTTAATAGAATTTTCAAAAGTTCCCATTCACATTTTAATTGGAGAAAAAGATGACTGGGTAACT
>NZHK01000095.1 GCA_002691285.1 Fidelibacterota bacterium | reverse complement strand
GATGGCGAGGAAATTAAATTGCTGAAATCAGATGGTGTAACAGTTATTGATTCAATTTCTTTTGGTCCGCAAACAACTGATCAATCTTATGGAAGGATTTCAGATGGAAATGATGAGTGGGGTTTTATGTTACCTACTCCTGGTTTTTCAAATACAGATTTATCCATCTTTATGAATGCACATATACCAGAGGATTTTCACTTATTTCAAAATTTTCCAAATCCATTTAATCCTTCAACAGCAATAAGATACGCGTTACCAAAAGATAATTTTGTTATTTTAAAAGTGATCGATTTGATGGGGAGAGAAGTCAAAACATTGGTAAACAGCTTTCAAACTAAAGGAAATAAATCTGTTGTATGGAACGCTATCAATAATCAGTGGTTGTCAGTATCCGCTGGCGTTTATTTTTATTCTATTGAATCTGGAGAATTTATTAGCACCAAAAAAATGATACTGATCAAATAGTTTTTTTGTTCTCAAAATATTTTTGTAACACAATTTTAGTTTCAATGAACATAAAATGGTTTAGTTAGTTTTATACCATTGATAAATATAAGGACATGGTAAATGTTTAGTTTTTCTATCTTGAGTTTTATTTTATCAACAGTCTGCGTTATGGCATTGACCTATGTTATTGTATCTAAAATGAAAAAATCGAATAGTCCTGTCGAAGAATATTTTACTGCTGGAAGATCTCTCAGTTGGCCAATTATAGGAGGATCTCTGCTGCTTACAAATATTTCAACAGAACAGCTAGTAGGATTAAATGGTGATGTATTTGGTGACAAGGCACTAGTAGGTATTGCTTGGGAGGTTCTTGCAGCATTTGCAATGATTGCAACCGCACTTATTTTTCTCCCTAAATATCTTGCAAGCGGTTTTACTACTACTCCAGCATTTTTAGAAAAAAGATTTGATAAGACTACTCGTTCTATAGTCTCCGGTTTATTTCTTTTTGGTTATGTATCCGTTTTGCTTCCAGTTGTTTTGTATACAGGTTCCTTGGTTTTAAAAGGGATGTTTTCTTTGGATGTTTCACTTTATATCATTGTACTAATTATAGGGTTGCTTGGTGGAGGGTACGCAATAATTGGAGGTTTGAAAACCGTTGCTGTAAGTGATACTATTAATGGTGTTGGACTATTAATAGGGGGATTAGCTGTTCCTATTTTAGGACTTGTAGAATTAGGAGATGGTTCTTTTTTTATTGGTATTGATAAATTACTGAATGATCAGCCTAAGTTTCTTTCCGTTTTTGCTCAAACAAATATAGATCATAAAATAGTATCTGTACCTTGGCCAACTCTTTTTACCGGTATGATGTTTATACAGGTTTTTTATTGGTCAACAAATCAAGTCATTGTTCAAAGAGCTATGGCAGCCAAATCTCTTGCAGAGGGGCAAAAAGGTGTATTGTTTGCTTCTTTTATGAAACTTTTAGGCCCAGTTATGCTGTGTTTACCAGGAATAATTGCATTGCATATGGAAGATGCAATTAATATTTCTACACAAGATCAAGTGTATGGTTCCATTGTCAGGAATGTATTACCATCTTGGTCAGTTGGACTTTTTGCTGCAGTTCTTCTTGGTTCAATACTAAGTTCTTTTAACAGCGCATTGAACAGTGCCTCAACTTTATTTAGCTTGCAATTTTATAAAGGCTATATAAAAAAAGCAGCGACACCTGAAGAAATAGTACTATCTGGAAAATATTTTGGTATGGCGTTATCGATTATTTCAATTCTGGTTGCACCTCAACTAGCAAATATGGAATCTATTTTTACGTATTTACAAAAAATTAACGGTTTATATAGTGTGCCAATCATTGGAATATTTATACTTGGTATCACCACAAAAAAGGTTCCTGCAGTTGCAGCGAAGATTGGGATGGTGATTGGCATAGTAGTATATGCTTATTTTTCTTTTATAAATGTAAAGAACGTTCCAGAGTTTTTTGCTGATTCAAGTGGCAACCTGCACTGGCTTCATGGTTATTTTATTAGTTTTATTTTTTCAGTCTCTTCGATGTTAGTTATTGGTCATTTTTTTCCTAAATCAAAAAAAGAAATTGATTTTAGTGAAAAAAAGGAAAGTGCTCCAGTAGACATGAATCCATGGGAGTACGCAAGAGCATTCTCTTTTGGTATTGTTTTAATTACGATTTGTATCTATTCTTTTTTTACATACGTATCGAGCTAATAATGTTTTAATTAGTTAAAACTATTTCAGAATATTGAGCCTTGGTTAATTGTGAGTTGTCATGAGAGAGAGTAGCTATTCCTACGTAAAATGATTTCCCCCATTTCGCAACATTTAATTCTCCGAGCTTTTGCCAATCATTGCTACTCAAAACAAAAAATTCAATAATTTTTCCCGATTTCTTTATTTTTAATCTTGCATCTGTTAAATCAATTTGGGGTCCAGATTTAGCTTTCATAGTCTCACCATTACTTGTTCTGTAGCCAAACTCGGTATTACCGCTTGGGAACATATTAACTAACCCATGAGCAGAATTTGAATTTAGGCTTTTTCGGATCATGAGTCCTGCCTTAGCATATTGATGAACATTATACAGTGAGTCAATTTTTATACTAAAATTAAAGTCGGTATTTATTTTTTGATATGCATATCGGAACTGATCATTTGTATTCCAAATATCATTACCACCTCCATAAAAAGACCAGTTGTTTTCACTTATTTTTTGCCCGCCTTTTAAGGGTCTCCCAATATCTCGGACTTTCCATGACATTGGTAAAGGATCTTCATGAGGAGGTTTTATTATAGAAGGTGGTTTTGGAGGTAATTCATCTAAAACAGCTGGTTTGTTTTTTGTAGTAAGCCAGTACTTTAGATCCTTATCTATAGACATTTCCATTTTTCCAAAAGAAATAAACCAATCACGTATTTCATTGTAAGAAGCGGTTTTTAAATCTACATAACTTATGTCTTTTGCATTGGTTATCATGCCCCATGTTCCATCTCCAACTCCTCCATTTGCATCAAGAACTTTATAAGACCACATGGTTGCTGGCCAGTGTAAGGATTCATAAAAATCATAATATCTTCGCATCATCTCTCCACCGCCGGCACCTTTCAGTACGACATTAAACTCTCCAATTAATAATGGGCTATTGAATTCCTCCATTTTTGCTACCCAATTTGGTAAACCTTCTAATAAAAATTCTGCGTGTATAAATGGAGTTGCCGATCCCCATCCAAAAAAACCTGGATAGAAGTGCATGGTGTATATAACATTATTTAGTTCTACAGATTTAATATTTTGATAAAAATCAATTCCGCTAGTATGCCCTGGGAAAATCACTAAATGCCCATCATTATTTTTCCTTATTTCTTTGTAGCATTTGAGTACAATTTTTTTCAAATTTTTCTCACTACTACCCCAAGGCTCATTTAGGAGGTCATAAGCTGCAACCGTAGATTCGTTTTTATATCGATTGGATATCTGTTTCCAAAGCCAAGCAGTTTGATCTTGAAATCCTTTATTGGACCATAGCTTATTATAACCAACTCTTCCTGAGTGATCCATACCGCTTTGTCTACCTGGTGCTCCGTGCATATCGAGAATAACATAGAGTCCTTTTTCTTTTGCTATTTTAATGGTGAGGTCCAACCATTCCCAAGCATCNNTTTTTAATTTGAATGGTTTTGTATCNGAATCCATNAGAAGTTTNTAATCAAANGGTAATCTAATNGTATTCATACCAAANGATTTTATAATATNAAAGTCACTCTCTTTCATCCAATGAGATCGATATATATCCATNAGTTTTTCAGCTTTTTCTTTTCCAAATCTATGTTNTAGAGTTTCAATNAATTCGTGTTGATCNTCNATACCTTTNCCAGCATAGTTTANCATCCACATTTCNAGCATAAGCCAATTNCCTGTNTTGACACCNTTNAGGAAAACNGGTTGATTNTNTTTGTTNGTAATTTTTCCGTTTTTTAGTTGTAANAANTCACTNCCAAAAAGAGTTGNAANNGANACTNTTANANATAAAANNANTTTNTTCATATTGNNCNTTCCAATTTATANNTTNTTGTTAAATAAAAANTTTTCATNNANNTNNAANTNAATTNGGTTTACGCTACCATCTCNATNAAAAATNGANNGACTTNTNTTTTGNTCNATNANATTTCCNTCTATNNTNNTGNTNGANTTNTCNTTNAAAATTAAATTNANANGACAATCCNNTTNGGANAGAGTGTANACTATGGGTACTTGGCAAAAAGTATATGCGAGTTGATTTTCAAGAATTTCAAGAGATCTTTTTGTTTTNNAAATATCAAAATAANTAAAAANNTGGTTTTTTATCAGGAATTCTTCTTTCAATAAAAGAGCAGTATCGAANATTATGCATCCNTTTTGAACAAAGCATCCAAGCTCTCCAAACCTCGTTAAGATTTCTTCNTTGACTTGACCNGTCATTCCAGGTTGTTGGGCTCCTGAATGAGATGGGGTGTGTGAGTAGGGATCAAAAGGAAATGCTCCATATTCTTTTGGAGTTTTAGCNGCGCTCAAACCNTCTCTTATTTTATAGTAATAGCTTCCNAGGCTTTGGATGGTATTCNNTTCAGNAGAGTTANTNTTTTTTGCTAAAAAGAAGTTTTCTTGAGTTGCTAAAAGTAATTTTGAGACCATATGCCAATATATTGATCCAATTCCTTCATAAGAAAACATTGTTCCAGATCTTCCTGTAAAATCTCTATGATTAAAAACAAGTTCATAAATATTGCAAATATATTCTAATTCTTTTTCAAATGGTATTTCCTCAATTTCTGATTTTGAAAACTGTTTTAGTGCATTAATTAAATCAAATATATTTCGAAATTTGGGGTTAAAACGAAAATTCCCATCAGAATCCTTCTCCACAATTGATGTGTTTTTTTGATCTACCATTTTTCTTAATAAAATACTCTTTTTAAGATGGTCTGGGTCAATAATATTTTTATTTAAGAAAGGAGTAATCTTTTTTTCAGGATACAAAATAAAACTTTTCATATCAGNACGGTAGAGGTTGCTGGAAAAAAGTGACTTTAGGGTTGAAGTGGTGCTATACGGTTTTTGTGATTCGCAGCTTAGTCCAGCAACTTGACCCTCGAGCATAAGGTCTAGTTTTTTTATATCAATGGACTGATTTTTAGAATCAATATTTATTGTGTTATAAGCATCAAATAATCCATTGTCTTTACGATTGTCAAGGATAGTCTCATTAAATTGGTTACAGATTTTTGAAAGAAAACTATCTAGTTTATTCAAAGATAATTTTTCAAAATTGCTAAATCCTGAAGAGTATATTTTTTCCCGATAATTTTCAAATATTTCTCCTAAGCCAGATACATAATTCATCCTCTCTTTATCGGAGCATAGAGTATGGCTTATATTTTTATTTTTGGTTATTTCTGCATCTACTTCATGGAACCATAATAAGACTTCGGAGGAAATATTAATATTTTTTGTTTTAATTTGTGAGATAATCTCTTTGAAAAAGTTGAGAAATCTTTTGAGGTAATAAACAGTTACCATGGAGCATCCATTTCCAACTAGTGCATTGTTTGCATCATTCCACTCAGGTCGTTGAGTATTGAGCCATATTCCTGCTCCTGGAACATAATTACAAATTTTTGCTAGAGATAAAACAAGAAGTTTTTCACATAAGGTTACATGGTAAACNTCTTTNTNCTTATTNAGNAGTAGTCTACCATCAGATCCTAATTCATTAACTAAATCCATAATTTTATTATGATTTTCAAAATCAAAGTCAATTGTTTCTTTAGGGTTTTCAGCTATTTTTTTAAACTTTTTAATTTTGTATGGAATATTTGCATAACTAAAAATTGCATCGCTAAATAATTGCTCTATTCTTTCTGGATAAGTANCATTTAAATGTTCTAGTAATTTTAAAAGATATATAATTTGATGGTCGTTCCAGTATCCAATATGACTCCAAGAATCATCAGGCTCTATAATTTCCCAATCAATGCCATAACTTGTGATTCTGTAAGGATTATAGCCATCAGCAGATGTTGCATTTAAAAATATAGACACCATTGATTCCCATGAGTTCGGATAGCTAAGGCCTAGTGCTTCCCAGTTTTGGAAAATATCTCTCCAATTTCCTTCAAAATAAAGTACTGGNTCACCATTTATATCCTTTGTTAGAATATTAAAATGATTCCATGGCCTGCTAGGGTCTCCGTGTCTTCTTCCTAGTGTAAGGGGAAGGTATTCTCGGCAAAGCCTTCTTATAGAAGGATTATTTAATTTGTCACCAAACTCTATGAGATTTTTAATGTTAAAAGAATCGGGGAGTTGGTTAATGTTAGCTTGATAAGTTTCAAATGTTATTTTGCTTCTTGTTTGTAAAAATAGTACAAAGCTATTTTTTTGTATATTGTAGTTATCAAAAAATACTCCGCCTCTTAAAACATTGTATGTAACATTCGCTGTATGATGTAAATCATTTGTTTTTACCTCCGTACATTGAAATCCATCAGCCATTCCAATATTTTTTTCAAATGCACTGTAATTATCTGCTAAACTTTTTTCTAGTTTCTTTTCAATGGAATCACTGTCCTTTAAATCTGAAATAATTGCACTAATATCAGACTGAGATTTTTGTACATCTGCAATGATATACCAGGTCATTTCGTGACCAAAGGGTAATGGTTTTTGAATGTAGTTTAAAAAGCTACCTTCTTTACCTTTTAGTAAGTGGTCTTCTTCAAATTCATCATTAGACAAAAATGTACTAATTGATTTTTCGTTCACTGAAAGTTCAATATTATCACTAGAGTGTGACCAAACTATATTTGAAAATAGTGATTCTCCAGGGTCTGGTTTGTCCATTAGTAATGCGTTCATATAATATAAAGCATAATTATCATCTGAATTACATTCAGATACTTTATATGCATTTGCCAGGTTGCTCATCTCCTGCTGTGTTCTCAAACTTACTCCGGCAGGCAAGATGTTTCTTAAGCCATCAATTAGCTTAATATTTAATTTTTTATCACTATGATTTAATAATTTAGTCTTTTTAACAAAACCATATCTTGCAGATGCCTNCCAGCTATAGAGAAATGTGAGTCCGATAGTATGATTTATTTCTTCAAAGACTATTTTATTACCTAAACTATTTTTATAAAGGTTCTGATTTTTTTTGTAATTATCGATTTGATTTGAAAAAGGCTGCCAAAAATACTTTTTATTATCTACATCAATAGAAATACATGTTATTGGACCAGTAAAATGTGCATTTTTATGTAACAAATCATCTGTTACATATGGGAATAAAGCATGCTCAGCTTTTTGTCTTCCAGCACTTAAACATCCTGAGCTACTAATATACATCCAGTGATCGTCGGCACTTGTAATTGACATGAGAAAAGGATCAATATTTTTAAAATTTGATATTTTGTACAGATTATCTTTCATTTATATAGTTTGTTTTTTTTATTCGCTAATTATGGTAATAATAGATCTAGGGGGAATCGAAAAGGATTTAGAGCTTGTACCATTTTCATATAAAAATGGGACGCTATTTTCCTCTTTATTCATAATCGTTGTAGTTATTTTTTGATTTTTNCCAATAGCAGAAAGGGCAAGAAGTGTATCGGTATTATTCTCACTTTCAATAATTTTATCTCCTCTACTAAAAAATCTAGAAAAATGACCTAAGTAATAATACGAGCTTTGGAAAAGTAATTCCTGCGCCTTGGTATTGACAATTATTGGCGCACTACAATAATTACCAACATGATTTGGCCCACCTTTTTCATCTAGTAATAGGTTCCAATCAATCCAGGCCACTGTCCACCTATTGAGATCATGTATAATAGAAGTTGCATATCTTTCTCCCAAATCCCACGAACCAAGATGTGGTCCTTCCTCTTGACAACCTTCTGTAAATATTAATTTTTTGTCGGGGAATTCATCATGCACCTTTTGGACCTCATCAAAATGATCACCATTGTACCAGTGAAACCCAGTACCCCATACGTATTTTGCAGCATCAGGGTCTGACAACACCGCTCTCGATCGTCTGACCATTACGTCTCGGTTATGATCCCATATTACCAGTTTTTTATCAAGGTATTTATTTTTTTCTAAAGCAGGACCTAAAAAATTCTTTATAAAATCTCGCTCTTCTTCTCCTGAGTATATACATGAGTCCCATGTCTGGACTGCTTCGGGTTCATTTTGTACAGAAATTCCCCATATAGGGACACCATCTTTCTCGTAAAATTTTATGTATTTACAGTAATATTCAGCCCAAGTATCCTGGTATTCTTCTTTTAGTTTGCCACCATGATTCATTTGATTGTTTGTTTTCATCCATGGAGGTGGGCTCCATGGAGAAGCCATAATATGAATAGGATTAGATGCTTTTTCTAGAGCGGCTTTGATAAATGGGATGAGCATCTTTTTATCTCTTTGAATAGAAAAGTCTGTTAATTCTCGATCTTCAGTTTCGCAAAGAGCGTAGTTTCCCAATGAAAAATCGCAACTGTTTATATGAGTTCTACCCATATTGTATTGATTCCCACTTTTTCCAAAGTATGCTTCAATAACTTCACTTTTTTTATTTTTATCGAGTTGATCATAAATACTCGCAGATGCTTCCGTAAAGGCACCTCCAAAACCTAATATGCTTTGCCGAACACTATTTGTGTGCAGACGAATAGATTTTAACTCTGTTTTTGAATCCGTTAATATTTCACTTGCCGAAATTTTTTCAAGTCTGTGATTTGAATCTTTAGAGGTTAAATAGATGGATGTGTTTTCAGGTGAATTCATTCGAATCTTCTCTTATTTATTGTTTGAAATATAATTTTTATACCAATGATAACTTTCTTTTGGAATACGATCTAATGATTCAAAATCAACCCAAACAAGTCCAAATCTTTGGCTGAACCCCTGTGCCCACTCAAAGTTATCCATTAATGACCATGCAAAATATCCTTTACAGTCCACGCCATCATTGATAGCTTTTTGTATTTCAATCAAATGAGTATGATGATAATCTATTCTTCTTTGATCATTGATTTTATTTTCTTTATTTGGACCATCTGAGTATGAGCATCCATTTTCCGTAATAAAAACCGTTCCCACGCCATACTCTTTTTTTAGTTTAATGAGTAAATCATATAGGCCAGGAGGGTATACTTCCCATCCAAAATCAGTTTTCGGCCCCATTTCTATATTTTTAGGTAAATTTTCTTCCTCACTAATTTCTTCATTTCTTATTACACCTCGGCTGTAATAATTGACACCTAAAAAGTCTGTTTTTTGGGCAATGATTTCAAGGTCATTGTTTTTGATAAAGTTTAAATCTTTATCGGTAATATTCTTCCGTTTTTTAAGTTCACCAAAAAGTTCTAGNGGGTATTTTCTATTGTAGAGAGGTTCTAGAAAGAGTCGATTAAACATATTATCAAAAAAGTCGCAGGCTTTTTTATCATGTTCACTAGGAGATGCCGGTATTGCAGTATTTAAGTTTAATGTTATTCCTACCTTTGCATCTTGTACATTATTTCTAATTTCTGGAATAGCCATACCATGGGAAAGAAGTAGGTGATGAGCAGCAGANAGGCTTTTAGCCCAATTATTTTTAAGACCAGGTGGTTTATGACCAGCAACATACCCAATATGGCTTACACACCACGGTTCATTATGAGTAATCCAATGCTTAACTCTATCTCCAAGATGTTTACTAGTGTGGTAGCTNTACTTTACAAAAGCATCAACCATCATTCTTTCCGTCCATCCACCTTTATTTTCTAAACCTTGTGGAATATCCCAATGGTTTAGAGTAAGAAAAGGAGTTATCCCTCTTTCAAGAAGGTTGTCTACTAATCGGCTATAAAAGTCCAATCCAGCTTGGTTAGGCTTNTTTTCTTTACCTGTTGGAAGAATCCTAGGCCAGCTAATTGAAAACCGATATGAGTTTACTCCAAGNTTTTCTAAAAGATCTAAATCTTTTGGCCAAAGATGATAATGNTCACAAGCNACATCCCCAGTGTCNCCATTTTTTATAGTATCTTTTTTATGGCTAAAAGTATCCCAAACAGAAAGACCTTTCCCATCTGCATCTGGAGCACCCTCTATTTGGTAACTTGAGGTAGCAGTACCCCAAAAAAAATCTTTTGGAAATTTATTATTGGTCATTATTCTCTTCCTTTTTTTCGAATTTTTCTCCAAGACTACTCAGCCAACCAGGTGAGGCTGCTGTAACTAGTTGTTTTGTATACTCTTTTTTTGGGCTTTGAATTAACTTTTCAGAGGCGTTTTCTTCTACAATGGATCCATTCTTCAATACAATTATTCTATCTGCCAAATATCGAGCAGAGGCTAGATCGTGAGTAATAAACAGAATACTTAAATTATTTTCTTTTCGCATTTTTGCAAAAATTTCAAGCACATCCATCCTGATGGAAACATCCAACATT
>NZHK01000094.1 GCA_002691285.1 Fidelibacterota bacterium | reverse complement strand
TTTGCCAGAGCAGGAGCAGATAATATAACATTCCATATTGAGGCCACAGAGGAACCTGAAAATATTATTGATCTGATTCGCTCCTGTGGGTGTAAGGTAGGAGTGTCTATCAAACCTAAAACCCCATTATCCGATATCTTTCCTATTCTTGATAAGGTAGATGTCGTGTTAGTAATGAGTGTAGAGCCAGGTTTTGGAGGCCAAGGTTACCTTCCAGAATCAAGTGAAAAAATAGCTTCCATTAAGTCCTTTTTAACTGAAAATTGTCTTGATCGCGTATTAATTGAAGTGGATGGAGGCATTAAACTTCATAATGCGAAAAGTATTTTGGAAGCGGGTGCTGATATTTTAGTTGCTGGATCAGAAGTGTTTAAATCAAATGATCCAGCTCAAACTATTAAAGATTTTTATAAATTATCTAAATGATAATTTGCTTAATTTATTCCCAACATTAATAAGATATTTATTAAAAGCTGAAAATATTTCCAAACAAAAAAAAATAATTTTATGAAAACTCATCAAGATATAGAGAGTTTTACCCAATGGTCAAATTTTGATAAAGACCAATACTCAATTTCGGTAATCAAGGGATTGGTAATGGATGCTACCAGAAAGGCTAACAGTGGCCATCCTGGAGGTCCATTATCATGTGCAGATTTTGCATATGTTCTATATAAACATTATTTAAAATTTGATCCAGAAAATCCTAATTGGTTTAACCGAGACCGGTTTGTACTTTCTGGTGGCCATATGTCAATGGTGCAATATGCATTATTACTTTTTACAGGTTGGTTAAAACTTGATGATATAAAGAAATTTCGTCAGCTTAATAGTAATACACCTGGACATCCTGAAGTTGAAATTCCTGGAGTGGAATGTACAACTGGACCACTTGGTCAAGGCTTTGCCATGGCTACAGGAATGGCGCATGGAGAAGCTTATTTACGTAATATTTTTACCAATAGATCTATAAAAGCATCTAACTTAGTCGATCACTATACCTATGTACTTGCAAGTGATGGTGATCTTCAAGAACCCGTTGCATTAGGTTCTGCATCTCTAGCTGGTCATCTAGGTCTATCAAAACTTATTGTTTTTTATGATGCAAATGAGGCCCAGATATCTGGTAACACTAATCGCTCAGATTCTACGGATTATAAAAAAATATTTGATGGTTTCAATTGGCATGTACAAGAGATAAATGGTCATAACCATGATGAGATCAAAACATCTATAGAATCTGCTCAGAAAGAAAACCGTCCTAGCATAATTATAGGTAATACCATTATGGCTAAAGGCACTGCTAGCATGGAGGGTGATCACAATACGCATGGAGCTCCACTCCCTCAAGAAGAGATTGATAGATCTAAGCAGAAACTTGGACTCCCAAATGAAAAATTTTATTATCCTGATGAAATCAAAGAACATTTTCAATCCAGATATTCTAAACTTTCTTCCATGGTCTCTGTATGGAATGATGAAAAGGATCAATTGGTATCTTTACAAGATACTTCTTCCTTAATCTCAATTTGTATTGAAAATAATCTTCCAAGTTTTGAATATCCTGCCTTTAGTTCTGGAGAATCTGTTGCGACTAGAAAAGCTTTTGGAGCAACTCTAGATAAATTTGCAAGTGAAATACCCAACCTCATCGGGGGGTCAGCAGATTTAGAACCATCTAACTATACTGGAAATTTTGCAGAAACATATAGAGATTTTTCCAAAGGAGATCAGGCTGGACGTAATATACCTTTTGGTGTACGAGAATTTCCAATGGCTGCAATGATGAATGGTCTAGCTTTGCATGGAGGTTTGATACCCTTTGGCGGTACATTTTTAGTTTTTGCTGATTATGAACGTCCTGCTTTACGGCTTGGTGCTTTGCAAAATATCAGGGTTATTCATGAGTTCACACATGACTCTTTTTATGTAGGCGAGGATGGGCCTACTCATCAGCCTATAGAACATGCAATGTCATTGAGNACAATACCTAATTTCAATGTATTTAGACCNGCAGATGCCAANGAGACNGCAATNTGTTTCCGCATAGCTTTGGAAANCAAGCATANCNCAAGTGCTTTATTATTAACCAGNCAAGGTGTTCCGGTTCTTGAACANANCTATGANANATTAGAAGATGAGGTGAAGAAAGGAGCCTATATAGTTCAGGATAGCGAAAAACCACCAGANTTAATATTAATTGCTACTGGCTCAGAAGTTTCNCTTGCACTTGAAACNGCTAAGTTAATGAAANATAAAAANATTAGAGTAATTAGTATGCCATGTATGGAAATTTTTGAGAAACAAAGCAATGAATANAAATCNTCTATTATACCTNNTAGAGGGTGTTTGAAAGTAACCATTGAAGCAGGAATAACTCATGGNTGGGAAAANTTTTCAGGAGTTAATGGTNTATCTATTGGAATAAATCATTATGGTGCTTCAGCTNCAGGNAAAGTCCTNGCAGATGAATTTGGTTTTACTGCTGAAAAAATAGAANCAAGAATTAGNGATCATCTTAAAACTCTNTTATGAAAATACATTTAGCTACAGATCACGCAGGNCTAGANTTAAAAAATTCAATAAAAAATTATCTATTANAAANAGAATATTTTGTNGAAGACCANGGAGCTTATGAATATGATGCTNAAGATGATTATCCAGATTTTATTTTTCCATGTGCAAAAGCTGTTGCTGATGATNAGGAAAGTAGAGGAATCATTCTTGGGGGATCAGGTCAAGGTGAGGCAATGGCTGCAAANAGNATAAAAGGATGTCGAGCTGCAGTATTTTATAGTGGNCCTAAAGAAATNGTAACCNTATCNAGGGAGCATAATAATGCGAATATATTATCTTTAGGTGCTAGGTTTATGGATNAAAACGATATTTTTGATGTTATTGATTTATGGNTTAAAGAGTCATTTNAAGGGGGTAGGCATCAAAGGCGAATTGATAAATTAGATATNTTTTAGATTTAACATATCTNCCCATCNATACTATANTAACCAAGTTTTTTNCTTTCAATTANTCCTTTCTCNANATCATANATATCACANGCNTCATACGGNTTTGCGTAAATATGAAGACTAGTAGANAAATNTTCTGATATATTTTTTACAGAATGNATATCGGCNGGNCCNTCNAAGTATCCCGNATCGCAGGATAATTCATTTATCATATTNAGCTCNANNGGGGANTTTGATANCATTTGATAGTTACCTATANNAAGNTTNCCACTTTCAACNCTTGCCCAGCANTTTTCTCCNTCATGACCATGTATTGGAGCATCTGTTTTNGGCGGCCAACATATCACNAGTATNTCAAAATTTTTTNCCCGATGNATTAANTTTCTAGTATAAAATTCTTTTTTATAAAAAANATANTCATNTAAGCTATTGTCATTAAGNGAAAGATTTTGAAGGTATTTTGAAACTGTAGGAACGGGAAAGTCTNNTTCTGCANATCNTTGTAAANTTGATATTAATTCATNAATCATAAGTCTTTCAACCAATTAAAATTTGATTTAATATATTTAATTTAGTAATNAACAAAAGATCGCAGCTTTTAAGATTTATAATATTAATTTAACTAACCTTATTTTTTTTAACTATTTAATTAATTAGTNTAATAGAATTTAATTTTAATAGAAATACAAATNTGAAACCTTTCATNAAAAATAGATTCTCCAATTTTTCTAGTGGCATTTTNATATCTCTAATAATAGCTCTNAGNAGCCAATTTTTTAGTAAGNTTTTGGGTACACAGGTTTTGCAATTAGAAAAAAGCCCAATCTCACCAATTTTTTTAGCNCTCATNATCGGTGTTCTAATTGCAAATACAACTAGATTAGCTGATTTATGTGNTTTGGGAATTACATTTTGCATTAAATATNTTTTAAAAATTGGTATCATNTTGATGGGGATTAGGCTAGGATTAAATGAAATGATATCATTTGGATTTAAGGGATTTCTAGTTGTCACTCCGTGCATCATTTTAACGTTGTTATTGGTAGAAAAAAGTCGTGCTTATTTTAGATTATCCTCAAATTTAGCTACTTTGATTGCTGTTGGAACTAGTATTTGTGGTGCGACAGCAATAGTCGCAACCGCTCCCGCTATTAATGCTAANAAAGAAGAAATAGCTTATGCTATTGCTAATATTTCTATTTTTGGGATTTTTGCAATGGTAGTTTATCCGTTTGTCGCTCATTATTTTTTCTCCGGAAACCCTTTATCGGCAGGTTTGTTTTTAGGATCTTCAATACATGAAACTGGTCAAGTAGCTGGGGCAGGTATGATTTATGCAGATCAATATTTATCTCCAAAAGTGTTTGATATTTCAACAGTAACTAAATTNGTTAGGAACACTGCTATGCTTATAGTTATACCATANCTTTCTTTCAAGCATACCAACNACAATAAAGAATCAGATATTTCTATAGGNAAAAAACTTTACCAGATCTTTCCTTTTTTTATACTTGGATTTTTATTTTTTGGNNTCGTAAGAACATTCGGCGATTATAGTCTAGAACAAAGNTCAAAAGCTTTCGGTTTATTTAACATTGAGTTATGGAATGGGTTAATCCTTGAAATTAATTTTTTATCAAAATTATTATTAACAATAGCAATGNCTGCAATTGGGATTTCTACAGACTTAAAAAAACTAAANTNAATTGGATTGAAAGTTTTTTATTATGGATTCGCAATTGCATTATTTGTTGGANTAATAAGTCTCCTTACCACTTTATCATTTTTTGGATTATGAAATAATAATTAGATTTTTTTTAAGAAGTTTTACAGAATATTATTAATTATTGCTTAGGATAAAAAAGGTTCTTTCCTTCAAATAGTTTTGTTC
Organism: Fidelibacterota bacterium; assembly: GCA_002691285.1. Lineage (GTDB taxonomy): Bacteria > Fidelibacterota > Marinisomatia > Marinisomatales > UBA1611. Next base: position 5,798 of record NZHK01000094.1, on the reverse strand, counting down.
CATTTACATAGCTNTAATATTTTCGACATTCGCATGAAAGATANTCAATNTCAATTGGNTGAAAATTTCTTTTNGCTTCCGGCCAGTATTTTTTTTGAAGTTTNATCATATGAGCAAAGACTTTTTCATCGCTGTCTTTCTTTAAATAAGATTTAAGTATCTCAATATAAGCCACAGCACCGATTCCGACGGGGACATTACTATCTGGTTTAATGATGTCAGGTCTAAACCAAGCAATATCCATTACTGCCATAAAAATTGGAAAATCATTTTTCATTTGAAAAATTTTATTTATTTGAGCTGTTGCTTCAATTACAGATCCATTTGAGTTAAGAATTATGTTTGATAACATTTCTTTGTTTGATTTAAGTACATGGGTAGCAGTCTCGATTCTAGAGTACTCCGTATCATTTAATTGAATGGGCTCTACAGGGTATGCAGTTGTATTACACCAAGAATTCATATTGATTAAAAAGCTAGATAGTTTATCAGGATTTTTAAGCAATAGTGGATCCAAAATATCTAATGTCTCTTGTTTATTACACCATCTAGAAAAAAAAATTGCTTGAATTAATGATGAAAAATCAGANCTAGTTTTATTGACAAATTGTATAATGGCTTTACTACCTCTATCGTCTTCACGAAANACATTAAGAAATCTTCCTTTTTGAAAAATGGGATCGTTGCTCCATGGANCAGGNAGACCCGATTCTCTTTTAAGGCGGATGTCCTCCCTTTTTTTACAAAATTGAAAAAATGAAAGCACAGGGTTTTCTAAAATCAATCCATCTAATGCAGATTTATAAGGATTAAAAGTTTGGTTCATTATAAAATTAAAAACAGGTAGTTCTTTTCATTATAACATCTAATAATTAAAAAATTACTTACAAGTGCTAATTTACACATACAGATTGATTATTTTTTTAAGTAAAAGAACGGTTTGATTTTGGTTAAACACTTTTTAACTATTTTGGTTTTAGTTCTAGTTTTAGGATGTACAAGAGAAAATAAAGAAACTCAACCTAGACCAAATATTCTATTTATTATGTCCGACGATCATGCATATCAAGCAATCAGCGCCTATGATCAAAAATTAATTAATACCCCAAATATTGATAGAATAGCAGAGGGTGGTGCTATTTTTGAAAATGCATGTGTAACAAATTCTATATGTGCTCCCTCAAGGGCTACAATNCTTACGGGTAAGCATAACCATATTAATGGTAAGATTGATAATCGTTCTCCATTTGANACCACTCAGATTACATTNCCTCAGCTTTTTAAAAAAGCTGGGTATCAAACTGCGATGTACGGGAAGTTACATTTTGGTAATAATCCTAAAGGTGTTGATGATTTCATGATATTACCGGGACAAGGTCATTATGTTAATCCTGATTTTATAACTCCCAGAGGAGATACTACCATTACAGGATATGTTACAGATATCATTACAGATTTAACACTTGAATGGTTGAAAAAGAAAAGAGATAAAGAGAAACCATTTTTGATGATGTATCTCCATAAAGCCCCTCACAGGCCATGGTGGCCAAGTCCTGAAAAGTTTCGTCAATTTACAAAAAAGGAATTTCCTTTACCCCAAACCCTATTTGATGATTATAAGGACAGAGGCTTAGCAGCTAAATCAGCTGAAATGAATTTATTACTTGATTTAAGATATGGTCATGATTCAAAAATAAGGCCGAAAATATTGGAATCGATGATTGATATCGATCCATACGTTGAGCCTTATAATTGGGGCGGNAGTGATGGATTTTCTACTTCTTATGTAAGGTTTAATAAAGAACAAAAGGCCCTTTATGACCCTGTAATAGATTCAATTAATGTATGGTTTAAGGACAACTGGCCTTCTTTATCAATGAAAGAGAAGATGGAATGGAAATACCAGCGTTATATGCAAGATTATTTGGGCACTATCTCATCAGTAGATGATAATATGGGGAGGGTATTAGATTATCTTGAAAAATCGGGCTTAGATAAAAACACAATAGTCGTATATACCTCAGATCAAGGGTTTTTTTTGGGAGAACACGGATGGTTTGATAAAAGATTCATTTATGATGAGTCTTTTAAAACGCCTTTGCTTGTTAAATGGCCAGCAAAAATAAGCCCAGGTATGCGGATATCCAAAATGGTTCAAAATCTTGACTTTGCCCAAACTTTTCTAGATGCAGCGAAGATAAATCAGCCTGCTGATATGCAAGGAAAAAGTTTAATGCCATTACTCCTTGGGCAGGGAAAAAATTGGAATAGAGAAGCGGTATATTATCATTATTATGAATATCCATCGGTGCATATGGTGAAACGTCATTATGGTATTGTAACTGAAGATTACAAGCTTGCTCACTTCTATTATGATATNGATGAATGGGAATTATATGATCGTCNNGCTGATTCAATGGAAATGAAAAATGTATATCATGATTCAACTTATACTGAAATTGTAAAAAAACTTAAGACTCAACTTTCCGAGCTAAGAGTAAAGTACAANGACTCAAGGGAGCTAGACCTTCATTATATAAATCAATATCTTGATAATTAGTAACAAAGAATCACTTTTCAGCAAATTAAGATAATCGCAACCCTTACCCAAAAGTATTTTGATTCAGATACCAAATATTTGGCAAATTACGTATATAAAATTGAGCGTTAACTTTTGAAAATGTATTCTTATATCAATTTTTTAACTATCTTGCTTTTGGTTGCATGCCAATCCGAAGACCAAATTAGAACATATAGGTTGCCTAAAAAAACTAATGATTCTCCATTGAATGTTTTAGAAGATAAGGTAGTACCTGAACTTCAAAAAAAGAATGAAGAGTTTATTTTAAAATGGCAAAAACCCGAAGGCTGGGAACAGTTCGATGGTCATTCTATGAGAATGGCAAGCTTTTATGTACCCTATTCAAGTGGGAAAGGAGAATTATCGATTACTGAATTTTCAGGAATGAGCGGGGGCATACAAGCTAATATCAATAGATGGAGAGGACAAATATCTCTTCCCCCTGAAACTGAGCAAAGTATTCTAAATTCTTCAATCCCTTTCAAAAGTGATTTAGGGAATTTTTTATTTTTTGAGTTAGCAAACGAAAAATCTAACCAAAGTATATTAGCATCAATTTTTGAATTATCAAACAGAACGGTATTTGTAAAGTTATCTACTGAACAGTCCGCATTGGTTGAGGTTAAAAAGGATTTCATAACTTTTTCTAAATCTATTTCATTATGAAGTTTAATTTTTTAGATAAGTTTTTAAAGATTATAATGAGCCCAAAAGTTTTTTCGTATACTTTGATATGGCTTATTGTACTTGTTTTTTTTGGTACAATTGCACAAAAAGACATTGGCTTATATGCCTCGCAGATGAAATATTTCTCCTCTTTTTATTTCTTATTTCTAGGTTTTATTCCTTTGCCTGGAGGGAGACTAGTTTTGCTTCTTATGACCGTTAATTTATTTTCTAGTATGTTTAAACGAAACTTGTGGCAGCTTAAGAAAATTGGTATAGTAATTGTCCATTTAGGCGGATTGTTACTTTTGGTTGGTGGAGGACTTACTGCATATTTTAGCTCTGAGGGTAATATGGTAATAGCTGAAGGTGAAGCTACCAATTATGTAGATGATTACCATAATATGGAGTTAGCATTCGTTAATAATTCTCTCAAAGACAGTATAGANTANACNGTTGTTGATGAANCNCTTNTNTATGAAGGNAGTCGNTTNCAAATTTTTGATGAAGGACCAGAAATTTATATTATCAGTAACATTAAAAACGTTCGAATTGAAAATCGCATTTCACCAGCAGATTCAATATANAAGGGTCTTTTAGAAAAATTTGTCTTATTACCCAAAAAGCCTGAACCNGAAAATACTCAAAACAGACCTGCATTGATATATAAAATTGAAGGAACAAGTAANGGATCTGATGGAATTTATGGGCTTTTCCTTGGCCAAGGATTGAATGATCCATATAAAATAAAAGATCAAATATTTCATTCAGAATATCGAAGAGAAAGAACATATGTACCTTTTGATATTGAATTAATAGACTTTGAAAAAATAATGCATCCAGGAACCAATGTTGCCAAAAGTTTCAGTTCNGATGTTAACTTAATTGAAAATGATATTCCTAGGCGGACATTAATTAAGATGAATGAGCCACTTCGTCATAAAGGATATACTTTTTTTCAAGCTTCTTTTATTGATGACTCAGATGTGGAGACTACTGTTCTTGCAACCGTTAAAAATTACGGAAGGTTATTCCCGTATATTTCAAGCATAATTATGAGCATAGGGCTTCTTATTCACTTGCTTTTGATGATGCCAAAAATGGTTAAGGGAAAGTCAAAATGAACCTTAAAAAAACAAACTTATCTTTTTTTTATTTTTTTCTTCTTCTTGCAAGCTTTTCAGTTGCTCCATTGGGTGCATTTGAAGTTCAAAATATACCCGTTCAAAGTGAAGGAAGGATTAAGCCTCTAGATACCTTTGCAAGAAACATGCTTCTTAGATTTTACGGCAAAAGGGAGATTAAAGATCAAAACATTACAGCATCGGATTGGCTATTGGATTTAATTCTAGATCCAGAGAATAGTCGCAATATAAAAGTTTTTAATATTCGAAATCCTGAGGTGGTTTCAAGTCTGTTCCTTGAGTGGTCTACCCAACATAAATACAGTTTCAATGAAATAATTAACGGGATTAAAAACCAGGTCGAGTTGATAAAAACTATTGATCAGAAAGAAAGTCAAGATAGAACTCCTTTTGAAAAGCAATTACTAGAACTTAGTCAAAGTGCTATCATGTTTGAAGAACTATCATACATGAAAAATATTAAATTGATACCACCTGCATTACTAGATGAAAATGCGGTATGGCAATCTCCCTTTGATTTTATCATAAGTGGTATAACGCCTGCCTTTCATCAAGAAGAAATTTTAAATTCCCTTCAGCAATATTTAGCAGCTCGTTTTCAGAAAAATGAATTAGAAATGAATAATGCACTATTGAATTATGAAAGGATAGTTTCTGATTTGTCTTTAAGTCCTGTTGATGTGAAGAAGTTAAAAGGTGAGACTTGGATGAACGATGTCAATCTATTTGTTAAAAGTTTAGCTTTTTACATTCTATCCTTCTTACTTATTGGAATAAGTTGGATGGCTAAACCAAGTTTTTTTCGTAATATTTCTTTTTTCTCCCTAATTATTGGTTTTTTGATACATGGTTATGGAATAGTCTTGCGCATGTACATAATGGGCCGACCACCTGTTTCCACCTTATATGAATCGGTTATTTTTGTTTCATTTATCCTTTTACTTTTGGCAGTTGCAATAGAATTTTTTCGCAAAGATGGGTTAGGTATTTTTGTAGGATCTGTTGGTGGAAGTATTTTGCATTTTATAGGATTTAGCTATGCTGCTGATGGAGATACACTTGGGATGCTGGTAGCAGTTTTAGATTCTAATTTTTGGCTTGCGACTCATGTAACAACCATAACAATTGGGTATGGCGCTTCATTAGTTGCAGGATTTATAGGCCATCTTTATTTGATTCAAAATATATTAGATCCCTTGAACAATAAAAAATTAAAAAGTATTTTCAATAATTTATTTGGAATTACACTTGTTGCGCTATTTTTCACCCTTTTCGGTACAATCCTTGGAGGTATTTGGGCGGATCAATCTTGGGGTAGATTTTGGGGCTGGGATCCAAAAGAAAATGGTGCATTATTAATAGTCCTTTGGCAGCTTCTTATGATTCATTCAAGGCTAGCTGGAATC
>NZHK01000093.1 GCA_002691285.1 Fidelibacterota bacterium | reverse complement strand
ATGGCCTAATTATTTTCCCATTTTTTTTGGGTATTCCTGATAAACCATTAACACCTGCCTGCCTAGATAAATTCATTAAAACAGTTTCTGCTGCTGAATGGTTCCTGTATCCTCATTCATATCAAGATAAAGTTCAATGTTTATCAAAGCTGTTTTTTAATACTATCTAAGTTAAAAAAATATTTTTTTTATTAATATATTCTATTCGTTAATGTTGAAGGTATGTAGTTGTATAAAGAAAAAATTTTAAAGGATCCTTTTACAAATCTATTCAAAACAGAACTTTTTTCTCTTAGATACCTAGAAAAAAATGATAAAATAATAGTATCTGCATCAGGAGGACTCGACTCGACCGTTCTTCTATTTCTTTTACAATCAATTAATATTTATAAAATTATAGTTGCTCATGTGGATCACGCAATTAGGAAAGATAGTATTAATGATAAGATGTTTGTTGAAAGTTTGTGTATGGACCTCAATGTCCCATTCTTTTCTCAGACTCTTAATCCCTCTTCCAAACCTAAAAAAGATAGTCCTGAGCAATGGGCAAGAGAAAAAAGATATGAATACCTAAGAAATCTTTCTNTNGAAACGAAAAGTGATTGGATAATGACGGGGCATCATTGTAATGATAATGCAGAAACTGTTTTAATGAATTTATCTAGGCAGGCAGGTGTTANTGGTTTATCAGGAATNCCCNAAAAAAATGGNAAAATAATTAGGCCATTACTTTCTTTTGAAAAAAAAANCTTGTGTGATTTTGTTGAAAGAGTTGGTATCCCTTTTAAAAATGACTCNACAAATTCTGATATATCAATTCCNAGNAATTTTATACGCAAAAAAGTGCTTAAGCCATGGGATTCAAAAGTGCCTTCNCTAATAAAGGGCATTTATAAATCAACACAGTNTNTCAATAAATGGAAGCAATCATTAGATCATCTTCTAATNNAATTTATTATTAGTAAGCTCNTTATTTTTGATGACAGAATTGATATNCCATTAAATTTAATTAATGATTTGCCAAANNTTGGGAANATAAGATTAATTCAATTATTATTTGATAAAGAAAAGAAGCTATGGTCNAAACATGANCTAAAAATGTTAGAACAATTTTTGAATAGAGTTTCTGTTGGAAANACTTTNAACCTAATAAATCGTTGGTCNCTTTTNCATGATAGGGGATTAATAATTGCAAAGAAAAGCATAAAAACNGANTCAAAAGATGAAATTCATATAANACCAAANAAAACAGTTTTNTTNTGCAACATGATCTACNATATAATTATAAAAGAAAACCAAGTTNAATTTTCNAATTCTAAAAATCGAGAAATAGTCGACTGGTCTAANTTTAAAAATAAAAAGCTCAGAATNAGAATATGGACNNAGGGAGANGTATTCCAACCATTNGGAATGAAAAATAAAAAGAAAATTAGTGACTTCTTAATAAATGAAAAAATAGATAANATATCAAAANAAACTCAAAGTGTTTTAACTGTTGATGGAGAAATTGCNTGGGTATGCGGTCTTAGAATATCTGATTGGGCTAAGATTACGAAAGCTACAAAACAAAAAGCGTTGCTTACAATTAAACCCGCAAAAAGAANATGAATNATTTAAAAAAAATGAAACTCAAAATTTCATCAAAGAAAATTAAAANAAGAGTAGAACAAATNGGCCNTGAGCTATCNCAAGAATATNAGCAGGAAAACCCTATNTTTATTGGAGTTTTAAATGGAAGCTTTATGTTTTTATCTGATTTAATTAGAGCATTATCTATTGAATGTGAAATATCTTTTCTTCAATTAAAAAGTTATGATGGTAAAAAATCTACAGGAANTGTAGATATAATAAAGGATTTTGACGNTAGTTTAAAAAANAGGCATGTTGTNATAGTAGAAGATATAATAGATACAGGAACCACTTTGAAATTNCTNTTAAATAAAATTAANGAAATTCCTATAAAATCAATAAGAATAGTGACTCTACTTNTNAGAGATATNGAAAGGCCTTTTGAATTTACAATTGATCATATTGGTTTTGAAATTTCTCAGGAATTTGTTGTAGGATATGGACTAGATTACAANCAAAAATTTAGGCATTTNNATAGTATTTATGTCTTAGAATAAATTTTNANNATTAANNTTTNTNATNTTAAAAACTTTTTAANGATTTACAAAGAGTTTNTAATAGANTTCANTTATTTTTTCAGCCTTGCTTANTTTTTGTATGCCAAAATTTACTGAAATTATTTTTGGTATGATAATTGTAGTTCTTAGGTTTCANAATAANGATTAAGGTTCGGAGATAGCCATGAACAATGAGTTGAATAAAAACAAGACAAATAAAAATCAAAATAAAAANCATATTAAAAATGGAAATAGTTTTGANCCTGANAATTTCAACTGGAAAAAGGCTGGNAAAACTAGTTTTATATGGATGGCGATTATTTTGGGTGCAGTTTATGTTTCTGGACTTTTGACTGATGTAGGTAAACAAGAATTAGAGATTGAATACACAGAGTANAAAAAATATTTAGAAAATGGAGATATCGCTAAAGGCGTTATAATGGGAGATGTATTCCATGGTGAATTCAAAGTTCCTCAGATGTTGGATTCTCAATATGGTAATAAGATCGATGGTGTTTCGCATTTTAAATTGACACTTCCTTTCATTGATAGAGGTATTACAGAAGAGTGGGATCAAGCTAATATTCAATATACCTTTAAAGAAAAGACAATAGACTGGACAGGCTATTTACTTAATATGTTACCATGGGTATTACTTATTGGATTTTGGTTTTTTATGATAAGGAGGATGCAAGGAGGTTCTGGTGGAGTTGGAGGTATTTTTAAATTCGGAAAAAGTCGGGCTGCTTTATGGACCTCTGATCAACCTAGAGTAACTTTTAAAGATGTAGCTGGATGCGAAGAAGCAAAGGAAGAGTTAAAGGAAGTAATCGACTTTTTGAAAAATCCAAAAAGATTCCAAAAGTTGGGTGCTACTGTTCCTAAAGGTGCGCTTTTAGTTGGTCCTCCTGGAACTGGGAAAACCTTACTTGCTAGAGCAGTAGCAGGAGAAGCTGCGGTTCCCTTTTATAGCTTGAGTGGAGCCGATTTTGTTGAGATGTTTGTTGGTGTAGGAGCTTCAAGAGTAAGAGATCTCTTTGAGCAGGCAAAAAAGAGTTCACCTTGTATAGTTTTCATTGATGAAATGGATGCTGTTGGTCGTCAAAGAGGAGCAGGAATTGGAGGAGGGCATGACGAAAGAGAACAAACGCTGAATGCGCTTTTAGTAGAAATGGATGGTTTTGATAATTCGCAAAATGTTATTGTTGTTGCTGCTACAAACAGACCTGATGTATTGGATCCAGCATTGTTAAGGCCAGGTAGGTTTGACAGGCAAATAGTTGTTGATGTTCCTGATATTAAAGGCAGGTTGGGTATCCTAAAAGTACATACTAAAAAAGTTGTTGTGAATAGAGCTAAAGTTAAGCTTGAAGATATTGCTAAAGGAACTCCTGGAATGGTAGGTGCAGATATTGCAAATATTGTAAATGAGGCTGCATTACTAGCTGCTAGAAAGAGAAAAAGATCTATTGATATGACTGATTTCGAAGAAGCAAAAGATAAAGTTATGATGGGTATTCAAAGAAAAAGTATGGTTCTTTCTAAAGAAGAGAAAGAAGTAACTGCTTATCATGAAGCAGGACATGCATTGGTTGCAATAAAAACAAAAGGAGCTGATCCTGTTCATAAAATAACAATTATACCCCGCGGACGTGCTCTTGGAGTTACTATGCAATTACCAATGGATGAAAAGCATGGATACACTAGGAATTTTGTTGAGGGGCGACTTGCTATTTTAATGGGCGGAAGAAGTGCAGAAATCCTTATTTTTGATGAGATGACAACTGGAGCTGGAAATGATATAGAACAAGCTACTCAAATAGCAAGGAAAATGGTTACCGAATGGGGAATGAGTGATTTGCTTGGTCCGATGACATTTGGAAAGAAAAATGAAGAGGTTTTTTTAGGCCGTGAAATACAATCAAGTAGAGACTACAGTGAAGTGACTGCAAGAATGATAGATGAAGAAATATCTCGAATAGTGAGAGATTCTCAACGATTAGCAGATGAAATTTTAAGAAAAGACATTGATATTTTACATCATCTTTCTAAAGAATTGTTAAAATACGAAACATTGGATTCAAAAGATTTAGAAAAAATCTTAAAAGGAGAGAAACTAACNAGACCTTTAAATGGTGACTTGAATAATCCGAAAACTAGAAGAAGACAGAGAAGGTATAGAAGTAAGAATAATATCAAAACAGATAATTCTAGTAAAAAACATAGTGATCAAAACAANGCACAACTAAANAATGANGAAAGTAAAAGATCAAAAAAGGTAGANTCAAAATAAAATTGATAATATAATTTGAGTCACAATATTNCTTTTCCAAACTTTATTAAATCGNTTAATAATCAAAGTTCNAAAACTTTGATTATGGGTATTGTAAACGTNACTCCTGATTCTTTTAGTGATGGTGGTAAATTTTTTACTNTAGAATCTGCNTATGAGCATTCTAAAAATCTAATTANAGACGGTGCNGATATAATTGATATAGGGGGTGAATCCTCAAGGCCTGGATCGAAGTCCATAACTTTTGAANAAGAATTAGAAAGAACAATTCCCTTAATTTCTAAAATTCATTCTAATTTTCCTGAAGTAATTATCTCTATTGATACTACAAAATCTGAAGTTGCAGAAAAGGCAATCCTTTCTGGTGCAAATATTATAAATGATATTAGTGGTCTTTCTTTTGATGAGNATATGGTTAAAGTGGCATCAAAGTATGATGTTCCAGTGGTAGTTATGCATATGCANGGNANACCTGAAACNATGCAAGATGNTCCATNTTACAACAATTTAATNGAGGANATAAAATCTTTTTTTGAAGAAAGGATANNGTATGCAACCNAATTTGGGATTCAAAAAAACCGAATTATTTTAGATCCAGGTATAGGTTTTGGAAAATCTTATGAAGATAATTTTAGATTNATTAATCAATTAGAAAAGTTCAATGGCTTTAAATTGCCAATCTTAATTGGCCCAAGTCGAAAATCTTTTATTGGAGTAGCATTAAATGAAGANCCAGAATCTAGGNTNGAAGGTACTCTTGCNGCAGTTGCAGCAGGAATATTAAGAGGTGCGCAAATTGTACGAGTACATGATGTAAAACAAATAAGAAAAGTTGTAAAAATCATTGATTTAATAAGGGTAGCTTAATGCCTACGTTTAAAGTTGGATTTCTTACAATTACAATAATTGATATAATTGATATCGTTTTNGTCACATGGATTTTTTTTAAAGTNTANCAATATTTTAAAGAAACANGAGCAGGCCAAATGTTAATTGGTCTTATCATACTCCTTATTAGTTCTTTTATTTTCAATTCATTGGATTTGGTGGCAATGTCTTGGTTATTAAACCAATTTCAAACAGTATGGGTTGTTGCATTTGTTATTTTATTTCAGCCTGAAATTCGTCGATTATTAATTTATGTAGGGCAGACTAGATTTTTTCANACAATTTTTAGGATGGGAACGTCCCGTTCATTAGAGTCCATTGTGGAAGCATCCTTAAATATGTCTGAAAAAAGATGGGGAGCGCTNATTGTTATCCAAAGAGAGACTGGCCTACGTTCNTATAAAGAAGCCGGTATACAATTAAAAGCTGAAGTTTCCACGCCTTTATTATTGTCAATCTTTAATCCAAATTCTTCGATGCACGATGGAGCTGTAATTTTNCAAAATACATTAATCGAAGCCGCTGGATGTATTTTACCGTTAACTGAGAGTCAGATGGTATNACCAGAAATGGGTACTAGGCACCGCGCAGCTCTTGGCATTACAGAAGAATCTGATGCTTTAGTTGTGGTAATATCTGAAGAAAGAGGTACGATNTCAATAGCAGAAAATGGTCGGTTTACTTCCTTAGATATTGATGAGATGGAATTAAGNAGNTANCTTAATGATAGACTTTTTATCTCTTCAGGTGACTAAAATTTCATTTCTTATTTAAACTACCTCCTTAAATTTCATTATGGAGTTAAGCACAATTAAAGAGCAATTTAATCTTGCTAAACAGAAAGGTAGAGAAATAAGGAGGTATCTTTGACTTTGATAGTTGGTTAAAAGAATTAGAAAAGTTAAAANAAAAATCNGCAGATCCTAAATTTTGGAACGATAATCNAAATGCTTCCAATATTTTAAAAAAAATTTCTAGAATTGAAAAAAAAATNGCATTGTGGGAAGATCTCGANAGGCGATACAATGATATGAAAGTATTATTTGAATTTGCTGAAATTGGAGAGGTCGAAATTGACGAAATCAAAAATGAATTAAAAGCATATAAAGACATTATCGATGATATGGAAATTAAATTGATTTTGGGACGTCCAGAAGATGAACAAAATGCTATTGTATCTATTCATCCTGGAGCAGGAGGAACCGAGAGCCAAGATTGGGCTCAAATGCTTTTCCGAATGTATAAAAGATGGATAGAAAAAGAGGATCTTAAATTTGAAATTATAGATTTTCAACCAGGTGAAGAGGCAGGCGTGAAGGATGTTACTTTTGAAGTCAATGGAGATTATGCCTTTGGCCTATTAAAGGCTGAAGCTGGTGTCCATAGGATGGTTAGACTATCTCCATTTGATACCAATAATCGACGCCACACATCTTTCGCATCAGTATTTGTGTATCCTGCAGTAGATGATAATATAAATATAGAAATTAATCTCTCGGATTTACGAATTGATACTTATCGAGCAAGTGGTGCGGGAGGACAGCATGTAAACAAAACAGACTCAGCAGTAAGAATAACTCATATTCCTTCAGGTATTGTAAGCCAATGTCAGAATGAACGATCACAACATAAAAATAAAAATCAAGCTATGAAAATCCTGAAGGCTAGATTATATCAAGTCGAGTTAGAAAAAGAAAAAGAAAAAAACAAAAAATTTGAAGATGAAAAAATGGAGATTGGTTGGGGTAGCCAAATTAGGTCTTATGTTTTCCATCCATATCAAATGGTTAAAGATCATAGGACTAAAGAAGAAAATGGGAATACTCAGGCCGTTATGGATGGTAATTTAAATTCATTTATTAGGTCTTATTTACTAAGTACAATTAGAAAAATATAAATTAAATAATAGGTTTAATTATGTCTGCAGAACAGAAAAGTTTAAAGCAAATCATTAATTTTAGGAAAGAGAAACTTAATGATTTACAAAAAAAAGGAGTAAATCCTTACCCTTCAAACTTCACTCCGACACATTTCAGTGAATCAATCAAAATTAATTTTGAAAAATTGCAAGGCGAAGATGTTATAGTAGCTGGAAGAATTATGGCTGTTAGGAGAATGGGTAAAGCCTCATTCTTTAGAATTATTGATAATAAAGGCGCGATTCAAGTATTTATTAAGAAAGATGATATAGGTGAAAACTCGTATGAAAATTTTAAACTATTTGATATTGGGGATTTTGTTGGAGTGGGCGGACAAGTTTTTAAGACTAAAACAGGTGAAATATCTATTCGAACTTCTGAACTTACTCTTTTAGCAAAAAGTATTCGACCTCTTCCGATAGTAAAAGAAAAAGATGGAATTAAATATGATTCATTCTCTGATAAAGAGCAACGATATAGAAATCGACATTTGGATTTGTTATTAAATAAAAAAGTTAAAAATACTTTTATAAAGAGGACAAAAATAATTCAATGTATAAGAACTTTTTTAGATGAGCATAAATTCCTTGAGGTTGAGACTCCTGTCTTGCAGCCAATTTATGGTGGAGCAAATGCTAGACCTTTTATAACACACCATAATACTTTAGATCAAAAATTATATATGCGTATTGCAGATGAATTATACCTAAAACGTTTAATCATTGGCGGTTTAGATCGGGTTTATGAGATTGGCAAAGATTTTCGGAATGAGGGAATGGATCGAAATCATAATCCAGAATTTACAATGCTTGAATTTTATTGGGCTTATGCAGATTATGAAGATTGCATGAAATTAGTTGAAAATTTAATAAGAAATATTGCTAAGAAAATTGATGCTTTAGAGGTTTCTTTTAATAATATTGAGATTAACTTAAGTAAACCATTTAAAAAGAAAACATTTTCAGAATTGTTATCAAATAAATTAGAAGTAAATGTAAATGATCTTTCTGAAAGTAAACTCAAACAGATATGTAAAGAAAAAGAAATTCAGGTTAAACCAGATGCAAATATTGGACAAATACTGGATGCTCTGATGGGAGAACTGGTTGAGCCAACTTTGACTGAACCTACATTTGTGATTGATTACCCCAAGGTAATTTCTCCACTAGCTAAAATGCACAGAAGTGGTGATCCAAAATTAGTTGAAAGGTTTGAATTATTTATTGGAGGAGATGAGTTTGCAAACTCTTTTTCTGAATTAAACGATCCTATTGATCAAAGGAAGCGATTAGAAGAACAGGCTTCCTTTAAAAAACTAGGTGATGAGGAGGCACAGAATCTAGATGAGAACTTCATTCAAGCGATGGAATGTGGAATGCCTCCTACTGGAGGTGTTGGGATTGGAATAGATCGCCTTGTAATGTTGCTTACCGAAAGTAGTTCTATAAAAGATGTTATATTATTTCCTGCTTTAAGATCAGAAGTTGACTGATTATCTTGCTAAATATTAGACTAGCAATTCGTTTTATTTTTAATTTAAAAAAAAGTAGTTATTCTAGTTATGCAAGTTGGCTAACAATAATTGGTCTTTCAATTGGCGTTACAGCATTGATGCTAACAACAAGTATAATTGGCGGTTTTAAAGAGGTGGTTTCTGATAAACTATCAAGAATAGAAGGTCAGGGAAGGCTTAAACATTTTCTTAATAGACCAGTCCTTCTTGACCATGATCTTTTAAAACCCATTTTTAATAATTCAAATTATAAAATCAAGCCTTATATAAGAGGTGCATGTATGATTCGAAAAGGTAAGAATCTTGATGGAGTTATAATAGAAGGAATTAGTCATTATCCTAATCTGACTAATAGCAAAGATTCAAATTTTATAGAAAATAATCAAATAGTATTAGGAGAAAGCTTAGCATCTAGTTTAGGAGCTAAAATAGGAGATAGGATATTTTTGCAGAGTTATTCAAAATCAGATTTATCTTTATTATCATCAAAAATTTACTCTTTTGAGGTTTATAATATCTTTTATTCTGGCCTGCAGGAATATGATAAGAATATTGCATACATTGGTATAAAAAAAGCCCAATCAGTATTTGGTTTTGATGTTAATGAGTTTACGGGATTAATTATAGAAAATAATCAAAATTCATCGATTAAAGTTCCATATCCTTTTTATTATGAAACTTGGAAAGAAAGGCATGCACTATTATTCGAATGGATGCTAGTTCAACAATGGCCCGCTTACATTATGTTTGGTTTGATTACTTTTGTTGGTTTAATTAACCTTTTTGCTGCAATAACCATGATAATCATTGAAAAAAATGGATCTATTACTATTTTATTATCGCAAGGTATGAATATTACTAGTCTTAGAAGAGTCTTTATGCTGCAAGGTGGGATCATTGGAATTTTAGGCGCTTTAATAGGAGGAGTAATTTCTTTTATATTGATTAGCATCCAATTGAAGTTTAGCTTATTTAAAATTCCATCTGAAATATATTTCATGGATCAAGTACCTTTTTCTTTTGAAATAGGTAAATATTTGATCATTCTCATTTTGGTTAGTATTTTTTCAATTATAGCATCTTGGTTGTCCACAAGATCCTTCAAAAATTTAAATCCTGCTCAAGCTTTACGTTACGAATGAACTGGAAAAAGGTAATAGTAAATAGATTTTATTTTTCTTCAAATAAATTAGGATTTGACACCAGTATTTTTTCAATGATTGGAATGGGAGTAGGATGTTTTGCAATGATTATCGCTCTATCGGTTATGAATGGATTTGAAAGTATAGTATATGACAGGTTGAGAGGATTTGATGGTGATTTAAATGTACCTGATGCTCTATCAGTTGAATATTTTTCAGATATTTCAGAAATAGAAGTAGCTATGCCGTATATGGAGAGGAAAGGTATAATTAAAGGTAGTCAGGATAATTTGATAGTTTTCATTAAAGCTATAGATGAGAGCCTAATGGATGACTTTTATGAGATACCAATTGAGGGAGGTCAACTTAAAGATGGTCATATTATAATTGGTCAGGGATTAGCAAATCGACTTGGTAAAGATATAAATGATGAAATCACCTTATTTAGTCCTATTGACCAGATTTATGGTATAGGTTTTCCACCTATGAAAGAGATGAATATCTCGGGAGTTTTTTCTACAAAAGTATTAAACTATGACGACTCTTATATTTTTATGACATTAAATGATGGTAAAAATCTTTTTAAAAGGAAAAAAAAAATAGATGGATATGATATAAAAGTTTATAATCAAAAAATGATCGAACCTGCGAAATTAAAATTAGATAAACTTATCAGGGACAATATAATAATTAAATCTTGGCAAGAAAAAAACAAATCTCTTGTTGATGCAATGAAAATGGAGCGTTTAGCTGCAATTATTATTTTGGGTTTGATTTTTTTAGTAGCTTCTTTTAATCTTTCATCGAGCCTTATTTTATTATCCATAAGGAAAATGAAGGAAGTTGGAATGGTTAGGGTACTTGGAGCCCCAAAGAAAGAACTTATGATTGTTGTGGTTTTGTTAGGAATAAAAACAGCCATGAAAGGTGCATTTTTTGGATTTGCCATTGCCTTATCAATTATTTTTTTTCAAAATATATTTTCATTCATCCCTTTGCCGTCAAAAATATATTTTATTGACTTCTTGCCCATGAAAATTAGCATCACCGACTTTTTCTTAGTTTGCATTATGGTATCGAGCTTTGTTATTCTTTCTTCATATTTTGCAGCAAAAAAAAATAGCTTATTTAAAATTAACAAAAGCATTACAATGGGCGAAGTAATTCTCAAAGCTAGAAATATTTTTAAATCTTATGATAATGGAGAAAAAACCCTATCAGTTTTAAATGACTTATCAATCCAAGTTGAAAAAAATCAAATTATTACTATTACAGGACAATCAGGATCTGGAAAATCAACCTTACTAAATATTTTAGGATCTTTAGATAAGCCTGATGAGGGAGAAGTGGAAATTGACGGATTAAATATTTTGGATTTAAATAATTATGAAATTGCAAAAATACGTAATCAAAAAATTGGATTTGTTTTCCAGTTTCATCATTTACTTTCAGAATTTACAGCACTTGAAAATGTATTAATGCCAGCATGGATAGGAAAATTAAATACTCAAAAAAAAGATGAAGCGGTAAATTTATTTGCTGAATTAAATCTAAGTTCAAAAATGGATAGTTACCCAAATCAATTATCTGGAGGAGAGAGGTCAAGGGTGGCTCTATTAAGAGGTATAATTAATAAACCTAAAATCCTATTAGCAGATGAGCCTACGGGTAATTTAGATGAAAAAAATGCCTTAATTTTAGTAGAACTTTTAAAAAAGATTAACAAGGATTTTAATCAATCAATAATTATAACAACCCATAATCCTGATGTAGCTAAATTAGGATGTAAAAGGTTTAGTCTTGTAGAGGGTGTTTTAAAAACAATGAGATAAAATGAAAGAAAAATTTTCTAAAAGAGTACAGTCTATTATTAAACAATCAAAAGAAGAAGCTATCGAATTGGGACATAGTTATGTTGGGTCAGAACATATTTTGCTTGGTCTATTAAAAGTTAATTCAGGTAAAGGGAAAAAAATCTTAGATATCTTTAATATAAACATTAAAGAAATGATTAACTCTATTAACACCAGAATTAAAACTTCTGGAGGGACGTTAAATTTGGGACATCTGCCTTTAACAAGGAGAGCCGAGCGAATATTAAGAAATTCATATAATGAAGCATCAAGTAGAGGAGATTCTATTTCAGATGATATACATTTATTACTAGCAATGCTTAAAGAGCCTGAAGGCATTGCTAGCAGTGTTTTAAAATCATTCTCATTAGATTATGAAACCGTAAGTGATTTGATTTTTTCCGATGATGGTAGCTATTTAGTTGAAGAGCTAGAAGGTGATAAAAATATTAAGACAAAGAGTAAGACTCCAACTCTAGATCATTTTTCTAGAGATATTACCGAACTTGCTAGAAAATCAAAACTTGATCCAGTAATTGGTCGTAACAAAGAGATTGAACGGATAGCACAGATTTTATTAAGGAGAAAGAAGAACAATCCTGTCCTAATTGGGGATCCTGGGGTTGGGAAAACTGCAATAATTGAGGGTCTTGCTCAAAAAATAATTAGTAAAAATATTCCTAGAGTATTGCATGATAAGAAAGTAATGTCGCTAGATATTTCTTCAATTGTTGCAGGAACTAAATATAGGGGGCAATTTGAAGAACGGTTAGAAAGTTTGATGTTAGAATTAGAAAAAAATAATAATATAATTATATTTATTGATGAAGTTCATGTTTTAGTTGGAGCTGGTGGTGCTTCGGGTTCTTTAGATGCATCTAATATGTTTAAACCTTCCTTAGCTAGAGGTGAAATTCATTGTATCGGGGCAACAACTATGGATGAATATAGGAAAAATATTGAAAAAGATGGTGCATTAGATCGAAGATTCCAAAAAGTTATTATTAATCCCCCCTCTAAAAAAGAGTCAATAAATATATTGCATGGATTAAAAGAAAAATATCAAAATCATCATAAAGTTAAATACACTGATAGTGCAATAAGTGCATGTGTAAAATTATCAGAAAGATATATAACTGATAAATTTTTGCCTGATAAAGCAATTGATGTTTTAGATGAGGCTGGGGCAAAAGCTCACTTGTTTAATTTTGAGGTTCCTAAAAAAATTCTTAAGATTGAAAATGATTTAAAAAAATTAAGAAATGAAAAAGAAAAAAAGGTTTCTAAACAGCTTTTTGAGGATGCTGCAATTATTAGAGATAAAGAAAAAAAATTAATCCGTATATTAAACGATGAACAAAATAATTGGAAAAAAAAAGATGAAAAAAAGTTTTTAGAAATTGATGAGGATAAGATAGAGGATATAGTATCCGTAATGACTGGAATTCCTATTTCAAAAGTCGTAAAATCTGAAATACATAAAATTTTAAATTTAGACAATGCCCTTAAAAAATTAATAGTAGGGCAGGATCGAGCAATAAATAGCGTTTCTAACGCAATAAAACGATCAAGGTCAGGTTTGAAAAATCCAAATCGGCCAGTAGGTGTTTTCTTATTTTTAGGGCCAACAGGAGTAGGTAAAACTCAATCTGTAAAATCTTTAGCAAAATATTTATTCTCTAATGATAATGCACTCATTAGGATTGATATGTCTGAATTTACAGAAAGATTTTCTTTGTCAAGGTTGATTGGTTCACCTCCTGGTTATGTAGGCTATAATGAAGGAGGAGAACTAACTGAAAAAGTTAGGAGGAATCCATATTCTGTAGTATTGCTTGATGAAATTGAAAAAGGACATCCAGATATCTATAATATTTTACTTCAAGTTTTTGATGAAGGAATACTTACTGATTCATTGGGTAGGAAAATAGATTTTAAAAATACTATATTAATTATGACATCAAATATTGGAACAAAAAATCTAGATAGCCATAGTTTTGGATTTTACAAAGATGATAAAAAGAAAGACTATAAAAAAATGGAGAAAAACATTTTGAAATCTGTAGAGGGTGTATTCTCTCCAGAGCTTTTAAATAGATTGGATGAAATAATAGTATTTAACCCTCTCAAAAAGATAGATGTCTATGAAATAATTGATTTGCAACTTATTGATTTAATAAAAAACCTCTCTGAGTTAGGTATCAAAATTATCGTATATAAGTCTGCTAAAAATTTAATTTTAAAAAAAGGATATAATGTTGAATATGGAGTGCGATTTTTACGTCGTACCATACAAACAATGATTGAAAATCCAATTTCAGAAATTCTCCTCAAAAATGATGTGCTTAAGGGTGAAACTTTTATTGTTAAGTCCAAAAATGATGAGCTAAAAATTAGTTTTAAATCACAGATTCCGATAAATAGATAGTCTGCCAAAATTTATATCGCAATCAATAGTTCTGCCAAAAAATACTATGCTTTGGTTTGGTACATTACTTGTNANTANTANGACTAAAAANACNAATTATTTTTTCAGAATTCGGAGTTATTTATTATGAGCAAAATTATTGGAATTGATCTAGGTACAACTAATTCATGCGTTGCNGTTCTTGAAGGCGGTGAACCTACGGTAATAACTAATCCTGAAGGAGGAAGAACAACTCCTTCAATTGTTGGATTTAGTAAAGATGGAGAGCGTCTTGTNGGGCAAGCTGCAAAAAGACAAGCAGTGACAAACCCNGAAAATACAGTTTTTTCAATTAAACGGTTTATGGGAAGNTTATTTAAAGAAGTAAGTACCGAGCTTAAAGAAGTTCCTTACAATGTAGACAAAAATTCTAGTAGTGCATGCGTTGTNAAAATATCAGATAAAGATTATACTCCCCCTGAGATTTCTGCAATGATTCTTCAGAAATTGAAGCAGCAAGCTGAAGAATATTTAGGAAGCAAAGTTTCTGATGCAGTTATTACTGTACCAGCATACTTTAATGACTCTCAGAGNCAAGCTACGAAAGATGCAGGTAAGATTGCAGGACTAAATGTAAGGAGAATAATTAACGAGCCTACTGCGGCATCCTTAGCATATGGGCTTGATAAGAAAAAAGATGAGAAAATTGCTGTTTTTGACCTAGGAGGTGGTACATTTGATATCTCAATCCTTGAATTAGGTGATGGTGTTTTTGAAGTTAAATCATCAAATGGAGATGGACATTTAGGCGGTGATGATTTTGATCAAAAGGTAATTGATTGGATTGCAGAAGAATTTAAAAAATCAGACGGGATTGATCTTCGTGAAGATGCAATGGCACTTCAAAGGCTAAAAGAAGCAGCGGAAACTGCNAAGAAAGAACTATCATCTTCTAAACAAACAGATATTAATCTTCCATTCGTTACTGCTGATTCATCTGGACCAAAACATTTACACTTAACTTTATCTTTAGCAAAATTCGAAGATCTAGTTAATGATTTAGTAGAAAGAACTATTGAGCCTTGTTTACAAGCCATAAAAGATGCAGGTTTNTCTAATAGTGATATCGATGAAGTTATTCTTGTTGGAGGGTCTACCCGTATTCCGAAAATACAAGAAAAAGTTAAAGAGATTTTTGGAAAGGAACCAAATAAAAGTGTTAATCCAGATGAGGTAGTTGCCCTTGGAGCAGCTATCCAAGGAGGAGTCTTATCCGGTGATGTTGATGATATCTTACTCTTAGATGTGACGCCATTATCATTAGGTATTGAAACTCTAGGNGGTGTTTCTACCACTTTGATTGAAAGGAATACAACAATTCCTACAAAAAAATCACAAGTGTTTAGTACAGCAGCGGACAATCAGACCACAGTTGAAATTCATGTTTTGCAAGGTGAAAGGGGAATGGCTGCTGATAATAAAACTATAGGTAGATTTCATTTAGCAGATATTCCATCAGCACCTAGAGGTGTTCCGCAAATTGAAGTCTCCTTTGATATCGATGCAAATGGAATTCTAAATGTTAATGCTAAAGATAAAACCACTGGAAAAGAACAAAGTATTAAGATAGAAGCTTCTTCAGGACTTTCAGATTCAGAAATTGAAAAAATGGTAAATGATGCAAAGAAAAATGAATCAGCTGATAAAGAGAAAAAGGAAAAGATTGATATTCTGAATCAAGCAGAACATGTTGTTTATGAAACTGAAAAGAATTTAAAGGATCACGGTGACAAGCTTGACTCTAAAGAAAAAAATGAACTAGAACAAAAAGTTGCAGACTTAAAAAAAGCTAAAGAAAGTGGTAATTCTGATGATATTAAATCTTCATTAGAAGCTTTGAACACATTATGGAGCTCATTAGCTTCAAAAATGGTTGATAGTGATCAGGATAATAATAGCCAATCAAATACTGCTTCAAAAAAAGATAAAAACAAGAAAGAAAGTAAAGATAGCGAGATCGAGGATGCAGACTTTGAAGTAGTAGACTGAAAATCAATTTTCATATCAAAAAAAAGGTGCTTATTAAGTACCTTTTTTTTTTGAATCTACCTTCCTAATTTGATTTTCATATTATAATGTTTTCATAATGTATTTTAAGAAAAAATATCTCCTAGCTGGTATCTTCGTTTTATTATTGGCTACTATNGTCCTTNTTAGGTCGATAAATTNGGAAAATAGATTTTATTCTTGGGTAAATCAAAAAATAGTACATACAGGTTGGGAGATGAAAGTTGAAAATTCATTAGGATCCTTTTTNGGGACTACTTATTTAGAAAATGTTATTTTCTCTCATTCTTTNGGTTCTCTTGTAAAAATAGAAAANTTATCATTCAATATTGGTTTTATTTCTTCAATTATTCATAANCCAATTATTGTTTTTGATTTAATTACAATGGAAGGTCTTGATGCTAACTACATTCCAAATTATAGCTCCATAGATGAAGAATTTTATAAGAAACCAATCAACATTCCATTTCATATCAATACCTTCTTTATCGAAGGTCTTTTATCATCAAATATTAATGGCCATAAAAATGTTTTAAATGTTTTATTGGGAGGGGAATTAAAAACAAAACAATATTCTACCATTAAATTTGATTTATTTAAGTTGACAATAGATGAAAATCCCCAGTTCAATCTTCATTTTGATCATTTGACTATGGGTGATAATGGGGAGTCCTATTTTTTAGAGAATATAAGAGGCTCTTTTTTAAANTTTCCAATAATAGGTNATATCTATTTTGAAAAATTATTGAATAAGTTAAAGGGNAATGTTGAGTTAATGAATTTTTCTATTCCTCAAGAAATGTTCACNAAGTTACCACTAAAAACAAAATTNTCAAATTTTAATGGAAAATTNAAATTTTTAGCAGATTTTAACTCATTTAATGGTGAAATCAATATTGAAAATAAATTAGGCCTGGATATGAAAGGTGAGTTTTCTCTNNTTAAGGATTCTAANAGATGGATCTTAAAAAACTTAAGGTTGCTNGGNGAACAATCTAAACTCCAAATGAATGGNTCTTGGATGNATGGGNAGAATTTTAGTTGTTTTATGNATTTAGAAAATTTTGATTTATCAAGATGGATNAAAAATCAGAAGCCAACNAAAATGTCAGGCCTTTTTAATATGGATGCTACTTTAGATGAAGGATTAGTCTTAGACCAAATAAATATGAACTTAGAAATGGTAGAAGAAAAATTNTTTAATCAAGGNGAAATTTCTNTTCATGGATTATTTAATTATAAAGACAGTACAATTTCTACAATCTCACCAGTAATATTTTTAGTTGGAGATAGTTATTTAACTATAAATGGTAAAGGAGACTTTAGAGAAAATTTTGTAGACGTGCTTTTAGATTTAGAAAAAGCTAACATTGAATTAGTCAATAATTTTTTGCCAGGAGACTTTGTATCTGGCAAAGCAACAGGCAGATTAAAGGTTTCAGGTGATTTTGATAAACCATCCGTAGAATCCGAGCTTTTATGCGAAAATATTATTATAGATAAGTTTCATTTGGAATCCTTAGAANTAAANTCTCAAATATNTACTAAAGACAGTATNTTTAGNGGTTTTACNGATATAAAGTCTGGAAAAGGAGAATGGAAGGGTAGACACTTTGATAGTGGAACGGTATATGGAATTTTTAAAAATAATTCTATAATAATTGAAAATTGTCATTTCCAATCAGATAAAGATTTTTTACAACTATCAGGTAGCTTTGATGGAATTAGTGATTATAAAATTGATAGAGTACAATTAGCTCACAAAAATAATTATTTAGTAAATGCAAAACCTGTATTTTTTGAATTAAAGGATTCCAATTTAAAAGTAAAACCTTTTGAATTTCATATTAATGATGGCCTAATGGAAGGCGTAATAATCAAAAACCAGAATCTAGAGGGTACATTTAAGATGTCAAATTTTGATGCCGAAGTCCTCACACAATTTATCGAAGATGAGCGGTTGAAAATGACAGGTCTAGTTTTCGGGGAGGTTTTAATAGAAACCAATGATGAAGATTTTGATATAGATATTGATCTATCGTTCAAAAATGGAGTCTATATGGAAGAGCCTTTTGATGAAATGGTTATTTCAGGTTTATATAAAAACGGAATACTGCATTTAGATGACCTATCTTTTACTAAGGAAAAATCTACAGGGTTGCATATTGATGGGATAATTCCATTAAAAAATAATATTGATCGAGTTGCTATATCTATGGAGTCGAGTTTTTCAAATTTATCATTGAAGTTTTTGCATCGATTTGTCCCAGAATTTTTTAACATTAGTGGCTTAGCTACAGGAAATATAAACCTTAATGGAACAAATGAGGAAACTCACTTTTCATATGATGTTAAAATAGATAAGCCGGAATTTGATTTAATTAAAATGCAAAGCTTAGCCAGCAAAGGGTATTATAATAGTAAAAATCTTTTTATAGAAGTAGCACAAACTAAAAATGATAATGGCTACATATATACTTCCGGAAATATCCCGTTTGATCTAAATATAGGATCTAGGACTTTTGGAAAATATTTTGAGAATGACTCTGTAAATCTAAAAACTGAAGCCGAACTTAGTGATCTGCCTTTTCTTTCTCCCTACATTACTGATTTAGATTCTGCTGATGGGAATTATAAAATTATTCTAGATGTAAATGGTCCTGTAGAAAACTTAACAAGGGATGGTCATATTTTAATTCAAGATGGCGTATTATATACCCAACTGTTAAATGATCCTATTAGATTAATAAATGGAGAAGCTCAATTGATAAATAACAATTTAATAATAAAAAATCTTAATGCTGATATAAATATTGAAAATGTAAACGATGTTGGTAGGAAAACTCCCAATACAAAAATTGTAGGTGAAATAAATTTGAAAAATTTTTTTAATCCGTATTATAATCTAAAATTAGAATCTAAAAATGCATCTTTCAGATTACTTTTTTTAGATATTTATGGTGAAACTAATTTAGATCTTTCAATTTTTGGAAGAGATACAATTTATATTTCAGGAAAAATTGAACCTGAAGAAGTTAACGTTTTCTATGAATTTGCAACAGAAGATATTGGGACAGCTATTGTTGAAGATCAGAATATAATAATGTCATACAATCTCAATATCCCATTTCGTAATAGAGCTTTTTTCCAAAATTCACAAATTGATGCTGAAATTACTGGAGAGTTGAACTTGTCGCAAATTGGGTATCAAGAGGTTGATTTTGGGGGTCAGATTATTGTTGAGGATGGTAGTGCATTTACTCATAAGGATAATTTTGAAAACTTAAATGGGATGGTTACTTTTGATAATAAGGGTTTTAACCCATTGATAAATTTAATGGCTTATACAATGATCGATAATGAAAAAATTGAACTAAGAATGATTGGTGGAATTGATGAACCTGAAATCATTTTAGAATCTGCAAGCGGTTTTTCTGAAAGTGATATTTTAGAGTTGTTAACTTGGGGTAAACGATTTGAAGATCAAGAAGGTACCTCTACTGGATTCGGGAATCAAACCGTTTCGTTTCTTGGAGCATTATTAGAGACTCAATTAGAAAAAAATATAAGAGAATCCAACATAGGAATGATAAGTTATTTTGATGATATTAATATTTCAGGAGCTGCAGGGCTTTTGCAAGGATCGAGCGAAGATTTTGAACTTGCAGCAAAAAAACAAATAGGTGATAAAACATTCTTAAACTTATCTTATAAAAGATCTTTTTCGCTTAATGACCAATCTCAATTAGGTGTGGAATACAAATTAAATCGTCATTTTTCAGTAGTAGCTAATGTAGGTAAAGATGGAAATTATAATGTAAAATATCGTTATAAATACGCTTATTAATTGATGCACAGATTCAGAATAATTAGTGCTTGCACATTTGCATGTATAGTTTATCTCTTCGGAAATAATGAAAAGATAATAATAAATAAGTTAGACCTTACAGGTAATAAGAATGTATCTCTAAATGAAATCTTATTTATTGTTCGTCAAAGGCCTCCAACTTTTTTTTATAGACAACCAGAGTTTAATTCGAGACTATTAAAACTTGATGCCCTTACATTAAAAAATTATTATCATTCAAAAGGATTTTTAGATGTCAAAATTAAAGAATCTCATAAAATTATTGATTCAAAAGCTGACATTATTTTTGAAATTGATGAGGGTGTAAGATATTATTTAAGCGACCTAAAAATTAACGGTAATCAGTCTATCTCTGACTCTAAAATTAGTGAACTTTTGGGTTTATCAATAGGAGCACCATACAATCCAGTTGGGATTAACGATAATCTTTATTTATTGGAAAATGAATATTACAATTTAGGTAAACTGTTTTTTACTTTAGAAATAAAAGATTCGGTTACAGATTCTGTATCTGTAGTTGTAAATATAGAGGAAAAAAAAGATGTTTATATTCACAATACATTTTTTGAAAAAACCGGTAATATTGATTCCACTATTGTTCTACGAGAGTTAACATATGAAAAAGGTGACCTTTATACAAAAAAAGAAACGGATAAAACTTTAAAACAATTAAGAGAAATGGGGATTTTCTCCATGGCAAATTTAACACCTGTCAGAGTTGCAAATTCTGACTCACTTGTGAATTTAGTAATTGAATTTAGAAGATATAAACAGAGAGAATGGTATTCAGCAGGAGGTTATGATCCTATAAGTTTTGCAGAAGGATCACCAGAATTACCCGCATTAAGTGCAACAATCGAATGGCGCAACCGTGCTGCATACAATACTCCTAAGCAATTCTCAACAAAACTTCTTGCAGGAGTTCCTATGGAAACTGATTTTGCAAACCCGAGGTTTAGGTATGATGCAAGCATTTCAAGTAATTGGTTCTTAAATATCAGGATTCCTACTACTATAACAGGATACTTTGAACGATTTATAATCTATGAGGATTATAAAAACTATGATAAATCAATTGATAGATTTGGAGCAAATTTTAAGCAGCGTATTCAATTGGAAGACCGATCCTACATTGAAAATAAAATAGTTTGGGAGGAGTTTAGCGATAAATCTGAAACTAACATTCAGGAGAGGTCGCTTTTAAGTAAAGTATATTTTGACCGTAAGGATGACCCATTGTTTACAAAAAAGGGTTATTTATTGGATTTAACCTTCAAATCTACTGGTTTCGGAGGTTCTAGAGAATACTTTAAAACAGATGCTACAATTCAAACATATTTCCCAAGTACAAGTAAAAGTGTTATCGCTCTAAGAATGCAGATGGGGAAAATGTGGAATTGGGATGATGATTATAATGATTATTCCTATGAAAAATTTTATCTTGGAGGGAGTACTTCAATGAGGGCTTGGGATGTATTAAGGTTTAGTAATAAAGATGGTATTCCCCATGGGGAGACAGTTCGATTAATGACAAATTTAGAATTTCGAGCAGATATATATAAATTAATTGGGCTTACTATTTTTAGTGATGGTGGAATCTTAACTAGCCAAATATCATCTGTCTCATTTTCAAATATGAAGTGGAATATAGGTTTAGGTATGGCAATAAGAACACCTTTGGGTCCTTTTCGAATAGATTATGCTTATAGGTTGAACGAAATTAAAGAAAGTAGAGTACAGTTGGGTGTACAAAACTTATTTTAAATTTTTGGGAACTATCGTTCGAAAATTAAATATAAAATCTAACCAAATACTTTTTGCAAAATAAAACATGCATTAACTTTTGCGGCTTTTAATATGAGGGATATAATGAAAATAAAGTTTATTACTATTTTAGGATTACTATTCTTAATTGGATGTTCAAAATCATCAACAGAATTATTTGAACTTTCAAAAGAAAAATTGAAAAACAATCAACCTGATCTGGCCTTAAAAGATTTGGAAAAGTTAATAGATAAATTTCCCAATGATAGCCTAGCCTCAAATGCATTGTACAAAATGTCCACAATACATCTCAACTGGCAAAATGACCTTTCCTCTGGATTTGACGCATTAGAAAAACTTGTTAATAGTTATCCAGATTCTAAGCAAGGAGAGCAGGCGAAAATTGAGATTGAAGAATTTCCAGACTTCATATTAAATAAAACTGAATCTTTACGAAAAAAAGAGATGACAAAAGAAGCAGTTGATCATTTAATGTTTTTAATTGAAAATTATTCGAAACATAAATTTTTATCAAAAGCTCAATACATGTTAGGTGACATATACATGAATGATTTAAGAGACTTTAATACTGCAATACAAGAATATAGAAAGGTTATTGAAAGTTATTCTGGATCTGAGCAGGAGCCACATGCACTTTTTATGATAGGGTACGTATATGCAAATATTTTAAATGATACAAAAAGTGCTAAGATTGAATATGAAGAGTTTTTAAGTAGATTTCCAAAGCATGAGTTATCACCGTCTGTAAAATTTGAAATTGATTATTTAGGGAAAAGTGTTGATGAAATTCCAGCCTTAAAACATATAACCTCTTAACCAAAATATTATGAATAACTTTAGTTTAACTGAGATTAATGAAAAAATTTCTGAAAGATCAAAATTTGTTGCTGGTCTGAAAAAAAATATGTCAAATGTAGTTTCTGGACAATCTGAATTAATTGACAAGCTAATTATTGCTATGTTAGCAGATGGGCATATATTATTAGAGGGTTTACCTGGATTAGCTAAAACTTTGATGGTAAAAACGCTTTCAAATTTAATCAAGACTGATTTTCAAAGGATTCAATTTACCCCAGATATGCTACCAGCTGATTTATTAGGAACATTAGTTTACAACCAAAAAACTGGAGAGTTTGATATTCGTAAAGGGCCAGTTTTTTCTAATATTATTCTAGCTGATGAGATAAATAGATCACCAGCTAAAGTTCAAAGTGCATTACTCGAAGCTATGCAGGAAAGACAGATAACTATTGGAGAAGAAACTTTTCTTTTAGATAAACCATTTTTAGTTATGGCTACTCAAAATCCAATCGAGCAAGAAGGAACTTATCCACTTCCTGAGGCACAAGTTGACAGATTTTTATTTAAATTAATTGTTAATTACCCTAGTTTAGACTCTGAAAGAATTATTCTTCGACAAAATACTAGATCAAAAAAAATTGAAGACATAGAAGCAATTATTTCGAAAAGTGAAATAATTGATGCTCAGAAAGTAATCGAAGAAATTTACGTTGATGAAAAAGTTGAAGATTATATTTTGAATTTAATATTTGCGACTAGAGACCCATTAAATAATGGATTAGAAGATTTAGTAGGTATAATTGATTATGGAGCTTCTCCTCGAGCCACAATAAATTTAGTTCGAGCAGCAAAAGCAAGAGCTTTCACTGAAAATAGAGGTTATATCACGCCAGAAGATATTAGAAATATTGGTGCTGATGTTTTGCGACATCGTATAATACTTTCTTATGAGGCAGAAGCAGAAGAATTGACTTCTGAAGACGTAATTCAAAGGCTTTTTGAAGTAGTAGAGGTACCATAACCATTAAATGATTCCTAAAAAGATTTTTCAAAAAGTTAAGCGGATTGAAATTAAAACTAGTGGATTAGTGAATGATCTTTTCGGAGGAGAATACCACTCTATTTTTAAAGGAAGGGGTATGACCTTCTCTGAGGTTCGTGAATACAA
>NZHK01000092.1 GCA_002691285.1 Fidelibacterota bacterium | reverse complement strand
TTTTAATCATGCAGTTCTATTACCAACCTTGATAAAACGTAGAAAAACCAATATAAAAACGTGAACCTTTATATGTATTATTTGCTACTAATCGTTCTTGATATCCAACATATGCATCGAAAGAAAATGGCCCTATACGGTTGCTTGAAATAGAATTTACGAGCCAAAATTCTATTTTTATATCCAAATTACTTGTTACACCATTTTGCTGTTCCATCCATTTATCCCAATAAGAATTTTTAGATAGATAATTGTCGGCAGCTTTATAGGTTGAAGAAAGCTCTCCTATGATCCGTGCTCTATTTGGAAAAATTTCATATTCTCCACCTGCTCTTATAAATAGTCCATCCCCCATATCATATTTGTAAGTATTTCCAACTGAGTATAAAATCGAATCAGGATGTGTGTGCCCGCCGGACAAAAACCTTACAGGGGTGTTTAATGTTGTTGCTAAACTGAATTTGTATTGCCCTTGGTAGTAAACCCTTGCCATATTCTTACCTTTTAAATATCGAACACCTAAAAAACCTGTTTTCCATCGATAAACACCTTTCCCAAAAACGACTTCATTTAATTGATTCTTCTTGGTATCCTCATCAATGAATGAATTTTTAAAAGAGGAAAGAGTTCTACCAAAAGGAATACTCAAAAATAATTGTCCATATATTGATTCTGTACTTTTATATGAAGACCACGGTGGATCTCCTTTCAGTAATATATTTAACCCAATATCAATATCTCCCAAGCCATTGCCTGACTTTCTAGCAGGGTAATACCAATCAGTAAGCGAATCCAAGGATACATAATTTCCCTCTTCCATTCCCATCTCCAGTGGTATAAATCTTTTATCTACTAAATCGTTTCCTAGAGGATCATTTTGAGCATGCTGAATCCAACTCACAGAAAAATCACCATCCTTGGTATAGTACAAATCATAAACAAACTGAAGAATTTTTTCTATACTATCACCTGGGAGGTCAATAAAGGCTTCTGAATCAATAAAATTTTTTAATACACTTTTTGAATTTTGGTGATAATCAACAAGAGATTGAACACCTTGGATACTAGATACTGATACTTGAGAAAATGACTGATTAATTGAAAATAATTCTATAAAGGGTATAGAAATATTAAAGGTGACCTCATTAGAAAAGCCATAATCTATCCTTAATGTCTGGGCTGTAATTGTTTTTGATCTTTTTTCAAAAAAAGAACCTTCTGGATATCTAAAAATACTTGTATCAATATTTTGTTGACCAAAGTCAGGTAAGTTAAGATTAAAATCTGAATTTAATTGCTTCATCCACTGTTCTATTGTTAAACCAATACTTAAAGTATCTTGATTAAAAATAATATTATTAAAATATAAGGATCCAGGATGGTACAAGTCAAAATTAGAAGAAAATCTTAGCGAGTCATTATGTGTGAAAGGGTCAAAATACATTTTACCTATTCCCTCTAATGCAAATTGGTGCTGACCTCGATCCCAATTGTATTTTGAAGAACCTTGATCAATAGATATACGAAACACATTATTGGGAAGAGGTTGAAAATTTTGCGCATATAAAATCCCGGAGCTAAAACAAATAAATATTAAAATTTTCATTTGTAAATTAAAAAAGATTGTCTGAATTCATTGAACTTATATACATCCCTTGACCATAAAGCAGGAAGATGATTAGGATCCTTTTTTTGAGCAGCTAAAATTCTCAGTTCATTTGAACCAAAAAGCTTATCAATATAGTTATTCTCCTCCCATTGAAACTGTCTAGGAAAAAGCTGATCAATTAAAATTAAAATTGAAGTAGCTGTCTCTATCGGCATAAAAATATTTTGGTCTTTTATTACCAGTTCTATTCCGCTACATTTCAAATTATCAAATTTTGGTGTTCTTTTGTAGTAGGTTGATCCGAGTGGGCGATATTCAACCTCCTTAAATGTTACGCCAGGCAAATTTTGCTCTTCTAGTTTCCGTAAAAGATAAGATGTAGAAAGCCAAGGGGATCCGACAACCATATACGGAGCACCTGTACCAAATCCAATGTTTAAATTGGTTCCTCTAAAAAGGTCCATCCCTGAATAAGCTAGTAGGCTTGAAGGAGTCTCTAAATGAGGTGTAAGGTTTTTCCAAGGCAGCTGAGTATCTTCAAACCACATTTCTCGTTTCCAATTAGCCATAGGAATAATATTTAGCTGAATTCTCTTTAAATTTTTGACCCACCCCATTTCATTAATTATTAGTGACATTTCACCAATTGTTAAACCATGTCTGATTGGAAAGAGATGGTACGATTCGAAAGATTGAAACTCTGATCTTGGTATCGGTCCAGAAATTAAATCTCCTCTAATTGGATTAGGTCTATCAAGTATAAATACCGGAATTTCAAAGTCTGATGCGGATTCAAAAACCTTTGAAAGAGTCGTAGTATATGTAGTATATCTGGAACCTGTATCCTGATAATCTACAAGCACAAGATCTATATCCCTCATCACCCAACTTGGTGGATTTAGGTAAGTTTTAAATAAATCAATAATCTGTGCTTTATGTAATGGACTAAGCCCATCTCGACCAACCATTTTTGATCGTTTGTCATTCGTACTCCAAATTCCATGCTCCATAGATAATAAGTATTTTACTTTTATATCTGGATATCTAGTTAATATGTCTAAAAGGTGCTGATTATTCCTATTTACAGCTGATTGGTTAGTTAAAATTGCAATTGTTTTATTTCTTAATGGCTTAAAATCCATTTGCTCTAATATATCCAATCCTGAAAAGACTGTACCAACAAATGAAAGATCAGGCACATCAATTATTTTGGAATATTCATATTTATTAATATTTGGTAAAGCACCATCATTACCAAATATTTTGGGAATAAAAAAAAGCGACAATAGTAAGAGCGGAATGTTTAATCCTATCATATCATACAAAATTAACTGGAAGACATTAAAATTAAAAAAAGAAAGTTGAATTCTATTAATGCTATCCACTTTTCTAATATGATTGATATTGCTCAGATTAATTTTGCAGAGTTTTGCATTTGCGAAAAAAGTGAAATAAGTAGTAATAGAGTATTTGATTATTTTTTAACTGAAGCTAACATCTACATAATATTTGAGTTAAATTTTTATTTACAAATTATAAAGTATAGGTTCACTAATGAGTGATGCAAATAATAATAGTGGTGGATTCGCCAAAACAACAGATTTTAAATGGCTTGGAATTGGTGTATTAATCTTTTTTTTGATTGGTTTTGTTCTGCCTACTCCACAATCGATGATCGATAAAGCCGTAGATATCTTCCCAAACTTAAGTGACAGTCACCAAAGCTTCGTTGGAAGCAGTGATGCCCTTGCTATCCACATAAAGCTTACGATGGCGCTTCTTGCAACATGCGTAGTATTTTTTGCTACCGAGGCTGTCCCTATGCCAGCAGTAGCACTTTTAATAGGATTAGTGCAACTCTTTTTTGGAATAACATCTCCTTCTCTACTAGCAAAAACTTATGCTCACGATGCTGTATGGTTTATTGCAGGTTCCCTTGCATTGGGTGCGACCCTTGTAAAATATGGTTTAGATAAACGAGTTGGGATGCTAGTTGTAAACCTTGCTGGAACNAAAACAAGATCGATTGTTGTAGGTATTCTNTTAGGTACTGCTATACCAACAGCATTTGTTGGTGAGCATGCTGTNGCAGCCATGTATGTTCCTATCGCATTAGCNTTATATACATTNACNAATAAATCTACACCCTCNCCTACGCTTGGCACCCTTCTTATGGTTAGTATCGCTGTTGGATGTATGATAGGNGGACCTATGAGTCCTACTGGTGGAGCTCGAAATGCTCTTATGATAGGTTTTCTTGGGAATATGGGTATTGATATTTCCTTTATGGGATGGTTATCNATGGGATTTATGTACACTATTGTTATGTCCATTGTAATGGCTTTTCTACTACCATTTCTCTTCAAACCTGAAGTGGAAGATCTAAGTGAAGCAGTNGGTTTATTNAAGAAAGATTTANAAAAGCATGGTGCCATGACTAGCCAACAAAAACTTGTTGCTGGGATTATGGCTCTAGTTGTGTTTTTATGGATCACTGATAAATCTATAGTTAAAGACCTTTTAGGCTTTTCACTTGGATTAGGTGGTATNGCAATTTCTGGTGCAGTTCTATATATGCTGTTTGGGTTAACTTCCTGGAAAGATTATGANG
The DNA here is from genome assembly GCA_002691285.1 of Fidelibacterota bacterium. GTDB lineage: Bacteria > Fidelibacterota > Marinisomatia > Marinisomatales > UBA1611. The sequence goes on along the minus strand of NZHK01000092.1, from coordinate 16,469 downwards.
ATAAAGTAAGTTGGGGTGTTATTGTTCTTTATGCTGGATGTATAAGTTTAGGTATTGTTTTTAAAAACACTGGAGCCTCNAGTTGGTTTGCNGACCAAATAATGAATCTAGTTGCTCCACTAGGATTAGACNCTGGAATTGGATTAGTTATATTAATGTGTGTAATCGGAGCAGTACTTACTAATTTAATGAGNGCTGGTGCTACAGTTGCTGTTATTGGGCCTGTNGTGCTTGACATGGCTATAAGTTCAGGAACTAACCCACTTCTTGTTGGTGTAGGNCTTGCTATCTCNACCTCAATGGCATANTGGCTTGTNATAGGNACACCTGCTAGTTCAATAGTATATGCNAGTGGTCAGTTGCAAAGTAAAGACTTTATTCGCATGGCAACTCTTGGATGGCCTGCTGCATTAATTGCCTTATCTTTAATCATTATTTTGTGGTGGACAGGTCCTTTGGGAATTNCTACTGAATGGGTTCAACCATAATAATATTGCAGGAGAAAAACTATGGATATTAATACTATCGTTTTAATTATTATATTNGCTGTCTTACTNTATGCNATGGTAAANAACAGCCAAGAAAAAAGACTAAATGCTAAAAAGCAAAAAGAACGNATTGCCGCTGAAAAAGCTGAAGNCTCTAATGANGAAATTGCGACATATGGTCAGGTACAGGAACGTAAAAAACAACTTTTNAGTTTAATTGAATCAAACTTATCAGAGCATCCTGATGAGTCCAAGCAANTGNAAGAGATTATTGAAGAATGGGCAAACTTAAAAATTGAAGCTTTTCAAAATAGAAGATCTTGGGTTCGAGCTACACCTTCAAAATAATTCTNNTCATNTGCTCTTTATCATTTTTTTTTAAAATATGATTAAAAAAGCTAATAATTTNCNCTAATGCATATAAAAATTGTATTAATNGGAAAAATAAAAGAAAAANTTTACAATANNAAAATTNAAAANTATCTAGAGTGGTTATCTAGGGANTCAAAATTTGAAATAATNATTGTAAAAGATTCAAATTCAAACANAATTAAAGATCAAATNGNCAAACTAAAAAAAAATAATTTTTTTTGTGTTTGCTTATCAGAACANGGTAANAATNTAAATTCAATTTCTTTTTCAAAATTTATTTTTAATAANGGAGAAAAAATTGTTTTTATTNTTGGAGGACCTAATGGANANCCANAGAATNTNNNAAAANAAATGGATTTCAATTTATCTTTATCAAAAATGACAATGCCTCATGAAATGGCNGCACTAGTTTTAGCAGAGCAATTATTTCGTGCATTTTCCATAAAAAAAAGNTCTAANTACCATCGAGNTTAGTTTACTTAACTAAATATTCAGTCCTTCCATGTATTGCAGTTAACAATACATAAGNAGTAGTATTAGTTTTTTTAGCAATCGTCTCNATTGGAATAAAATCGTCTTTTTTCTTACCAAAAACTAGCACTTCTTCNCCTANTNTTGGCTCTACATCCCCAAAATCTACCATAAACTGGTCCATGCAGATTCTACCNGCAATATTATATTTTTCGCCTTTGTATGAAATATANCCATCCTCATACCATGGCCTTGGNACCCCATCTGCAAATCCCATTTGAATTACTCCAATATTTGTTTTTTTCTTAGTTACATAAATACCTCCATAACTAATCGGAGTATTTTTAGANACTTTTCTTAANTTAACAATCGGTCCNCAAAAGCTCATTACAGGTTCAACATTTATTTTCATAGTAACTTCATCAGAAGGNGCNACTCCATATGCTAGCATTCCAACTCTTACGGTATTAAATGTTTCTCCATAATTGTTTAGTATGGCACCACTATTTGAGCAATGAATAAAACGAAAAGAGACTCCCCTTGCATTTCCAGTTTTTAATATAGAATTAAATCTTTCTAATTGTGTTTNAACAAAGGTTGGNTCACCTTCNTCAGCAGTNGAAAAATGAGAATAAATTCCTTCAATNGGTAAAAAAGGATTTTGAATAACATAATCATAAACTTTATTATGATCCTTCAAATCAAAACCTAGTCTAGTCATTCCNGTATCAAATTTTAAATGAATTTTNGGNCANGCNTTATGTNTTTTNAAANANTNNGNCAANANTTNTAAATCCTCNANATGACTNGCATTGATCCANATATTATTNTCTAATGCTAGTTTAANCCAGNTNTCNTGNAGTTTAGAAAAAANAAATATTCTATTTTNNANNCCATTTNTNCGAATTTCTAAAGCCTCTTCTATTGAAAAAGTACAAAAAATAAGATNTTTATCAGATGCAAGAATATTNACNACATTTAATNNNCCNTGNCCATATNCATCTGCTTTTACAACNANCATTANATTNTTANCNAANATNCNNTTTTTTATNTGAGANATATTNTTTTTCATNCTTNANGANTGAATATATGCTTTNGGNCCAATCATNTTNATGGATTNATTNTTTTAAATNATNNTATTTTATACTTATTGACGAAGTTTTCTTTTTAATAAAAATCCNTTTAGNANANANAATGTATAAATGAGAATAATCTGTATTGCCACAAATATCCAATCAAAATAACCAGTATAGGTAAATCTTTGATAACATTGTTGTGAAAAAGATATTGGGCTGTATTTTAAAATAGACTCAATAAAAGAGGGGAAAAAAGAAAATTCGATCAAAAATCCGTTACCAAATATTATAAATAAAATGAGTGAAAATGACGATAAAATCATAGTTGTAATTGCATCAATAGTTATAGAAAGAAGAATATAAATGCTGCCAACCAAAAATAAATAAATAATGAGACAAAATATTAAAAAAAGAAAACTTAGAAAATTAAGTGGAATTGATACAATTGAAGAGTAGATAAATATTGAAAAAATGCACATTGTTAATGCCTCTAATACAGAAACGCATAAGTTCCCAAACACTAGTTGACTTTTACTGTAAGGTGCTAAAGCAATATTAATCAGTACTTTTCTATGCACTCTTAAATCAAAAATTTCCCTATATATTATAGGGAATAAACCTAGAGAACCAACAATAAAAATTAATCCAGGAAAAACCCAAATATCATAAGGAACTCCAGAGATACTATACCTTATAATGTTTTTCAAAGGTATACTTATCATTATAAATAATAAAATTGGCATGAAAAAAAATAAAAAAATGCTCGGGATAAGTCTATTTTTCCACAACCATAATCTCCGTAATAAAAAAGCCTGAATCAATCTAATCCCTTTCCTGCAAATTCAGAATCTAACAAATCTCTTAGTCCTAATTTTTTTACATTCAAATCTACCATCATATGTTCTGATGCGACTTTAATTACATCAAAAAAAACAGTTCTCGTCCTTGCATAAAAATGAAAAATATTATCCAACCTNTTTGGTGAAACGACCGTAGGAATATTTTTCAATTGTTGNTAAAGTTTTTCATCCAAAGAATTAAATTCAATTTGAAATTGATGATAATCCATAGTACTCTTTAAAAGCTTGTCAAGGTGGCCATCCATAAGTATTCTACCTTCATGAAAAACTAAAATNCTATCATGTGCATTCTCTATTTCAGTTAAAGAATTACTAACATATATAACTGATTTTTCTCCTTTAATCTTTTTTAATAAGTCCCAAGTTAATCTAATTGACTCAGCGTCCATATATCCAGTTGGTTCATCAAGAATTAATATCTCTGGATCATGAATTAAGCTTCTAACCAACATAGCTTTCTTCTGAATGCCTCCNGAAACCTTTAAAGAAAACTCATTAAGGTAAGGTTCAAGCTGAAGGGCCTGACTATATTNTTTAATACGATCATTGCNAATTTNATTTGAGATTGAATATAGGTTCGCATTAAANCGAATATTTTGCTCAATNGTAAGCCATGGGTCCAAATCATTTTCATATGGAACGTATCCAATTAATTTTCTAGTTTNGTTTCTTCTTTTTTCAATATCCAANCCATGAACAAATACCTGACCGTAATCAGGNTTTTCATATCCTGAAAGAAGTTTTAGNAGGATTGACTTNCCGGAATCATTTACACCNACAATTGCAACAAGACTCCCTCTTTCAACTCCAAAAGTTAATCCAGCAAGAATTGTCTTNTTTTCAATTAACTTACCTACTTTTTTTAATGTTATACTAGCTTCCATACTTNTTATACCTAATGCGCTTCAAGCCATGAATGACCTGAACCATGGTCAACAACTACAGGTACAGATAATTTCATAGCATTCTCCATTTTACCAACTACTAAGTTTACAAGCAGATCCTCTTCNCCTTGAGGGCATTCAAATATCAGCTCATCATGAATCTGTAATATCATTTTTGATTTCATNCNATTTTTTGTTAGTGCCTCTTGGATAGCTATCATTGCAACTTTAATCATTTCTGCAGCAGAACCTTGAATNGGCATATTAATTGCCATTCTTTCTGCCGCTTTTTTNCGAATACCATTTTCAGAATCTATATCCCAAATAGATCTTTTTCTCCCAAAAATTGTTTCAACATATTTATTTTTTTTTGCACTATCAATTGTATCATTTATATAGCTTTGTATGCCAGGGAATTGTTCAAAATACTTACTGATAATTAATGAAGCTTCTTTCGTTGGGATACTAAGCTCTTGGCTCAAACGAAAAGCACCGGCACCATACATAATTCCAAAATTAACAATCTTAGCAGTTCTTCTCATTTCTGGAAGAACATTGTCCATAGGGACATTAAATACACTAGAAGCTGTTTGAGAATGAATATCTTTATTATTTACAAACGCGTCTATCATGGAGTGATCTTTACTATAATGTGCCATAATTCTTAATTCAATTTGTGAATAATCAAAGGAAAATATTTTCCAATCTTTTTTTTCTGCACGAAAAGCTTTTCTAATTTCTTTACCTTCCTCTCTNCTTATAGGAATATTTTGAAAATTAGGATTNGTACTTGAGAGCCTACCTGTTGCCGCAATTGTCTGATTAAAAGTGGAATGAATTCTACCNGTATCTTTTGAAATTAACTTTTGCAATGAATCTAGGTAGGTNTTTTTCAATTTAAAATATTTTCTATAGTCTAAAANTTTNTTAGGAAGTTCATGNTAANTACCAAGCTGCTTTAATACAGTTTCTGCAGTGCTACGATTTTTAATTTTTGGCAACTCAAGTTCATCAAATAATATTTCAGCTAATTGTTGAGTAGAATTAATATTGAATTCTTTTCCAGATATAGANTATATAGAGGAAGTAATTAAGCCTAATTTCTCACCAATATCTTCAGACATTGCNTTTAATAAATTTACATCTACAAATGTTCCCATGAATTCCATTTGNATTAATACCTTAATCAAAGGTANTTCGATTGTATTAAAATATGTNAACAATTCTTTTTCTTTTAATTTNTTTTTCAAAANTCCAGTCAATTGAAAAGAAAGATCTGAGTATTCTGATGNATGAAAAGAAACTTTTTCAAGAGNAACCTCACCCATATTAATTTGATTTTTCCCTTTTCCAATTAGATCTAAAATGGGTACCATTTCATAATTAAGATATTCAATACTCAATGTCTCTAAAGAAATAGATTTTGCTGAAGGGTTAATTAAATGGGCAGCAACCATTGTGTCAAAAGAAATTCCTTCAATATTTATTCCAAGTTTTTTTAAAACTAATGAATTATACTTAATATTTTGACCAGTTTTTAATTTAGATTGATCTTCGAATAATTTGGTTAATTTATCAAGTACAATCTTTTCATCGTCTTCACCAAAATTATTCTTTTCTTTTCCAGGATATCTGAATGGAACATAATATCCTTCGTGTTCTTTGACAGAAAAACTTATTCCAACAATCTCAGCTTCCATTGGTGCTGTACTAGTTGTCTCTAAGTCAAATGCTATTAGATCAGCATTGTGAAGGATGTTAATCATTTGATTTAAATCATTATTATTTAAAACAATTTTATAATCTTTTTTAAAGTTTTGTTCATCTGTTGAATGACTAATCTCCTCCCAATTTTTCAATTGCTTTAAAATAGCATAAAATTCTAGCTCATTGAATTTCTTTTTACATTGACTTAAATCAATATTGTTTTTTCCAAGGTCCAAAACATTTACTTCCAACCTAAGATCTGTTAAAATGGTTACAAGTTTTTTACTGAGAATTGCATTTGAATGCCCTTCTTTTAAACCATTTTGAGCACGTTTATTTTTTACACTTTCTGCATTAGCTAAGGCACCCTCAAGTGAACCGTACTCCTTGATTAGTTTTACAGCTGTTTTTTCACCAATACCTGATACTCCAGGAACATTATCTGAGCTGTCACCCATTAAGCCTAATAAATCAATAATTTTTTGAGGAGGAACTCCCCATCGTTCTTCTACTTTTTTTGAGTTATAAATAATTGGGTCAGGTGATCTTCGATTTCCTGGTGCATATAAAAAAACTTTGTCATTAATAAGTTGCATAAAATCCTTATCACCACTAACGATATAACTTAAAAGCCCGTACTTTTCTGCTTCCGTTACTAAAGTTCCAATTATATCATCTGCTTCAAAACCTTTCTTTTTTATAATAGGGATTTTTAATGCATCTAAAGATTCCCAAAGATGAGGAAGTTGGTTTTGCAATTCAATAGGCATCTCTGGTCGATTTGCTTTATACAAATCATACAAATCATGTCTAAAGTTTTTTCCTTTTGAATCGAAAGCACATACCAAAAAATCAGGATTCTCCTTCCTGATTAGTTTTAGTATTTGATTTATAAAACCAAACAAAGCACTCGTATCTAAACCATAAGATGTAATTAAAGGATTACGAATTAGAGCAAAGTGCGATCTATATAGCAAAGCATACCCATCGATAATAAAAATTCTTTTGTTTATATTTTTTCCCAAAACAGTAATCAAAAATTACATATGCTCAATGATCAGTACTACCTTCATTTAAATATAAAAAAAGCCCTGGAAACCAGGGCTTTTTTGTATTTATTGGATGAAAATAGGGCTTGATTACATCATTCCGCCCATTCCGCCCATTCCGCCCATTCCGCCCATTCCTGGATCGGCTGGCATAGGAGGCATTTTTTCATCTTCAGGTATTTCAGTAATCGCAGCTTCTGTTGTAAGAATCATCCCAGCAATCGATGCCGCATTTTCAACAGCTACACGAGCAACTTTTGCAGGATCAATAATTCCAGCTTCAAACATCTTAACATACTCATCATTTCTAGCATCATAACCACTGTCACCTTTTTTATCTCTAACATTTTGGACAACAATTGACGATTCAGAACCAGCGTTTCTTGCAATTTGTCTAATTGGTTCTTCTAATGCTCTTCGCATTATATCTACACCAACTTGTTGCTCTTCGTCAACATTAACCTTATCGAGAGATGAAATCGATCTTAAAAGAGCAACTCCTCCACCAGGTACAATCCCCTCTTCTACTGCAGCTCTTGTAGCATGAAGTGCATCTTCTACACGGGCTTTTTTCTCTTTCATTTCAACCTCTGTTGCTGCGCCAACATTAATTACTGCCACACCTCCAGATAATTTAGCCAAACGTTCTTGAAGCTTCTCTTTATCATAGTCAGATGTTGTCTTCTCTACCTGTACTTTGATTTCATTTATACGTGCCTTGATTGCATCAGCACTTCCACCTCCATCAACAACTGTTGTGTTATCTTTATCAGAAACAACTCTCTTACATGTTCCTAAATAATCGATCGTTGCACTCTCAAGTTTATAACCTGCATCTTCTGAGATTACCGTTCCACCCGTTAAGACAGCAATATCTTCAAGCATTGCTTTTCTTCTATCACCAAACCCAGGAGCTTTTACGGCAAGAACTTTAAAAGTACCCCTTAATTTGTTGACAACTAGAGTCGCAAGTGCTTCACCTTCAATATCTTCAGCTATTATAACGACTGGTTTACCGGTCTGTACAACTTTTTCTAAAAGAGGAAGCAAGTCTTTCATATTGCTGATTTTTTTATCGTGAATTAGAACATAAGGATCTTCCATCTCTGCATCCATTGACTCAGAATTAGTAACAAAATAAGGTGATAAATAACCTCTATCAAATTGCATACCTTCAACTGNTTCTAAAAATGTTTCAGCAGTTTTAGATTCTTCTNCAGNGATAACTCCATCTTTACCTACTTTTTCCATTGCTTCAGCGATTTTTCCACCTACTTCTTTGTCATCATTCGCAGAAATAGTAGCAACTTGCGCTATTTGCTGACTATCTGGTAGATCTTTNGATTGTTTTTTTATTGCATCTACTACAGCATCTCTAGCAGCATCAATACCTCTTTTAATAGACATTGGATTTGCACCTGCCGTAACATTTTTTAATCCTTCATTAACAATAGACTGAGCTAAAACAGTAGCTGTTGTGGTACCATCNCCAGCAACGTCTGATGTTTTNGAAGCTACTTCACGCACCATTTGTGCGCCAACATTTTCAAGCTTATTTTCTANTTCTACTTCTTTTGCAACTGTCACACCATCTTTAGTTACAGTAGGTGCTCCAAATTTCTTCTCGATGACAACATTTCGCCCTTTAGGTCCAAGTGTAACTTTAACTGCATTTGCAAGTTTGTCAACACCNGATTTTAAAGCACTACGTGCGTCAAGAGAATATGAAACTTCTTTTGCCATTTTAATCTCCTTATAATACTGCTAAAATATCGCTTTCGCGCATGATTACNTACTCTACACCATCAAATGTGACTTCACTTCCGGAATATTTACCGTAAAGTACTTTATCACCTTTTTTAACGGTCATATCTANTAAACTACCAGAATCACTTACCTTTCCTGGACCAGCAGCAACTACTANTCCTTGCTGAGGNTTCTCCTGAGCGGTGTCTGGTAAAATAATTCCACCCGCGGATTTATCCTCCGCAGGAGCTGGCTCAACAACAACACGGTCGGACAGCGGTTTAAGACTTAAACCCATTTNATAACTCCTTGTAACTATTAATTCAATTTAAAAAAACGCAACAAAAGCGGCCGCGAATATACTAAAAAAACAGNTGATATTTATAGTAATTAACGCAGATACTATTATACAGGTATTGTACAAAAAATATACCACAATAAAGATTATTTCATTTTGTAATACATCTAAATCATTTCATGCCAAATTGGCGTACTNCTAAGATCCAGTAGAGCCAAACCCTCCGGNACCTCGACTGGTAGAAGATAATGCATCCACCAATTCNAAACTTANAGGNCTACCATCCATCGCAACAATTTGAAACAGCCTTTGTCCAGAATTGATTGTATAATCTTCTTNCTTGATATTATCAACAGCTGCCATAATTTCTCCTCTGTACCCAGCATCTATCAGGCCAATGGAATTACATANCCTGATTGGCGTTTTAGATATACTGGACCTCGGCATNAGAAAATATGGTCTTTTTTCAGACGTTTCACATGATATTCCTAAATTAATTAATTCAGTTTTTCCTCCTTCAATAGTTTGGTNCTCAACAACAAATAAATCCAAACCTGCATCGCCGACATGNAATTGTCCATGCTCTTCATACATACTAGACACTNAATTATTTCGGGGTTTAATTTTCAAATGCATTCTCATATTCCTTTATAATTTGTTTTTTTAAAATTTTAATATGCATAGGAGATGATCCACAGCAGCAACCAATTANGGTCGGATTGTGTTCTAAAATATTTTTAATTCCCTNAATAAGTTTAGTGTTATTAATAATATCAAAGTAGTTATTCGAATAATCCTTAACACCTAAATTTGGATATACACCCCANAGACCATCCCAAAAATGGTGAAAATCTTTTATTGCATTAATAGTTTTTGNAATCTCATTACAATTTAAAAGCAAGGTATGAACAGAATATTGCTTTGCCAGAGAAAAAATATTTTCTAANCNNGTACCATCCAAAATTNTTTTTGAATCTTTCATNATTACNCTCAACCAAATTGATTTACTATATTCAGTTGAAAGGGAAAGAGCAATCTCTATTTCTTCTATGTTTCCCATAGTCTCAAAAAGAATAACATCCACTCCTGCATCAATAAGCCAATCTAAAGTTTGTCTATATACATCAAGAGCTATATTGCGACCTGGAAAACTTTCAGGGGTATAACAATCATCCAATGTTGTAATTGAGCCAGCAATCTTCACAACCCCCTTTGATGCATTNTGAGCACATTTTACTCCAGAATACAAACTTTTTTTTGCCATCATTTTTGCTTTAGCATTAGTATATCCCGCTCTTTTATATGTCCAACTAGTACTNCGAAATGTATTGGTAGTTATATAATCAGCACCAGCATAAATATATTCACTGTGAATATTCTGTACTAAGTGTGGGTGTAAAATATTCGCATCGGCTGTCCANAATGGTAATGCTGTCTTCACACCNCGGTTATTTAATTCAGTACCNATCGCACCNTCCAATAAAAANGGTATTTTCTTCATTTTTANCCTAATTTTCTTGATATNAAATACAATACAACTCCTATTATGAAAATCNCNCATCCAATTACTGACTCGATAAATGCTCTTTGAAATGAAAAATANAATATCCATCCATTCANCATCAAATAAAGTATTGGGATAATTGGNAAGCCCACTACTTTATATCTTCTGTTTAAGTTTGGTTCAGTAATTCTAAGAACAAAAAGAGCTATAACAGTAAAAACAGTNGTNATAATTAAAGATATTCCAGCATACAATAAAACTTGCTCAAATGTAGAAGTCAAAATAAAAATTATAGAAATAATTAGNTGTATCCAGAATGATTTAATAGGAATNCCNCTAGCATTTTTTGAACTCAAAATTCCTAATACTTTATGATCCTCACCCATCNCATGCATAATTCTTGGACCTATGTATANGTAACTACTTACTGTTGATANAAGTAATATTGAAATTCCAAGNCTGATTAACTTGCCACCAAAACGACCGAAAATTTGTTGTCCCGCAATATATCCTACCTCTACTTTACCAACCATTAAGTCTANAGGCGTTGTNTANAGAAAAATATAATTAAGNAGAAGATATAATGCAGTCACAAACATAGTTGCAACNATCATCGATTTTGGAATGTTTACTTTTGGATCTTCTATCTCNCCTGCAATATAGANTGATGAATTCCACCCTGTATATGCATAAGANACCCATATAAGACTAATTGCAAANTCNGGNCTTAAAATTATTTTNATATCANCAANANCAGGNANTATAGATATTTGCTCATTATTTTCTACGAAAAACCCGAAGATAATAAAAAAAATTATCAACCCAATTTTTACTAAAGTAAAACTATCTTGGAATATTATGCCCCAACGAAAATTGGTCATATGCAAAGTGTGAATACTAATTATCACAACTAAAGCAATAATTATAGGATCAATAAAAGGAATTAATTGTGACAAATAATTACCAAGGGCCATAGATGCAAGAACTGAAGGTGCTGTAAATCCGACTGTAGCCGAGACAATGCCCGCTGCAAATCCAATTGAAGGATGTATTATAATACTCAGTAAATGATATTCACCCCCAGATCTTGGATATATTGTAGCGAGTTCACTATAAGATAATGCTCCACATAAAGCTATAATTCCACCGATTACCCAAAGCATAATAAGGGGAAAAATTGATTGTATCTCCACTAATTGATATCCAAGACTTGTAAAAACTCCAGTACCAATCATAGAAGCTATTACAAAGGAAGCAGCCGTCCATATACTTAGGTGGCGTCTCTTTTTTAAAGCTACCAAATGCTAGGCATGAAAATAAATGTTATATGCAAGTAATAGCCATCCAATAATTAAACATAAGCCTCCGATGGGAGTAATCGCACCAAACCATCTTAAATTTGTAATTACTAAAAGAAAAAGTGAACCCGAAAAAATAATAATACCTAAAATGAAAAAATATGCTGGCATAGAAACTAATTTTTCAGTTAAGTAAAAGCTAGCCACCCCCATTAATAATATACCTAGTGAGTGATACATTTGGTAACGAACTGCAGTTTCAAAGATTGCTAAATCTTCCATTGACAACCTATTTTTCAGACCATGAGCGCCAAAAGCACCCAACAAAACCGACAAAGCAGCAAATAAAGATCCAATAATAATTAAGATTCTCATATATTAAATTAAAATATTAATTGTTTGGTCGTCCTATAGCCTAGTCAAATTTTACGGATACTAATCTTGAGACACCTTTTTTCTCTTGAGTGACTCCGTACATGTAATCAGCAATTTCCATGGTAAGCTTATTATGGGTGACAATAATGAACTGGGTTTCATCACAGAACTGGCTAAGAACACGAGTAAACTTATGTATGTTCACATCATCTAGGGGTGCATCGACTTCATCTAGAATACAATAAGGGCTAGGCTTTACTTGATAAATAGCAAACAGAAGAGAGATTGCAGTTAAAGCTTTTTCTCCGCTCGATAATAGCCGAAGAGATGTATTCCTTTTACCAGGAGGTTGTGCATCAATCGATATATCAGCTTCGAGAGGATCAGGGTCACCTATCAAGCCAACAGAAGCATTGCCGCCCTCAAAAAAGAGATTAAATAAAGTCTCAAAATTAGACTTTATCAATTCAAATGTTTCTTGAAATCGCTTTCTTGCGACTTTATCAATTTTACGGATTGTTTCTCTAAGGTTTTCCTCAGATTCTAATAAATCATCCCTTTGTGATGACAATAAATTAAAACGCTCTAGTTCAGCTTCATATTCATCCTGGACCGCCATATTTACTGGCCCAATATTATCTAAACTTTTTTGAATTTTTACTAAATCTAGCTCTATCTGTTCTTCAGTGCTATCAATTACCATATTTTTTGGAACATTTACACCGTATCGATCATAAATACGTTCCCGAACTTGTCTTATTTTCTGCTTAATTTCAGTAGCCTCAATTTCAGCATTTTTTAAATTTTCTAAAAGTTGTTCTCTATTTCGCTGTTCAGTAGATATTTTAACTTGGATCGTTTCAATATTTTGAAAAGTTTCTCTATAAACATTTTGTTTTAAATCCAATAAAGATCTCTGTTTTTGGATTTCAGCATTAAGTTTATTGAGCTCGCTTTCATTAAGAACAATCTGCTCATCTAACTCCTTTTTTTTATTCTTAATGTCCTTGATTTCTTTATCAATACTTTTCTGCCTATCTTTTAACTCAACAGAGGTTTCATCCCCAGATGTCTGCTTAAATTTTAATTGATCTCTTCTTGATTCTAGTTCAATAAGTTTAATTCGGATTTCTTGAACTGATTGTTGGCAATCATCTTTTTCTTGTCTTGCATTAAGCATTTCTCTGCTCAATATACGCACTTCTTTTTCAAAACGTTCTAAGCTTTTTTCTGCATTATTTATAGTAGGTTCAATTTTTTTTGCAGATTTGGATGCCGTTTTAATTTCAATAGCTATTTCAGATTCGTCATTCTTACCTGACTCGATCTGACTTTTAGTTTGTTTCAACATTAACTGACTTCTTACAAAATCAGACTCTTTTTTTGAAGATAATTGATTGGCTCTTTCTAAGTTATCTTTGTTTTTCTGTAAGTCTAAAAGGAATTCATTTAAACTACTTTCAATAATTTTAGATTTTTTATCTAATTTGACTTGCTTGTCAGTAAGCAAATCAAATTCATGTAGAATTAAATCAAGCTTCTCTTTTCTACCAATAATATTTCCATGTTCTGAATGTTTCCTATGTTTTAAAACTAGATCATTTCCTGAAAAATTCCCAGCGAGGTCTACAATATTATATCCAATCATTCTATGGTTGTTTAATTCTGAGTCTAATTGATCGACAATGAATAAATTACCTAGAATATAATCCGCTAGCGGTTTTAATTCTTTGCTGGTTTGAACTAATTCAGAAGCTCTTTTACTCTTTTCCCCAAGTTCGGGAGGACTTTTTAGGTCTTTCTTTAATTTTAAAGCTTCTTCAAGAGGTATAATAGTCAAATCTCCTGCATTAACCTCATTTGCTTTTTGCAGTATCTTAATTGCAGTTGACCTATCCTTAGTAATTAAAGAATGTGATAAATCTCCCAAGCCAACTTCGAGTGCATCTCTATACCTTTCTTCCACATGGAACATATCTGCAACCGTCCCAAGTACTTGTGGAAACAAATTAGGGTTTTCCAAAACATATTTAGTTCCATTAGGAAAACCTTCTTTTGATTCAAGCAACTCTGCATAAAATTCTTTTTGACCGTTTAAGGATTTTTTTAAAGCTAAATTGGTATGCTTTTCTTCAGATATCTCAGAAAGTTCTTTACGAAGACTTTCAATTTTATCATCAATATCTACTAAAATATTTTTCAGGTTTTTAATTATTTTATCATTGTCATCTTTTTCAACTTTTAGACTTTTTTCTAACTTGCTAAATTTTTCTTTTTCTTCAATTAACCTGCTTAAGTTAATTTTTAATTGATCCTGCTCTTTTTGTTTTTCTTGAATAATTGCCAATGTCCTCTTATACAGTGAACTATCATCAGCTAATCTCCTTTTGAATTCCCATCTTTCATTTTGTACTTCGTCTAATTTGTTTACCTTTTCTTTATATTCTTTTTCAATTTTTAAAAAATCTTCTTTTTTGCTCTTATAAGTTTCTAAATGCTCCTCAATCGCAGGCTCTAATTCAATCATTTCTTTTGCAAAATCTAAACTAAGTTGTTTTATGCTCTCTATCTTTTTAAAGTTATTACTTTTTTCTCTTCCCAAACGTTCAACAGTTAAAATTGACCCTCTAGATTTTTCAGAAGAAACTAAGATATTGTTTCTAACATTCTCTCTTTTTTTATTTAAATCATCCATTAAAGAATGTAATTCATTCAAAGCATTTTCTTGAACCTTGTATTCTTCATTTAATTGATTTAATTGCTGTTCATGAATTGATGTTTCACTATTCTTAGATTTTCTAAGATTTTGATATTCCTCAATTTTCTGATGTAATGGTAATGCCTGTGATTGGAATCGATGAATTTGTAAAAACGCTAGTTCTATATCATTCTTCTCTAAAGTTTCTGATAAAGAAGCATGTCTCTTATACCGTTTTAATTGTAATTCTAAATTTTTTACTTTCTGCTCAATTTCTGAAATTATATCCTTAATTCTTTCTAGATCATTTTTTGTAATTTCAAATTTTCTTAGAGTTGCTTTTTTTTGCGTTCTATATTTGTGAATCCCCGCTGCTTCTTCAAACATTTTTCTTCGATCATCAGCCTTCTCTGAAAGAATTTGTTCGATCATTTTTAACTCAATAACAGAATAAGCATCCGCACCCATGCCAGTATCCACAAAAAGATCCATAATATCTTTTAATCTGCACTGGGTTTTGTTTAGATAATATTCTGATTCACCACTACGATATACTCTTCTAGCAATTTCTATATCATTATATTCAATTGGAAGTTTGCCTGCATTATTATGAACAGTCATAGCAACCTCACAGACACCAAGAGGCTTTGTATTTTCTGCACCATTAAAGATTACATCTTCCATTTTACCACTACGTAAAATGCTATACTTTTGCTCGCCTAGGACCCATCTTATAGCATCTACAATGTTAGTTTTCCCACACCCGTTGGGCCCCACAACTGTGGTTATTCCTTGGCCAAGTTTCATGACTTCCTTATTGGCAAAGGATTTAAAGCCATGCATTTTTATTTCTGATATATACACAAAAAGTGGTTTGGATGCGTGAATGAATTTACTTGAAATGTGAGGAGAAATCCACCTCCTGTTTAAAGAAAACCAATATTATGGAATTTTATAGGCCTTTGCTATTCATGAATGAAATGATGACAATCAATGTTCAAACAATCATCCTGAATTAAGAAAACATTTTTTTTATTATTTATTTTATAATTTGCCTTCGAAACTAAATTATTTTTCTTATCAAAATTAATAGAGACAACTCTATCACCCTTCTGGCCAAAAACATAACTTACATATGCTTTTTCTATTTTTATAAACCTATAGTGTGTGGCAACTTTCGATTTATTTCGTTGCCCTTTTAAAGTTTCAGGTACATTGGGAAAAACCAAATTAATCAAAAAAAAAGAAATAAGTATAATTTTCATCAAATAAATTACAAACGTAAAATGTATCAACAATACCTTAACCAGGTGGCCATCTAAATTTTCGACCACCCAACAAATGTAAATGAATATGATATACTGTCTGGCCTCCCCATTCATTGCAATTGAATACTGTTCTATATCCTTGCTCTGCTACACCCTCTCTTTTAGCTAATTTGGCTGCATTATAAATCAGATTCCCAGCGAGATATTTATCATTTGACATAAGGTCATTTAAGGTAGAAAAATGTAATTTAGGAATAAGTAAAATATGTACTGGAGCTTGCGGGTTAATGTCTCGAAATGCAACGATATTTTTATTTTCATAAATAAGATCAGTTGATATTTCTTTTTTCGCAATCTTGCAAAAAAAACAATCTC
>NZHK01000091.1 GCA_002691285.1 Fidelibacterota bacterium | reverse complement strand
AGTTTTGGCTATTGTTTTCAATATATGTTTCATTTGTTATCTCCTTTTGAAGTTAGTTTGAAACAAATTCTTAAATCACAATACAGTTATACAATTACTGTGCCAATGATTTCATTCTGCTGCAATATTTACTACTTCCTTCTCTGAAAAACTAAAAGATACATAAGGAAGATATCATTTTGTTACAAATATCTACTGTAACATTTTGTTTCATATAAAGCAAAAAGCCCCTTACTGGGGCTCTTTCAAATAACAACTTAAATTTAGTTGCATATTTATAAATCCATTATTTTATGAAAGTATAATGGATTTTCAGCATCCGCAATAATTATTCTAGGAGCAATAACTTTTGAACCAGATCCTGATCCAGGAATCACAACATATATAAAATGGCCATCTTGAAATGGGCTTTCTAAAATACTCTGATTAAATAAATCATACCATTCTACCATTCCAGCATCTCTTCCTTCAGGACAATTATCACATTGGATGTTTCCTTCATTATCTAACTCAGTTAGATACTCATCATCTTGAAATAAAGACCCATCATGGTTTCCAAAAACAGAAACCCATTTTGGACCTATACTATCATTATTAAAAGTAGTAAATTTTTTTAAATCATTATAAACTTCAGAGGTATCTGAGTAACTACCAACTTTTATATTAAATTTATCTTGGCCTGGTAATCTTCCTCTACCTTCAAATTTAGATGTATTTTCGTAAAAGTTTTTAGCCTGAATCAAAAGCTTATCAATTTCTTGAATACTTTTTTGTGCTTTTCCTTCTTCCATTAAATTAGAAAGTCGGGGGGCAGCTGTTGCAATAAATGTAGACATCATAGCAGTAATGACAGCAAATTCAGCTATAGATTGTCCTTTGCAGGAACAAAAATTCTTAGTTATCTTTTCTGAAAAAGTTTTAATTCTATTAAAAAATGACTTCACGCATAATATTGTGCAAAGTCTATACCAAAAAAATGGAAAAGATCTTCCCCCTCGATAAAATTAATTACCTTAACAAAAAGTTACAGTAACATTTTGTTACTAGTTGATGATATTACAAGTTTACGATAATTTTAGTGAGGGGATTATATTTTATAAAAACGTATCAGAATGTTACACGTGTCATCCACGTGAAAGAGCTTCATACATGTCCCAAATAGGTAAGAAAATTGAAAGAGCTAATGTCAATATAAATACTCCCATTATAACAGTAATAATGGGTTCTAGAGTAGCTGTCAACTTTAAAACTTTATCTTGCACTTCAGCATCTGTCATATCACCAATTTCTTTTAGCATATCATCCATTGCTCCAGCTTCTTCACCTACTTGAATCATTTTTAACACATGATTTGGAAAAATATCTAAGGTATGTGAAGTAATAGAGACTGCTACTTTTTTTCCCATTTGCACATCCTTGTACACTTTTCCTAACCTTTCTTCTATAAATGCATTGCCTGCTGTTTTGCCAGCAATTTCTAATGCATCTAAAATCGGAACACCTGTCCTATCCAAAGTATCCAATACATGACAAAAACGTGAAATTGCCATTTTTTGAGCAATAGGACCGAAAACTGGCAATTCAAGTAAAATTTTATGCCATTGATATAACCCTGCTTTTGTTTTCAAAGTTCTCCAAATTGCTATGATTAGAATCAAGATACCAAAAATAGCAAACTGCCAATAATCTGTAAAAAACTGATTGATGCCCAGAAGAATTCTGGTAGGAGTCGGAAGATCTATTTTTGTATTTGCAAATAATGTAGAGAACCTAGGTAAAATATATGTCACTGCGAAAACACCGACCAGAATTGTTATCCCAACCACAATCGATGGGTATCTTATAGCCTGCGTAATTCCCATTCTAAGCTTTAAATCATGTGCAATAAAATCTGCAAGTTGGAAAAGAACTTGGTCTAGCACACCTGCACTCTCTCCAGCTTTGATAATGTTAACAAACATGGAATTAAAAACTTTTGGATGTTTGCGCATTGACTTTGAAAGAGAAAGACCACTTGAGACATCATCAATAACTTTATCTATTGTTTTTTTTAGTAATGCATTCGTTTTATTTGAATGAACAGAGTCTAATGCATCTACTAAGGGTACACCAGCTTTTAACATCACAGAGAGCTGCCGTGTAAAATTATAAATGTCTTCTGGCGGAACTTTTTCAAATAAATCAATTTGGGTGTCCAATAACGATGTCGTCTTCTTTTTTACAGAAATTGGCTTTAAACCCATTTTTTCAAGTTGATCCAAAGCAGCATTTTGTCCTTGAGCTCTTAATTCACCTCGTACGATCCCAGTTGTGTCGTTTGTGGCTATATAGGAGAACAAAGAACTTTTTTCAGCCATCTTTATTAATATTGTGCTGAGTTAATTTTCTATATAAAGTCATTCTACTTATACCAAGCTGTTGAGCGGTTGTACTCATGTTCCAATTTGCCCTCTCTAGTCCTGATAAAATGGCTATTTTTTCTAATTCTTTCAAAGTCATGGGTCTATTTATTTTTGAAAGTACAGGCTCATTCAAATTTTCTACCTTTTCTCCTTGAGCATTATCTAAATTTTCATGTAAATCTTCTTTATTTGTAACTTGTGTTTTGCTTTTTTCTGATAGTTTGGTACTTGTATCCGTATTTTTCTTTAAAATATTATCAATATTTTCTAATCTTATTAAAGGGTTATCATGTATTAGAACAACCCTCTCTAGCGTATTTTCCATTTCTCTTACATTTCCAGGCCAGTCATACTCAACTAACCTTTTCATTGCGTTATGCGAGATAAAGTTTACTGAAATATTATGCTTCTTTTTTAAACCCTTCAAAATGGTCATTACAGTAGGTGCTATATCTTCTTTTCGATCTCTTAATGGGGGTATTGTGATTGGGAAAACGTTAATCCGATGATATAGATCTTGCCTAAAAGATCCATCTTGAATTTTTCTATCAAGAGGTTGGTTAGTAGCCGAGATAATCCTTACATTAATTCTAATCGTTTCTGCTCCTCCGACCCTTTCAATCTCTCCGCTTTCAAGTACCCTTAACACTTTTGCTTGAAGCGATGGGCTCATATCACCGATTTCATCTAAAAATATACTTCCTGAATTTGCCGCAAGGAACTTTCCATCTTTTCTTTCGTGCGCACCAGTAAATGCTCCTTTTTCGTGCCCGAATAACTCGCTTTCTAATAACTCCGAAGGTATTGCAGGACAGTTTACGGCTATGTTCGGCCTATCTCGCCTAAGACTTATATTGTGAAGAGTATCTGCAATTAAATTCTTTCCAGTTCCACTTTCTCCGTACAATATAGTTGTAACATCTTTTGTTTTAATCTGTGTCATTAAATGGTAAATACTTAGCATTCTATCTGAATAGCCAACGATTTTTTCGAAACCTCTTCCAGAAAAATGGCGTAGAGAGGTCTTTGGGGCCTGTTTTTTAAAGTCATGAAATCTTTTAGCTGACTTCAATAAATCAGATAGTTGATCTACTTTTGAAAATTCAGGTTCAAAGTACCCAAATAGCCCCATTCCTACATCCTCAAGAATAGTATTTCTTCTTTTTTCAGATCTCACTAAAGTCACTATAGGAATTGCTCGATTTGTCTTAAATAATTCTTTAATAAGTCTTGAGGGTGTCATCAAAGGAAGTTCATCTTCAATAATTACAGCATCGAAATCTCCAGATTGAACAGCACTGATAGCAATCATTCCATTTTGGACATGATCAAGATTTATCCCATTTTCTTTNACTCCTGGCAAGATATTTTCGGTGCCATTGACATATAACGCGTTAATCATAAAACTATTTTACTTGTTCCTAAAGTTTCATATACTTCAGAAATAGTAGTATCTCCCCTATTAATTTTCACTAAGCCATCTTCAAGTAAGGTTGACATACCATTGGATCTAGCCTTCTTCCTAATTTTGTAGCCAGGCTCTTGATTTAAAACCAATTCTGATATTTGAGCATCCATTAGCAATAATTCATAAATTCCAATCCTACCTTTGAAACCTGTATTGCGACAAGCTAGACAACCCTTACCTTTGAAAAATTGAATTTCGTTATCTATATTCAATCCTATCATTTCTAATTCATTAATAGGAGGATCATACTCCATTTTACATTCTTTGCAGATACGTCTTACCAGTCTTTGCGCTAGAATGCCTTTTACCGTAGAAGCAATTAAAAATGGCTCAACATTCCAATTGAGTAACCTTGTAAATCCTGAAGCAGCATCATTTGTATGAATCGTGCTGAAGACCAAATGGCCCGTAAGAGCTGCTCTAATGCCTAATTCAACTGTTTCTTCATCTCGAACCTCACCCACCATAATAATATCGGGATCCTGACGTAATATGGAACGAAGAGCTGAAGCAAAAGTGACACCAGATTTAATATTTATCTGCGCCTGATTTATATTATCAAGATCGTATTCCACAGGGTCTTCAACTGTAACTATATTTACATCAGGCGACTCAAGTCTATTTAGAGTGGAATACAAAGTAGTTGTTTTTCCACTTCCAGTTGGGCCTGAAACTAAAATAATACCTTCCCCACCTATAAGCATAGTNTTGAAGCGTTCTTCACATTCTGGNTCGAATCCNAGTCCTNNAAANGAATGCAANGCATCTGAAATATTTAAAAGNCTTAATACTGTTTTTTCGCCATATAAAGTTGGATAAGTTGAAATTCTAAGATCTAGCCTTCCTCTACTGGAGTTGAATAAAATTCTTCCATCTTGAGGTCTCCTAGTTTCAGCAATATCCATATTTGCCATTATTTTTAATCTAGAGACCAGAGCGGTGTGAATGTCGCTCGGTAAAGTTTGAAAATCCTGTAGACGACCGTCAATTCTAAACCGAACCCTAATGTCACTTTCTCGAGCTTCAATATGAATATCCGAGCAATTGTACTTCTGACTTTGAGAAATAATACTATCCACTAGTTCTACCACCTTACTTTCATCAAAATAATCTGTTATTTTTGTCGCTTCAACATTTCCAGAACCCCCACTAACAAAACTTGATATACCATAGTGCAGGTCGATTGAACTCTCAATTTCTATTGTCGAAGCTAAAACTAGCTCTACTTTCAAACCCGTAACCTCCCTAGCAAGATTCATTGGTTCTAAATCCAAGGGGTCAGACACTGCTATAGTCAAAGTATTATCTAATTTAAAAAGAGGTAAAAAAACTTTTGATCTTATTTGGACCTCGGTAAATAAGCTCATTAATGATTTATCTATTTTGAAATAGCCTAATGANAGNAATGGAACCTTAAATTGCTGACTCAAATAAAAGTATANTTCTTTCTCACTTAAANAACCATTTGAGATNAAAATTTGNCCNAGATACCCAGGNTTTTTTTTTCTGNTTTTGAAGTGAATTTTCAAGTTGNTCACTATCAATTTTCCCTGCNTTAACAAGCATAGTACCTANTCGTTTTNTTCCTANTACTTCCATATCANAACATCGTTNTGTAATACCAATTNAGTATNTANTTACTTCCATCTGGCTNATATNGTAAANAGGGAAATAAGNGTTCCTGCGGCTAAATATGGCCCNAANGGAATTTTTGTNTCACCTGAATTTATTTTNCCNCTNTNAAAGGNAATTATTANGATTGCACTTAATGCGAAGCTTAGATANAAAGCAAGNATAGAATACTCAACGCCTAAAAAGCCACCTAAAATTAATCCAAGTTTCACATCACCAAATCCAATACTTTCTTTTTTCAAAATAAATTGCCCGATTAAACCGATAAAAAATAAAAATCCAGCAAAAACAAATGACCCAGATACTGAATATTCCCATCCTATAGATAAGACATTAAGAATTAGGGAAATAATTAAAACTAATAAGCCAAACAAAATAAATCCATTTGGTATGATAAAATGGTCAATATCAACAAAAGTTACAGCAATTAGGAGGTATGTAAGTATAAGGTATACAAAAAAAATAGGACTAAAATCGAAGATTAAGTAAATGATGATAGTTAGAATAGCGGT
Source organism: Fidelibacterota bacterium (assembly GCA_002691285.1). Taxonomy (GTDB): domain Bacteria; phylum Fidelibacterota; class Marinisomatia; order Marinisomatales; family UBA1611. Next base: position 19,782 of record NZHK01000091.1, on the reverse strand, counting down.
TATTAATTCTATAAAAGCATACCTACTAGGAAATCTCTTAGAACAATTAACGCATCTGCCATTCAATAGAAAATAACCTAAAATTGGAAGATTATATTTTAGAGGTATCTTTTTTTTGCAACTAAAACAATGAGAACCAGGAAAAACAATGCTCATTTTTTTTGGAACGCGATAAATGACTACATTTAAAAAACTACCAAAAATAGATCCAACAAAAAAAAGGCACAGAACATTAAATGGGTTTAAGATTGTAATCATTAACTAACTTAGGCCCAAGATACTTTTTAATTCTGAAAACTTAAAAGGCTTTTTTAAAATGTAATTTGCCTTACAATCTTTGAAAGTATTTTCTTCATTCTGAATTTCATTTGTAGTCAACAATATTATTGAGGTGTTCTCATACCTTTCATCATGCTTCAATAAATACGCAAGTTTAAAACCATTAATATTCGGAAGTAATGTACTAGCCAATAGAAAATTTGGTGATTCTTTGCAAGCCCTAGTATATCCTTCAAAACCATCTTTGGCAGTGATAGTGAACATACCAATATTATTGAATCGTGATGATAAGTTATCCCTAACACCATCGTCATTGTCTACAATGAGAATAGTTTTTTTCATATGTTTCTTGCTCAAAAAAATATTTAAGCTGACTTTACCTCGGATATCTGAATCTAATACTATTTTAAGGGAATGTGTAACATTTTTTTACATTTTTGTAACAAATTGAATAAGGTTGTAAATTTATTTTTAAAATTTATTAACTAAAGTTTAATGTACCTTTATTAATGATTGACAAACTATATACAACCCATTCTCCTAGTATTGACCCGTTAACCATAAAAAAACATCTAAAAAAACATTATGCTGTTGAAGGCAAATTAACATTTTATCCAAGCGATAGAGATCAGATTATTTCAATCAAAACGGATAAAAATCAATACATTCTGAAAGTCTATAATTTTTTTGAAGATTTATATAATGTAGAAATGCAAATTTCAGCACTAATCCACCTACACGTTAGCGGATTCCCATTTGATATTCCTATTCCGATTCAAGGACTAAAGTCCATTAAACATATCGATAAAAAATATATTTCATGCTTATTTAACTATATTGAAGGCAACCTATTAATAGAGTTTGATGAGGGCCGTAAACACATAAGGGAGCTAGGGGTTTTGATGGGGAGCCTTTCTAAATCATTAGCTAACTTTTGTCATGAAGGGAGATCTGGTGATTTTCCTTGGGATATTCAAAATATTAAATTTTTAAAAAAAAAGTTAAAGCATATAGAAAACAAAAATGATATACTAATTTTAAAAGATTTTATCAGAAAATATGAAGTTAACATACCTCCTATTATAAATAAAATTAGAAGGTCTTTCGTTCATAACGATGGTAATAAAAATAATATAGTTCTTAACGCAAAAGGACAAATTAAAGGAATAATTGATTTCGGAGATATGACAAACTCTTTTACTGTCTGCGAGCCTGCAGTATGTATATCATATATCATCCAAAATTCTAAAGTATATTCAAGCGATATCGCACAATTTTTAGATGGATATTTATCCATTTATGATCTAAATGATTATGAATTGCGATGTCTTCCTTATTTGGTTTGTGTACGGCTTTCCATATCAGTAACAATGGCAGCATGGAGAAAAAAGCTTTTTCCTAAAAATAAATACCTGACTATATCTGAAGAGTCTTCTTGGTCACTAATTCATTTATTAAAAAAAATTGATTTAAAGAATTGGATTTAGACTTCAACATTAGATAATTAGATATGGCTATTAAAAATATTAGGCAAAAAATCTTAGCACCTTCTTTAAGTTTATCGTACGAAGACCCTTTACATTTAATTAAAGGTAAGGGGCAATTTTTATACGATATTAATGGGAAAAAATATTTAGATGCGGTGAATAATATTCAGCATGTAGGTCATAGCCACCCTAGAATAGCAAAGATAGCTTATGAACAACTTAAAAAACTAAATACTAACACAAGATATCTAGATGAAAATGTACTTGATTATGCTAAGTCAATCATTGATTCATTACCTAAAAAACTTAGCGTTTGTTTTTTTACAAATTCTGGTAGCGAATCAAACGATTTAGCCTTGAGAATTGCAAGAAATTCTGCTAAGAATCGCAACACAATTGTAATTGACGGAGCATATCATGGACATACAATTTCTTTAATAGAAATAAGTCCTTACAAATACAAAGGACTAGGAGGGTTTAATCCTCCGCCTTATGTTCATGAAGTTCCTACTCCAAACCTTTACAGAGGGCAATATAATGGCAGAACATCTATAGAAAAATATTTAGAAATCTTTACAAATCATGCAAAACAAATAAGCATTGACGGTTTTAAACCTACTTTCATATTTGAATCATTTATGGGTTGTGGTGGACAAATTCCATTGCCTGCTTCGTTTTTGAAAAATGCCTGCAAAATAATCCACGATTTGGGGGGGATATGTATTGCAGATGAAATCCAAGTCGGTTTAGGGAGGATTGGAAAACACTTTTGGGGATTTTATTATCAGGAAGTTAACCCTGACATTGTAACAATTGGTAAATCGATTGGCAACGGGCATCCTCTGTCTGCCGTCATTACAACTAAGAAGCTAGCGAATCAATTTAACAATGGAATGGAATACTTTAACTCCTTTGGTGGAAATCCGGTTTCTTCTGCAATAGGACAAACCGTATTGAAGATAATAAAAGATGAAAAGCTCCAAAAAAACGCATTAAATATAGGTTCCTATCTAAAAAAAGAACTTTTGAACTTAAAAAAAACTTTCGAAATAATTGGAGATATTCGTGGCGAGGGTTTGTTTTTGGGTATAGAAATAATTGCTGAAATAAATACTATACAACCAAATCCTAAAGCAGCAAAACAAATTGTAAATGAAATGAAAGAATTAGGTGTTTTACTTAGTACTGACGGACCAGATAACAATGTGATAAAAATAAAGCCGCCAATAATATTTAATAAAAAGGATGCGGATTTTTTATTAAATAAGCTCGACAAAACTATTTCATCAGTCTCAAAAAAATAATGTTTAAGAAGTTATTTTTGTAAAAGAAAATCTTTAAATTGTTTATGCATTGTATTTTGTTTAGACAAACTACAAACTTACTATCATTCACGTTTTAACTATTACATGAGCGAAGTATTGGAATGGAAATAATATTTTTAGCTATTCTAGCTATAGGAATATTATCATCAATTTTTGGATTTCTTATGATTTTTGCACCTGCTTTTATTTTAAAAGTAGAGCATAGCGCCAATCAGCTATATATGACCGACGCAGCTTTGATGAATAATAGAATACCATTAGGGATTTTTATGCTGATAGCATCTGGATTTTTAGTCTTTAGCTATTACAGTGGCCCATATAAGGAGATTATATTTTTATATTTATCGATAGTTGCTGGTGTTTTTGGGTTATTATTGCTTATAAAACCTAATATGATACTGATTGCAGAAAGAAAAGCAAATAAACTTTACATGACTGATGCTTTCTTTTTTGAGCACCGAATCAAATTAGGCATAATACTTTTAATCGCCTCAGCGTTTATGCTAAGAACATATTTTATTTTTGGTTTTTCCTCTTAGTTAAGGCATTTCTTGAATCTTTTTAAAGCAATCGGATTAAGATCAGATCCTTTTTCTACCTCTCCAAATGTAGATCTATTTTATCCTGCAACTGAACATAGACAATGCTTAGAAGGCTTAGAACTTGCAATTCGGATGAAACGCGGTTTGTCTGTTATCAAAGGTGGAATTGGAGTTGGTAAGACCACAATAAGTAGAAAATTAATACAAAATTTTAAGAATGAATCCGATGATTTTACATTCCATCTTATTTTGGATCCGAAATTTGAATCTGAGATCATCCTTTTAAAGCACATTATTGAATTATTCGGAATCAACGAGTCTGCTGATTCGGTTCAAGATTGTAGGAACATAATCGAAAATTATTTATTAAGAGTTGGGTTGGAGCAAGGGAAAACGTTGGTTCTTATTGTAGATGAGGGACAAAACTTGCATGGAGATATGTTAGATGTTTTTAGGACCTTACTAAATTTTGAGACAGATGAATTTAAACTATTGCAATTAATTATTTTTGGCCAACCCGAAATGTCAAGAATAATCAAAGATTATCCAAATTTTGAAGATAGAATCATTTTCAATTTTGATTTAGGTCCCATTTCACTAGAAGACACAAAAGGTATGATTCATCATAGAATTCAAGTCACTAGTGGCGAGAAAAAGAATTGGTTTACAGATGAATCAATAATTAAGATCCACAAAAATACCCAAGGGTATCCTAGAAAGATTACCCAACTCTGTCATCAGGCACTTTTGATTATGATGAGTGAAAGTAAGGAAAGTATTTCCGAAGAAATGGTTTCAAAAGCCATATCAGGGAAAGTCGATACAAGTGGATTACTAAAACAGAAGAAAAAAAACTATAACGAAATAGCCGTAAATAAGCTTTTAGATGTTCTGCAAGAGGATGGTGACAATAACTCTAAAGAAAATCTAGGTTCAGATGATGATTGGATCGGAGGTGCTGTAGAAGATCAAAAAATGCCAGAAAAGGCAGAAATCTTACCAAGTGTGAAAAAAACGCAACAACTCAATGAAATAAGAGAATCCGAGAAACCTGAATTTCCAAACGGATCCAAACCCTTAAAGTTCGAAAAGGAAATACTATTAACAAGCGAGAAAAAGGATCTTATTTCAGAATTCTTAACAGATCCTGGCAAATATCACAAACACATTAAAAAAAGATTTTTAAACATATTACCATTTGATAAAGTTCTTATTGGAGTGCATGTAGACCACAAAAATATTTACACTGTTATAATTCAAGAGCGGAAAGGAATAAAATATTTAATAGGTTATGACATTTTTCATTTTGATGATGTTAATTTCGATATTGAAAACGATTTTAGTATAATAATAGAACATATTAAATCTACTTTTAAAAATCTATACGATGGTCTACTTGATTTTGAAGATGCTAACCTAACTGCTCTAAAATCTTTGAAAGCAAAAGATTCTTTAGCAATTGTCCTTAATCATCCTGAGATTATTTCACAAATCGTAGAAATACCAAAGGAAGGTGAAAAAGATAAGAATCAAATTCTGAACTGGACTCTTAGTAAATCAATAAAATTCCCGATTGAAGAAGCATTTTATACTTACAAAAAACAAAAAGAACAAGCTTACTTTATAAGTCTAGCAAAAGCCGAAAAGCTAAATAAATATGGAAAAGAATTAAGCGATCAAAACTTTACAGTGAAAAAATGGTATCCAGTCGCTCAATCAATTCTTAATGCGTTTATATGGAACTACTATGAGCGATTAAATAAAACAACTTTGATTATCCATATAGGTTACAACGATGGGTTTATTTTAGGTTATGAAAAGTTAAAATTAAAGATTGTAAAACCACTTTTTTTAGGCTTTTCTGGTTTAACAAGCTCACTTCATGACAACGAATCGTTCAATAATCTAGAGGAAAAAAATTTAGATTCTTTTCAAATACCAAAATCTTTCTTTAGCTCTTTTGACGAAGGAATGAAAAGAAGTAAGTATGATGACGTTTTCAGGCCTATTTTTGAAAATTGGGCTCAGGAAATAACTATGAACATTAATAGCATCAGAACTGAAATGAATTTTACTGAAACCACAAAAGTTTTGTTAAGTGGCCAAACAAATTATATTAAGTATATGGATAAATTTGTTGAGAGCATTAGTGGCATTGAATCAAACTATATGAATCCTGTACGCAACTTAAAATTAAACCCTGGACTTGATTTAGAATTAATTAATATTCGTTTTCCTTTACTTTCAGCCTCTATCGGTAGTGCTTTGGGAATAGAAAACACTCCAAATCTTCTACCCCAGAATTTTAAAAAAATAGAAATTTTTAGATGGTTAAATCGCGGTGGTTTAGCCTTGTTAGCTACAACGATCATTTTGTGCTTAGGTCTTACTGGACAAAAAAAGCTAAGTACAAATTCTTTAATAACTAAATTAGATCCAATGGTTGTTCAAAAGCAAAGCATGGCATATGTTGAAGAAAAGCACAAAACTTTATCTAAAAATACAGAAAGCGCGGAAAATCAAATTAAAAAGCTTAGTTATGATACTGACTACTCTAGTAGAATATTAACAGTAAATAGAATATTAAGTTTTTATACACCAAAAGAGATAAAAATATCTTTGATAAAATTTCAAAAAGGTTGGGATAAGAAAGCTTACAAGAAGATTGGGCGCGATTTAGTTCCTATTGTACAAAAACAAGATGAACATCTCAATGTTGTTCGATTAAAAGGAAGTGTAAATTCAAACCCTGCTCTTTTAGATGGTCATTTTGAAAATTTTATAGCAATGCTTGAAGAAACAAATTTGTTTAAAAGTATCGATGTAATCGATCAATCCAGCAAGGAGAGCTTAGGCCCTGAAAACCTACAATTTGATTTGAAATGCGTGCTTTGATAGAAAAATATTTCAGCAACCCAAAGAATCAATTCATTGCCTCTTCCTGCTGCTTATTTTCATTCTTAAGTTTATGGTATTTTCTTTTTCATAAAGATATTTCTAATGAGTATCAAAAATCAATTTCTTTAGAAAAAAACGTACTAAAAGAGCTTAATAAATTTAAAAATATGCAATCAAAATTGGGGCCTATGGAAGACAATTGGAATAAAATAAATTATCAATTCCAATACATAATCGAAAAGATTCCAGATAAAAGACTACTAGAAAATGTAACCGATCATTTGTACTCAGATTTAATTCAAAACAGTCTAAAAGTTATTAATTTTTCACCTTCAAATATCGCAATCGATAAAGAGACTGTTATTTTACCTGATTTAAAAGGCAAAATTGTCGTAGAAAAAATACCTATAGATATTACCCTTCGGGGATCCTTTCTAAATTTCAACAAATTTTTAGAAAATTTAGAAGACAATCGTTATCGCTTTACGACCTCCAATGTAGGCGTTTCTCAAGAAAAATCATCACCAGAACAAACTATTGAGTTAATTGCGTATGCGTATTTCCAATCATCTAAAAATAAAAAGATTAAAAACATTCAAAAAATTCAAAAAAATAAAATTTCTTTTCCTGGAAAACAAAAGAAGATTTTAAAAGAAGACTTAAACTCGAATAAAATAGTAGATAATGTTGATAAAAAAGATAAGATAATTATAAATGAGGAATTAAAAGATGTACCTGAGATGTGGCTTGAGCCTGCAACAGAACCTGTTGAGGAAATAATTTCAGAAGACGAAAAACCAGTTGAAAAGGAAATTAAAAATAAACCTAAAGAAATTATTAAGGTACAGAAAAAAGCACCTAAGATCGTAGATACTAATCCAAATCAATCAGTAAAAGATTATAATGCTTTAAATGATTTAGTAGTTATTCGAAGTAGTATGTGTAAAAAAGTGAAAAATAATTTACCTGTTTACACCAGCAAAGTTTTTGATATAAATGATGAAAAAGTTATATGTTACTCTCTTGTTAACAATAATACTGAGAAAAGCAAAGTTGTATACCATATATGGTACATGGATGGAGAGCTTAAAGCAAAAGTTCGTATAATTATAAGGCCTGGTGATGAAATTCCTGCAATTTCTAATAGAAAAGTTAATGATTTAGATAGGGGAGGATGGAAAATCGTAATTACTGACATTAATAAAATGATTTTAGATACTGTAATTTTTGAAGTAGTTTAAGTGTGTTAAAGGATGACACCTAGATTAAAATTACTTTCTGCTTTGCTTTGTGTTTCAATAGTATACGCTGTTTATGACTATATAGACAGAAATAATATTGGGAAAGCAAAAGATGTACCTAAAAGAACAAAATTTAAGCGAGCTCGAACAGCTGGAATGTCATCTAATAGTGCCAAACTACGAAAAATAAAAGAACGTCAAGAAAAAAGAGAAGCCGAAAAGAATCTGCAATCAAGCCTCAGTAAAACGACTGAATTCAACCAATTATCAGATGAGTACTCTGACCTTAGTGGTTGGGGTAGAAATCCTTTTGTAAAATATTACGAACCAAAAGTAGTAAATCAAGCACCCTCTCCTGTTATAGTCAATAATGCAACACCAATAGAAAATAAGGAAACCCTCGAGCTAAATTCTCTTGATCGTCTTAAAATAGAAACTGCCGTGCGAATGGGGGAAAAAGCTTTTGTTACAATCAATGGGAAAACATTTCGCGAAGGAGATCTTATTGAAGATGCTTTGATAGAAAAAATAGAAAATGAGCAAGTAACTTTTAAAATTGGAACAACAAAAATCATAAAAAATGTTGGCTTATAGTAAAAGAATACTTTTTTACTCAATAATATTGTCTATAGGGTTGTCTTCCGGACCTCAAGAGCATATGACCTTAGATAAATATGGAAAAGACTATGATTTAAGTCAGAAGATGTCCATCAATATGAAAGAATCCTCTATAAGGAACGTTTTAATGCTTATTGGTGAACTTGCAGGGTTAAACATAGTAGTAACACCTGAAGTAAAAGATACTATCACAGCTAATTTGGAAAATGTATCTGTTAAAGCTGCTCTTGATGTAATTCTTACACCTAATGGTTATAATTACATTACTCAAGAAAATATAATAATTGTTAAAGAACAAAGTCTAAAAATTGAAAGGGATTTGGTAACTAAAGTCGTAAGGTTAAAATACATTGATACTGGAGCACTTAGAGAACCCTTACAAAATGTTTTCACTGATCAAGGAAGCATAGACCCTTTCACGCCAATTATTACGCCAATGGGAGCTTCAGCTAGTGCTTCAAACATCGCAATTATAACAGATATTGAAGAAAATTTTTCAAGAATAATGGCGTTATTAGAAGAATTAGATAAACCAATTGCAAATGTAAATATAGCAGTTAGGTTTATTGAGTCAGGAGTTGATACTGCTAAAGGAAGCGGTATTGACTGGTCAAGAAGCACTCCTATACAATTGGGAGGAGCTCCAGATGATTCTATAGGACTGCTTCCGTTTAAATTAAATAACGTAACTATAGCTACATTGAACCCTTTTCAATTTGGACAAGCATGGAAAATCATGCAAGCTAGAGGAGAGTCTAAAGTCTTAGCAAGCCCCCAAATTACCACACTTGATAATCATTCAGCGGAAAGTAATATTACAACTACAGTATATTATGAAGGCAGTGTAAATAACATGGGAAATCAAAGCTCCAGTAGGTACGGAAATCAAAATTCAAATATAAATAATAATGGATCCAATTTTAATAATAGCCAAATGAACACACAGCAGATAACAGAGAAAGATGTTGGAATCAATTTAACAGTCACTCCAAGAATAAATGATAGTTCAAGAATTACTCTTGTAGTAAATGCTTCTGTTGAGGCCCTTTTATCCGCCGCAGAAGTGGGTACAGACAAACCACGTTCAACAAAAAGAACCGTAAAAACTCAGGTAACAGTAAACGATGGAGATACGGTAATAATTGGTGGCCTTATAGCAGAAAATACAATTGAAAATAGAAAGTTCATCCCAATTTTAAGCGGTCTACCTTTTTTGGGAAGAATGTTTCAATCTACAACAATTGATAAAGAACAACGAGAACTATTGATTTTTATCACACCAAATGTTGTAGGATAAAACTATGCAAAAAAACATCCCATATATCTTAATATCTTTTGGTATCTCAATTATAGTATGCATTCTTTCCTTTTTAGATATCTATGATAATTTTGAACACAACTTACTTGATATGCGTTTTAAAAGTCGTGGGCTGATTGAGACAAGGGATGATATTGCTACAGCAGATATTGATGTAAGGGCACTTCAAACAGAAGGAAAGTGGGATCCTTGGAGTAGAGAAAAGCACATACCCCTGGTCAACCTTTCTGCTGAGCATGGTCTTGATGCCTTTATCTTTGATGTATATTTTATTGAGGATAGTGAGAGAAAACTTGAGTATAAAGTCCTAAAAAGCGTAACTGATTCAGCACTAACAATGGATCAAGTAGAAAGTCTTTTCCCTGATCCAGATAATGATCTCGCAGATGCTTCAAAAAAAGCAGGAAATATTATTTTCGCTCAAAGTTTTAAACCACAAGGGGAAAAAAAGACCCCTATTAAAAAGCGAACCGAGGTAATGGATAGAAGATTAAACCTTCTCGAAAAGAAAAAGCTTTTTAGAAAAGTAGATCCAAAAAAATATTCTTCTCTTTTTGATTTCTATGATATTGAAACTGTTGTCGATACTTTAATAAAAAACTCAGCGGGCGTCTACTTTTTCCAATCAGATCCTGATCCAGATGGCCTCCAACGTAAATATCCTCTTGTGGGTCTATATGAAGATAAAATTTTCCCGTCTGCTTCCTTAGCAATAGCGCTACAGCATTACAATGTTTCATTTGACTCTGTTGATATAGTTCCAGGTGAGCATATCCACTTTAATCTACCTGAAACTGATGAACATGGTAGAGATGAAATATATATCCCAATTAATCCAAAAGGCCAAATGCAGGTCAATTGGGCAGGTAATTGGGAGGATAAAGAGACAGGAGAGTTTGATTTAGTACATTATCCTTATAATGTGTTAAAAGAATTTCAAAAAAATGAATATCAAAATTATGTTTTAGCTGAGTTTAAAAGGTTAGTAAATAAATCTTTTGCTGGTAATGTTAAAGCAGCCTATAAACCTGCATTAGCTGCTATAGATGCATCAAAAAAAGATGTTCTAAGCGCTGTGAAAAAAACTATGATGATGGGTGCAGTAGAACAATGGATCCTTAAAAATCCAAATGGAAAAGCATCTGATTTCCCCCGCCCAATACCTGCTGAGCAGTTCAATGAGCTTAGGAATAATAATATTTTTGCGAATGTATTTATGGATTCAAACCTTATATCTATTCCTAAACTAGATGAATTAATTAAAGAAAATTTAATCGATTATGAATTTGGTATCGAGGAATACACATTTACAACCCATAAACAACATATCAAAGACCTTACAGCACTAATTGATCAAAAGAACGAAAATCAAAAATACCTATTAAAAACAAGAGGTAAAGCCAATAATACAAAAAGAAATTTTCAAATTATTGCCAACCTGCATAAAAATAATATGATNGAGCAACAACGNCCNCTCTCTTTTTATCCTTATGCAAAAAAACANCGACTNTTTATTGGAAGCGAAGAAAAGAANACTGTCCATGATATTGTTCCATTTGAATTTGTTGGNAAAAAACTTTATTATGGCCTTACNGCAACAGGAACATCTGATCTTAACCCAATGCCATTTGACCCNAGATACCCTATGGTAGGCCTCCATGCAAATGCATTAAATACAATTCTNGATNATAAAATAATCTATGAAGTCCCTAAAACACATGTAGCTNTTATTATTGTTGCTATAGGTTTATTACTCTCCTTTGGCGTACCAGCACTTAGCGCTGCATTAGGCGGACTGGTAACTGCAGTCATNGTTGGTTCATATGGTTGGATTTCATTTTGGNTATTTTCCAATCATCATGTTTGGTTAGATATGGTTGGTCCTTTATCTACATTGAGTATTGGCTATCTTGGGATAACAGTGTACAATTATATTCAGGAAGAAAAAAATAAAAACTTCCTTAAAGATTCTTTTGGAACCTATGTCTCTCCCGAACTCATCGATCAAATGTATGAAAGTGGTGAAGAGCCCTCTCTTGGTGGGGAAGAAGGATATCACACCGCATTTTTTACAGATATTCANAGTTTTTCAGCCTTTTCAGAAAAATTAACCGCGAGCGAACTTGTTGCACTATTGAATCAATATTTAACAGATATGACCGATGTTCTCCTAGAAAACAATGGAACACTTGACAAATATATTGGAGATGCGATTGTCGCATTTTACGGNGCTCCAATAGAAGTAGATGACCATGAATTATGGGCTTGCAGAACCGCAATCAAAATGCAAGAGAATCTCGAAGTTTTACGAAAAGGATGGAGAGAAGAAGGAGATAGGTGGCCAGAGATTGTACACAACATGCAAAATAGAATAGGGATAAGTTCTGGCCAGATGGTTACAGGAAATATGGGATCAGAGTCACGCATGAATTACACCATGATGGGAGATAATGTTAATACAGCAGCCCGACTCGAATCCTCTGCTAAACAATACGGTATTTACATCCAAATTGCGGATAGCACATNCCAGCCTATAAAAGACAAATTAGTTGTTCGAGATTTAGATAATGTTAGAGTATTAGGCAAAGAAGAGCCTGTAAAAGTATGGGAATTAATTTCTGAAGTGGGAAAAGAACCTGAACAATACAAAAAAATATTACCAGCATATAACGAAGCATTAAAATTATACCAAANCCAGGAATGGTCTAAAGCTATAGAAGCATTTAAAGCTTCAGATGCATTAGAAGATATGTTTCNAGGAAGAAAAACTAATCCAAGCAGAATATACATCCCCCGCTGCGAACACTTTCAGTCAAGTCCTCCTGGTGATGACTGGGATGGTGTTTGGACACTAACAAGTAAATAAAACAANTTAATATGCAGCGGCCTATTTTCATAATCCGTACGTTTATTTTTGGAGCCTTTCTTTGTTTNTTAAATGCACAAGAAGACCCCTTCATTCTCGANTCTTCCCTTTCAGCTGTAATCAATCAGTCCNTTGCAAATGATATTCAAGTAGCTGATGTAAATAATGATGGGTACAATGATATTATTTNCTCTGGATATGATTCATCACGATTTGGATTATTTATTGATGTATATCTTTCTAGTAATGAAGGAACTATTTCTCAAGGATATCAGACCAATTTTATAACGTATCCTGATACCATAGGCGAGTATATAGGAGGAATTGGTAACATTGATTTANCAGATGTAAACCTTGATGGTTATATTGATATTTATTTGAACGGATCTGCTAAATCAAAGTTACTTTTTAATAATTCTACAGGCTCTTTTAATGAGTCTTCTTGGTTGCAGAATATGTCCGTTTCTTATAGCCATGGTAAATGGGCAGATGTGAATATGGATGGAAGACCAGACCTTTTTTTAATGGGAGTNAATGAATTTTCTGATAATATTTTAAACGAGCTTTACATAAATAATGGTAATTATNTAAATAAAGACCCCACAACAATTTTNCCATCCCTTTTTACTGGTAGTAATTCATGGGGGGATTTTGATAATGATGGAGACCCTGATTTAATTATTNCTGGGCAAACTGCAAACCCTAACTCTTCAGTATCTAGNCTATATAAAAATGATCCTATTGGAAGGCTCTCAGAAGTCACAACTATTGATGTATTNGATGGACTAAAAGCAGGAGCATCTCATTTTACTGATTTGGATGCAGATGGAGATTTAGACCTGATTATTACAGGATGGAATAAAATTGAGGGAAAGCTAATTACATCGCTTCTTGAAAATGAACCACTTGGAACATTCTCTCCATTTGAAAATCAACTAGACTTTGCAGTAGCATATGGTACTATTGATGCTATTGATTATAATTTAGATGGNTTTCAGGACTTTCTTATCGCAGGTGCNGATTCTGTNACCATATATGCTGGAAGAGCACATTCTTTATCGGCCAAAATTTATCAAAACAATCGAGATGGAAGTTTTTCAATCGTCCAAGAAATTCCAGGGGCTAGAAGTGCTAAGTTTGTCGATNTAAACAGAGATGGCANACCAGANCTTGTCNCTAGTGGAACAACNGAAATANGAAATGATTCAAGCACATTTTCTCACGTCTACATCAATACAAATTCTGGATCAAATAATTTCCCTCAACCACCATCCGCATTAAATGCTTTTGCTGTTAGCACCCGAGCAATTTTTACCTGGGGTTCAGGTTCTGATGATATCAATAATTCAGCTAGCCTTTCTTACAACTTAAGAATAGGTACCTCCTCTGGAGGTAATCAACTTCTTTCTTCAAGCGTACCCTTTAATTCCTCAAATGTTGGCCAAAGATTAATTCGGGAATTCAATGAAATCCCTCATGGCACCTACTATTGGGCAGTACAGACTATAGACGGATCTGGTAGTGTCTCAACTTGGTCTCTAGAAGACACTCTATTTATTCCTCGCTTGGTTCCATCTATCCAATCTCTACCAGGGGTATACTATTCATCGGCTGGATGGGCTGATTATAATCAAGATAATATTCCAGATTTAGCACTTACCGGTGTCACTTTTTCTGGAACAAGCATAACGAATTTATTCGAAAATTCTGGTGGATTACTTTCTCAAGATCTTACTCAAAATATTGAAGCTGTCTTTGGAGGTCATCTTTCTTGGGTTGACTATACAAATGATGGTCATCTTGACTTAACTATGACAGGATTTCAAATAAGTAATTTTTTTGGTGGATTTAAAACAAGTTTTTACAAATGGGATAATGGTATTTACATTGCAGATAACGATTCTGAGATAGATATAGATTTAAATTATGATGGNATTGGTGATAACTGGGTAAANGGTGGAGTNAATGGCCACCACTGGGGCGACTATGATAATGATGGAGATTTAGATTACGTTCAAGGAGGGTTTGATAATTACTACCGACGACACCTAGATATCTTCTTTAATGATAATGGAATACTACGCTTAGATACGAACCAAGTTCATTTAGTCCCAATCAATCCAGCTATTGTACAATGGGTGGANCTAGATAAAGATGGAAATTTNGATTTAGTTACTATTGGTGCTGATGAAACTGAAACGGTTATGATGCGAGNCTATTTAAATAATACTAANAATGTTTTTACTCAAGGAATCACATGGCAATCTGAAATTTTTAGTGTTACNGCTGGTGCAATAGCATTTGCTGATTACAATGGTGATGGTTATGATGACTTTGCTCTTTCTGGATTAAATACTAGTGGAGACCTTATCACGTATGTTGCCGAGAATAACATAAATACATTTATAGTAGCGCATATCCTTCAAGGAGCTTATTATGGAAAACCCTCTTGGGGNGANTATGATAACGATGGTGATCTTGATTTACTTGTAACAGGTCAATCTAGTACTCAAGGAGANCTCGGTTCTTCTCCTATCACACATATCTACAAGCAAATAGANAACCAATTTCAATTAGATCAAACAATATCTATNGATAGCGTAGGAATAAGCTTCTCTCAATGGGGAGATTACGATGTTGATGGTGATTTAGATTTATTTCTATCTGGTTTTAAAGAAAATCAGGATGTAGTTGCACAGATATATGACAACCTTGAAGGCATTGAAAATCCAAACAAATCTCCTAATGCTCCTTATNTATTAGATGACTCAAATATCAATAATAATACCGTTACCCTTACATGGGCTGCTCCTGTTGATCCAGAAAATGAAAATGGTTCTTTTACACCTCAAATGGGTCTACGATATCAATTGCAAGTTGGATCAGAAGATAAGAATAATGATCATGCAATTAGTACNGGAGCCTACGGGATTAGTGANATTGGAACCTTTACAAAAAATCAGAAGATATTTAATAACCTTNAAGAAGGAAATTATAGCTGGCGCGTAAGGGCAATTGACTATGGNTTAGCCNCGTCTGNGTGGTCAAACAAAGACTATTTCTATATAGATGTAACTCCTCCTACAATAGANACGATACGAGCTAACTACGTTACAAATAATCAAATTATACTTGTTGTTAAATTTAAAGAAGATTTCTACTTAGACTTAAATAANGAACCAACTGTACTTGTTACTCATCCTTATAATTCTGATTTAGGCGAAATTGGATCTGAAGACGACTCACTTCTTGTTACTAAACAAAGTTTCAATGGAGANGAATGGACAGGAGTCTTATTATTACCAGATTATTTTTCTGGTAAAGCTATTGAAGTTCATGTGTATGGAGCACAGGATGGAAGAGAAAATAAAATGGATAAAACATCNATTTTTAAAACTCCAGAAAGTATAATATCGCAATTCGGAGGCACTGCAATNAGTGAGGATGGCAATGTAAATGTTCTTCTTCCTCAAAATGCAGTTACTGGAGATNTTTCAGTTACAATAACTGGNCAAAATGTACCTTCTGATACTAGCTCTTTTTTAGTTGACGGTGGTATAACCTATTTAATATCTGACCTTTATGATATCAAACCATTTAGCCAATCACTAAATAAACCAGGAATTTTAAGGATAGNCTTTCCTGATAGCACTTGTCTTATCACAGAACAATTAAATCAGTATTTCAATATAAATTGTCCCANTGAAAATGCATGCGATGAACTTAATGGTGANTGGGTTGCAATCCCAGATTCTGGACTTGCTCCNTTTATAGGCTTAATTGATACTACNATAACTGGATTACTACCAGTTATTAAACTTGGTGGTTCTCANATTTCCATAGGTGATAATTCATATNTTCAGGTTCAGATNGATACTTTTGGNACCTATGGTGCTTTTATTTCTTTAGATACTACACTAGTNNTAGATAGTTTNNATGTAGAAAAAGTANTNTGCCAACCAAGAATATTCTCTCCAGGNGGCTCAGGGTCNGTNTTTGAATTCACAGAGACNAATATTATTTATTCTCTTACAAANGAAGAAAATGTAACTGCAAGGATATTTAANCTTNCAGGTAGNTTAAAAAGAGTTATTANNCCTCAGCATNCTTCNCAAANAGGANANCAGATTTTAAATTGGGATGGNAAAGACTCNAATGGTAAAATNGTTCCTAGTGGNTTATATATANTCACTCTTGAAAAAGAAGATACTGTATTAAGGACTACGGTAGGGGTTCTTAACAGATGAAAAAATATTTTTTCGTATTATTTTTTCTATCTAAACTATTTGGACAATATGATCAGCTGTTCGTTGGCTCTCGTCCTCTAAGTATGGGAGGAGCATTTACTGCAGTATCGGATGATGCTAATGCCATTACTTGGAATCCTGCTGGCCTTCCAGGACTTCGTCGAACTGAATTTACCTCTACCTATTCAGATCTTTATGCAATGGGAATAAATCAATCTTATCTAGGGTTCGTGAGACCTTTTTCAGATCGCATAGCAATTGGTTTAGATTGGGCAAGCGTTGGGTACAATGATAAAGAACTAGCATATTCTGAAAATAAACTAAATTTTGCAATTGGATTTCAACCACATAAAATATTTAGCCTAGGCTTCACTCTTAAATATTTAATGAGGGATATGCTTTTGGATGATGCCTCTTATGGTAAAAGTAACGGAATTGGTTATGATGCTGGTTTGTTATTTCAGCCAAATACAGTTAATAATTTTAAAGTAGGATTAGGCATATATGACTTAAGTGGTACATCTGTCTCTTACAAAGATAAAACAACAGAAGCTGTTTTAGGCCAAGCATTCAAACTTGGGATTAGTTACATGCCCATAAATGGATTAACCATTGCTTGCGACTACGGTGATCGCTTTCATGTTGGAGCTGAATACATTTTAGCAAATCGGGTAAGTTTCCGTGCAGGAGTGCAACAGGGAGTGAGTGGTGAAGAAAAAATAATAGTCCCATCTGCTGGATTATCTTTAAAATTCAAAAGCATAATTATGGAATACGGTTTTGAAAGCCATCCGTATTTGAATCCTACTCATCGTTTCTCTGTAGCACTCCAATTTAGTCCTGCAGTGGTAAGTATAACGAAAACTACTATTTCTCATAATCCTATATTCAGATCACTTCATCGATACTATGAATCGGAGCCATTCGTAAAAGTTGGGTTAAAAAATATTTCCGATGAGGATCTACCCGTCAATGTATCTCTTTTTTTACCTACTATGATGGATAATCCTCACTCAGAGACCGTCACTCTACCACCTAAGTCAGAGGAAGATTATGATATTGGAATTTCTTTCAGTAGCGATGTACTTACCTCCAAAAAAGCTACATTTGATAATTTAGTACAACCTGAAGTCAAAGTAACCTACAAGCAAGGAGGCGAAGAGAAACTTGCTCAGAAAAAAATGGAATCTTCTTACGTACTTGGAAAAGGAAAACTCACCTGGAGCAATCCAGATATGATTGCCTGTTATGTAACACCCGCTGATGCAGTTGTTGATAAATTTGCAAGAACCTTTATCCAATACTACACGCCAGTACTTAATGATTATTTTGGGAGAAGTAATCTTGGACGTGCAATTATTCTTTTTGATGCACTAGGAAAACATGGCCTTGTATACAATATTGACTTAGAAACACCTTTCTTAGATATTGCAGATGATAAATCTGCCTTCGACACTGTAAAATATCCTGGAGATATGCTAAGAGATAAAATTGGTGACTGTGATGATTTAACTGCGTTATTTGGATCTTTGATGGCTAATCTTGGAATTGAGACCATGTTCTTAGATGTCTTCAAACCAGGTGCAGGACATATATTTGTAATGTTTGATAGTGGTATAAAACCTGATGATGTTGGAAAATATTTTCTTGACGAAAATGAAGTTGTAATTCTTAACAATAAAGTCTGGATACCTGTTGAAGCAACCCTTGTTGGAAAACCTTTTTTCTCTGCATGGAAGCAGGGCTCATTAAAATACAATGAAATGAAGGCAGAAAATTATGTAAATGAGATTTCTGTGAAAGAAGCTTCCGCAAAATATATAGCGGGCTCTCACATTACTCCAGACATGCCTATGCCGGTGATTGATGGAATCAATGATTTATTAAAAGAAGATATTAAACAGTATGGTATGTGGCTAGAACAAATCGTATACAATGCTGTAGGAAGTAGATTAATTGCAGCCGAAGACTATTACGATGCTGGCGTGAAATATATGGAGTTTGCAAGATACAAAGAAGCAATTGAAATGTTTGAAACAGCTATAAATATGAAACCTGTTTTCCCAGACGCAATAAATACACTTGGAGTCTGCTATACAAAAACTGAAGATTACCCCAAGGCTCTTGAATTTTATGATGAAGCAATACAGCAAGGAGGCGAACACCCTGGCTATCTATTAAATGTTGCAATTACACAATTTATGCTAGGTAATAAAGGTTTGGCTCGACAAAAATATGATGAGGTAGTGATGCTCGACCAAATGTTTGAAGGAAAGTTAGACAAAGTATTTGGTGCAGCAAAGGCAAGTATTATTGGAGGGCAATCAGATGGACCTCAATTGAAAATTTCTGCAGATTTAGAGTCTGAACTTGCAGAAGGTTCTTCAAAAGGGTTAGTAGAAATAAAAGAGGCTCCTAAGAATATCGAACCTGAGGATATTAAGAAGGTCGATTTTCGAAAAAGAAGAGCGAGGAGCGATAATACTGTTGGGGTAACGTTTGCTCGCCTAGGAAATTATTCAATGGCTATTGATTATTTTAAAAAAGCAGTTAAGAATGATGAAAATGAAATGGATTATAAAGTAAATCTTGCAGTCGCTCTTTACAGAATGTACATGTATGATGAGGCAATGGGATACTATGAAGAAGTCAAAAAGGCAAAACCGGAATTAGTCTCGCAATTGGATTTTATAGAGACAATGGGCGAAAGCACACCAAAGTTTGATAAATTTGATTAAATTATTGTATATTTACAGCATTATGAAGAACATATTATTCATTACAACATTAGTTTTATTATCCCATCCGATTTTTGCTCAAGATGAAGAGTTAGATTTAGATGCAATGTGGGATAATACAGTATGGAATGAAATTGAAGATGTTGCAGATGCTGGCTATGAAGTAGAAAAAGTAACTGCTGTAGCTGGTGTTCGAGGTGCAGAGGCAGAGGATGAAGCTCTT
>NZHK01000090.1 GCA_002691285.1 Fidelibacterota bacterium | reverse complement strand
TCGCTAGATTTCAAATCATAATCTTTTTTATGATTACTCATTTGGCTTAAATACATAATTTTTGCTCTACTTTTTTTTCTTAATTCTGTATTTGCAAGATTCCGAGCAATAGTGTAAATCCACGTAGAAAATTTTGCAATTTCCTTATAATAATGTTTTTTTTCATATAATCTTATAAAAGTTTCTTGAACAATATCTTCAGAATGCTCTTCATCTTTCAAAAAATAAAATACAAAATTTATAAGTTTGTCTTTGTATCTATTAACCAATTCAATATATGCGTTCTCATCACCAGACTGGAATCGTGAAATCAGCATTTCATCTGTATAAAGAAACTGACTTTTTTTCTTATCCAATTGTTTTACCAATGAAGTGGATGAGCTCGAATTCATCGTCTGTAGCCTGTGACTTTTTTCTTTTATCAATTTCATTTAACAAGTTCAATGCATATCTTATTTCTTTTTCAGAAAAATTGGATGCTAAGTACTTTATCCTTTTTTTTATTGAAACAGGTAATGATATGTAACCACTGTATGAATCAAAAGTTCCATTTTTTTTCATTTTTTGAAAAAGCATTTCTTGGTACAAATTTGCTAACGATATAATCAACGATGCTAATTGATTACTATCTTGGATTAATGACTTACCAATTTCAACAGATTTTTCAAAATTCTTACTGCTATAGGCTAGTAAAAATTCCCACAAGCCTCTTCCTCTTTTCCAACCTGAAAATTGTTCTAAATCTTCAATCTCGATATGTTGCCTTGGCTCAATTAAAATACAAATTTTATTAATTTCATTATTTAAATGGACTATTGATTCCCCTGCCATATCAATTAGAAATGAAATAACTTTTGGATCAGCTGTTTTATTTTTTTTGCTGAAAAGATATTTTGCCCACTTAATCATATCTTTTTCAAAGGGACTTTGTGTATCTATTGGTTCAAGAAATGATTCAATTTTTGAAGTAAAGGCTGTTTTAGTATACCAATTATCAATTATTAAAAATATAAGATGGCTAGAATTTGGATTTTTACAAATTTCAAAAAGATCAGCACTAAACTTACCGACAATTTTTTGAGGATCCCTGATAATAAAAAGTTTGTTGCTTTCAAAAAGGTCTGTAATCGTAAGCTTTTCAATAATCTCTTTGCCACTCATGTCATCTGGCAGCATTAATGTTTTAGTGTATGATGAATCATTAAAAAATATTTCCAACACCCTTTTTATAAAAAAATCTTGAAGAAAGTGATCATCGCCTTTCAATAAGAACACAGGATGTGTTGTTTCTAAAGAAATAGCTTTTAGAGCTTCTTTAATTTTCATTTTTATCTATAACACTAATACAACAGACTGCCACGAGAGAGAAGACAAAGCTTGTAACTCTCTCAGTGATAATTCCCTTTAAATCTGGAATATTAGACCATACAATAGTCGTAATGAAGCCAACGATCATTCCAACTATCACACCTTTACGAGTTGTTTTTGACCACCACAATGTCATAATTAATGCTGGTCCAAATGCTGATCCTAAGCCACTCCATGCATAACTAACCACACCAAAAATATTATTACCAACAACCTGAGAGTAAATTGCGATTCCAAATGCAATAAAACCAAGGATTAATATCATAATTCTATTTAACAACAGGAGGTCTTTTTCCGATAGGTCTTTTTTCATATATTGATGGAAAAAGTCTTCTGTTATCGCAGAGGTTGATACTAATAATTGAGAATCAGCTGTTGACATCATCGCAGCAACAGCTCCTGAAATAAACAATCCAGCTAAAACGGGATGCAATAATGCAGTAGCTAATAATGGCATCGATTTTTCAGGATCATTGATTTGAAAATAATCAGGCCCAAAATAAGCCAAGGATATAATTCCTACCATAAAAGCACCAAAAACTCCTGGAACTGCCCAAGCAATAGCTATGTTCCTAGCAATTTTTATATCTTTTGCATCTCTAATAGCCATATATCTAATTATCAAATGTGGCTGACCTAGATACCCTAATCCCCAGCTAAGACCGCCTAGAACTGTAACAACAGCTAATATACCATCCCTACCCATGAAAAAAGAAGAGTTACTATTACCAAATACAACAGAAGCTGATTCTAGCATTCTAGGGATGGAAATATTATTGTTATAGATCTCAAAAAAACCAACAAGAGGCAAAATTATCAGAGTTGAAATCATAAGGATACCTTGAATAAAATCTGTCCAAGCAACAGCATAGAATCCACCAAGCAAAGTATATAATATGATTATTGTAGCCCCAATAATAATTCCATAAACCTGATCAATATTAAAAAGTGTATTTAATACTTTTCCTGAAGCATGAAATTGGGCAGATACGTAGAAAAGAAAGAAAAAAGCTATTATAGCTGTTGAAAACAACCTGATTATATTGGATTCATCTTTATATCTTTTATGAAAATAATCAGGGATGGTAAGAGCATTATATTTTTCAGTCTCTTGTCTAATTTTTTTTGCGACAAGAAGCCATGAAGAAATTATTCCTATTACAATACCAATTACTGACCAAAACTCTCCAAGACCTATCGCTATGGCTGCACCAGGTAAAGCTAATAATAGCCAAGCTGACTCGCCCGATGCCCTTTCTGAAAATGCAGTGACCCATGGACCTAATGACCTACCTGCCAATAAGTAATCCTCCTGAGTTTTATTATATCTAAATGTTCTGATTCCAATTCCTAGAAGAAGAATCAGATACATAATAAATATTACACCAATTAAACCCATTCTAGTTAATCATTATAAGTAAGCCCAATAAAATGCAATAAATTCCAAAGTAATGAAATTTTCCTTTTCCTAGCCAGTTCAAAAGCCATTTTAAAGCTAAAACGCCAATAAGGAACGAACTCAGTAATGCAGCAAAACCTATTGCTATCGGAATAGAAAAGTTGTTATAGGAATCTATAAAAGTTAAAAAACCTGCCCCGCTTATTACTGGTATTGCCATCAAAAATGAAAATCTTGCTGCATCTTTCGCATTAATTCCCATTAATAAAGCACAAGAGATAGTCATTCCACTTCTAGAAATACCTGGAGTAATTGCCAAAGCTTGAAAAAAACCAATTAATATTGATGAAATAATATTATGTTTTTTATTTCTAGATTTAAAAAAATAGGACGAAATTAAAATTAAACCCGTAAATAATAATGCTTTGCTTACGATGGAATAATCATCGAACAGTAACTCAAAATAATCTTTAAACCAGATTCCAGCTATAGCTGCTGGAAGACTCGCAAGAAATAGATGGAAAATATACGATTGGTTTTTTTTTGTTTTTAAATCCAAAAATAATAGTTTTATGTCACTTGAAAATACTACCAAAATACTAGCAAGAGTTCCAAGATGAACCAATACTTCGAACTCATTACCATTGCCCTCAATTTCTAAAAGATGTTGCATTAAAACTAAATGTCCAGAACTACTAATAGGTAAAAATTCCGTTAACCCTTGAACAATACCTAAAACAATTGCTTCAAATAAGGTCATACCTTATGCCTCACTAGTTATAACTCCTATCATTCGTCCAGTCTTTTCCCCATCCCTTCTATAAGAATAATAATTATTTTTTTTACAAAATGAACAATCACTGTTGATTTTAATTCTTTTTTTATCAAAACCAATTGATTTTAATTCTTCGTAAGCAATTTTTTGAAGATTGACCATGAATTTCCCTGATTTTTTTGGTCTTATGGACCAAGAAGGAAATTTATCAATTATATCTTTAGAAACCTCAAAACAACACTTTTGGATAGATGGGCCTATATAAATATCAATTTCATTAAGTTTAAGTTTATGTTCTGTGAAAAAAATTGAGGTGCCTTTCAGAATACCTTTTGTCAAACCTTTCCATCCAGCATGAACAACTCCATAAAACGATATAGATTTGTGAGCAAAAAAAATAGGCATGCAATCCGCTACTTTTATAAAGCAAACAACTCTTGGGTTGGAAGTAAAGACACCATCACAGTTATCTATTTGTCCAGGGCTATTGGAAAAAAATATATTTTTTGAATGGGTTTGTTTTGGTATTAGAAAGTGTTTTTGATCAAATTCTTTAAATAAGGAAAGATCTAGTTTATCTATATTATTTTGGATAAAGAATTTTTTAGAAAAAAATTTTATTTTTATAGTCTTATTACTAATCTTTGGAAACATAGGAAATAAAATTCAAGGAATGCTTTTTCGGTATGACTGCCCCTCAAATGTACCAATTACTGTTATTTTTTGATTTTGATATTGAAGGACTTGAACTGATCCATTTTCATTCTTTTTAGGTCCAGTAAATCCAATAGTTATATTATCTCCAAAATATCCTTTTTGATTTCTTAATTTTTGTGCTAACTGTTTTCGGTTAAAAAAAGTATTTTTTAATACTTGTTCCAAAAAATTTACATGCTCATATCCCATATTGTAATAATTTATACTTGAATCATCTTTTTCATTAATAATAGTAGATGCAAAATCTGATACTATACGAAGTCCTTGAACATGAGGACCGATTACATTTTGATTTAATAGTTTCATATTTAACCAATTCTGATTTCCAAAAATATTTGTTTTGAGGTTATAAAATGGTAATTGAGTTCCAATATATGTTAACTCATCCTCACCAATTGGAATATATAATGCCTGGATAGTTTCTAACTCTACCTTTGAAGAATCTCTCTTATCCATTTTTTCTTTGTCTTCATTTGGTAAAGAAAAAAAATCCTGTACATCTACATCAAATAAAGCATCTAAGCTATCAATTTCTAAATTAATCATATTCTCTTGAATATCTTCATTAGGAATTAATTGCCAAGCCTTTTGCCTTATACTACTTAACTGCCTGGATAAGTCTAAAGGGGCTTCAACGTACCATTCAATAGCAACAGGGCTAACTCCAAGTTGATGGCATTCTTTTATAAAATAATCTGTATTTAATTTATGCTCACCATACCCAGGAGATAAAATAGCGATTGAAGTATATCCTAACTCATTTATCATTAGATGGGCAGTTTTTTCTGCTAATGTTTTCATGGAGGGTGTAAGGAAGAATAAATTTTCATTTAACGCGGGAATATTGACTGGAGTAAGTTTAGGAATTAAGATAGGAATTTCAAGCATCGAACCAGATAGAGCGAAAACTTCATCGCTAGTTAAAGGGCCAATAATTCCAGAAATTAAATTATTCCCATAAATATTTTTGGCAATTTTGAGAGCATTAGCGCCTTTTCCTTTACTATCATAGATTATAAAACGAATATTGGATGATTTAAATGATTCCACAAGACCTAATAAGTAACTCTCACCTAATTTTTTATTAAAACCAGATAAAGGGATAATTACTCCAAAAGTAATAGGCTGCGCTGAAATTTGATCTGCAGATTTTTTTAGTTCTCCAAAAATATTTGAAAATTTTCCTGGCAAAAAGTAAGTATCAATCTCTTTAATCATAGATTTCATAGTATAATTATTACCATTAACCCATGACTGGTAACACCGTGCTAAATTAATTATTGCACGATTAAAATTATTCCTTTCTCGAAACAACATACCTTCAATTTTTTCTTCAGATAACCCCAGCCCAATACAATTATATAACCTTTGATCGACTTCATTCTTGTAAGTCAAATTATCAATGAGTTTTCGAGCCTTTAAATAATTTTGAAATGCTGAAGTTATTTTACCTTCATTAAATGCACAATCACCTAAAAGTGTATATATATTTACTTCGTAGGGTGAATTTTCGTATTTAGTTAAAAGAGTTTTACATGTTCTCCTAGCATTGCTCCATAAGCCCTGTTGAGCTTGAGATTTTGCTATAAAAAGTTGGGAAGCCGGGTCTTTATAATCTCTTTCCTTTTCAAGAATGATTCTAAATTTTTTTTCTGATAACCTAAAACGTTCTTCCTTATAATACTGAAGAGCTTCTTCAAATTTTTTATAATAATTTTTTGAAACAGCAAAAGAATGATAGAATATCGTGAAATAAAAAAAATATGTTTTTATTTTCATCATTTATTTAGCGGTAATCAATATGCTTCTTATTATATGTTATTTCAATTATTGATATAAACTAATTTATCATATTCAAATTGATAATAGTTTTTTTTATTTAACAAAAAATATATCCACTGCTCACTTACCCCATGACGACTTGAAGTACTATTAATTTCATCTGGGTAACCGATGGCTATCCGCACCTGCTTAGAAGACATTCCAATATCTGCTTTCCTATTTTTGATTTTTTGAAGAATTTTTGTTCCCCATTCAAGAGGTAAAGGATCACTTGTAAAATAATGGTCTTTGATGCCTACTCTTACTCCCTGTTGATTATATCTTACAATAGCATCTTCTCCCTTTTCAGTTAGAACCTTCAACCATATTGGATATCCAATATCAGAATTTTGAAATCCAATAACATCTTTGACTTCAACACTTTGGAAGGTGTAAAAAGAGTTTGGAAATTTTGTAATAAAGTTCTCTGCATCCCACACATCATTCAACCATATTTTTGTATCGATAAGTTGCTTTGCATTTTCAAAATTTTCTTCAAATACCAAAAAATTTAGTATAGGATCCTTATTATATTTTTTATTTTTTTGAGATATTTTGAAAAATTTACCATTTTTATCTTTGATGATAATATAATTTTCATCACCTTGATTGTATGACCCTACAATACTAAAAGTTTTATCAATAAATCTGTAATATGGAATAAATCTTTTTGAAGAAAATTTAGAAAAAACCTTATTGAAACGGTGTTTCCTTTTATAAGAA
Organism: Fidelibacterota bacterium; assembly: GCA_002691285.1. GTDB lineage: Bacteria > Fidelibacterota > Marinisomatia > Marinisomatales > UBA1611. Next base: position 7,544 of record NZHK01000090.1, on the reverse strand, counting down.
TCTTCAAGGTTTGCTATACGAATTGATTTTTCACTCCAATCATTGGGAGTAATGTCATTTTTTTGGAATTTTAAGCCAAAACAGTTTATGAATAGTATTAATGGAAATATTAAATAAGAAAATTTTTTTATTTGCATATTATATTAAATTATTCAATCGGCTTTCCATCTTCCCATACACCAACTCTTTTATCACCATTCGGATAAGTAAAAGTTCCTTGACCATGCATATTACCATTANGAAANTCACCAACATACTTATTGCCATTTTTATAGGTNAAAACCCCCANACCATGTCTCTTACCTTCCTTAAACTCNCCGATATATAAATTTCCATTTTTAAATGAAAAACTNCCTTGACCGTTCATAACACCATCATCAAACATGCCTTCATACGTATTTCCATTAGAAAACTCATATATGCCTTGTCCACTAATTTTATCATTATACCACTCTCCGGAATATTTTCCCCCATCAGTTAATGTAAAAANACCAAAACCTTCCCTCTTCCCNTTTTTGAAAGCACCTTTATATTTATCACCATTTGAGAAGTGAAANAAACCGTCTCCATTCAATTTCCCATCCAAAAAATTTCCTTCACATCTACCACCATTCGCAAATTCATATATACCTTTTCCNATAATTTTGTCATTTTTCCAAAAACCTTCATATCTATCACCATCAGCAAATTCATATTTTCCATAATCATGTTTCATGTCATTCTTCCAAGACCCTTCATATCTGTCACCAATAGATGAAACATAAATTCCATTTCCTTCTTTTTTACCCTGTTTCCAATCACCTTTATAATAATCACCTATCGCCGTTTTATAAGTCCCGTTACCGTGATAAGAATTATCTTTAAAAAAGCCCAGATATTCTATACCATTAATTATTATCCTTAATTTTCCATAACCTTCTTTTTTATCATTAGCCCATTCACCATCATAAATATNTCCATTAGCGTAAACAATTTTACCTTTCCCATGCTTGAAATTATTTTCCCAATCGCCTTCATATTTATCCTTATTACTATATAATAGAACTCCCTTACCATGCNTGAGATTGTTTTCCCAATCTCCTTCAAAAATATTCCCCTTAGAATCTGTAAANATTCCAAAACCATTCCTATTGCCATTTTCCCAAGNACCTACATAATTATCTCCATTAAGGTAAATTTGAGCACCTTTCCCAGATCTAATTCCTTGGTTCCAATTNCCAATATATTGCTCTCCAGTCGTAAAGGTTTGTGTGCCTTCACCATGTCGCCGATTTTTTAACCAATTTCCTTCAAATGTATCACCATTAGAAAAAATCATTTTCCCTTTACCTTCAATAATGCCATTTTTCCAATCTCCGACATATCTATTGCCGCTAATAAAATCCATTTCCCCAAAACCATTTTTTTTATCCCCCAACCATTCACCATCATAATGTTCACCATCATTACTTACAAAAAGGCCTTTTCCTTCCCTTTTGTCCATATTCCATTCTCCATCATATGTATCTCCATTAAGATATTTAAACGATCCTTTTCCATGAAATTTATTTTCTTTCCATTCACCAACATACCTACTACCATTAAAATAAAGGTAGACAGGATTAGCCAAAACATCCTTTTTATTTCCTGCAAAAATATATGTCCCTTTTCCAGATCTTTTATTGTTATGCCAATTACCAGAATAACGATGTCCTAGATTATCCGTGAATGTTCCTTCACCATGCATTTTGTCATTCTTCCATTCTCCAACATATTTATTTCCATTTTTATCAGTGAAGGTACCTTTCCCGTCTTTTTTACCATTTTTCCAATACCCTGAATATTTACCAGAATTCGATATAAATATACCTTTCCCATTTCTGTTGCCTTCAATCCACTCACCATCATATTTATCTCCATTATAATATGTGAAAACTCCAATGCCTTGCATTACACCTCTTACCCAATCTCCAATATAAATATCTCCATTCAGAAAAATTTGTTTCCCTTTACCATCTCTTGCATTTTCAACCCATGTACCNTCATACCTACTTCCATCCGAGGAGATGAATGACCCTTCACCTTGCTTAGTGCCTTTCACCCATTCACCTTCATATACACTACCTGTTCCATATAACATTTCCCCTTTACCATTTATATAATCATTTTCCCATTGACCGATATACTCACTACCATTCGCATAAGTTTGTGTTCCACTTCCACTACGCTGATCATTTACCCATAAACCAACATATTTATCCCCACTTTTTGATATGTATGTACCTTTACCATCTTTCTTATCTTTTGACCAGCCCCCTACATATTTATCACCATTAATTTTTAAAAAAGTTCCTTCTCCATCCTTTAAACCATTTTCCCATTCTCCTTCATATACATTTCCATTAGAATAGTTATANGTNCCTTTNCCATTAATTTTATTATTNTTCCATTGTCCTTGATAACTATTTCCATTTAAATCATGAAAAAGACCTTCCCCTTCCATTAAGCCAGCTATCCAATTTCCGATAAATGTCCTTCCGTCACTATAGGACATAGTCCCTTCACCGTTTATTTCATTATTAAAAAAAGAACCTTTATATTTTTTCCCATCATTAAAACTTAGCACACCTTCTCCACTCATCATATCATTCACCCATTTCCCAATATATGTGTTTCCATTTTCAAAAAAATAACTACCTTGTCCCTCCATCCTATCTGATTTCCAATCACCATCATAAATTTCTTTGTTTAATTTTTTAAAATTACCCTTCCCTTCACGTTTCCCATTTTTGAAATTTCCTTCATAAACACTACCATTAGCGTAGTTATAAACTCCATAACCCGTTCTTTTATCATTTACCCATGTTCCTTCATATTTACTTCCATTTGCAAAAATATATAAACCCTGCCCATGCATCCTACCACTAAGCCAATTTCCGATATAAGTTTCACCTAAATATGATCGAAAAGATCCTGGCCCATCTAACCTTCCATCAGAAAAGTTTCCTTCATAATGATTGCCAATTGCNGAGGTATAAATTCCTTCTCCTTCCATCTTATCCTCTTCCCATTGCCCATGATATTCATTTCCGTTTCTAAACTTATAAAAACCCCAACCATCCATTTTCCCTAAAACAAAATCTCCCTCATAAATATCTCCGTTTACATAATTATAAATCCCATAACCATGTATTAATCCATTATTCCATTCACCGCTATATGATGCACCAGTAACATAAGAAAACGTGCCTTGTCCATGTCTATTATCATCTTTCCATTCACCCTCATAAATGTTACCATTTGGATATTTAAAAGTTCCTATTCCATTTTTCACTCCATTCCAAAATTCACCTTCATATGTGTTCCCATTTTTAAAAGAAAACGTTCCGAGTCCGGTTCTTTTCCCACTTTTAAAATCTCCTTCATATTTCTCTCCATTAGAATAAGTATATACTCCCTTACCATCTTCTTGCCCGTTTGAAAAATCACCTATATAAGTATTTCCGTTTTTAAAAATATATTTCCCTTTGCCGTGGCTTTTATCTTCTTTCCACTCACCATGATATACATTCCCATTAGCAAAATTATATATGCCTTGTCCTTCCATATTTCCAAAACGGAACTCTCCTTCATAACTATCGCCATTTTCGTAGGTAAAAATACCTTTTCCGTGCTTTTTACCTTTTACAAATGTACCTACATATGTATTACCACTTTTAAAAGTGTATGTACCTTCACCNTCCATTTCACCATCNAAAAANTCACCTTNATAACTATTTCCTTGCCCATCCATTGAAAAACCCTCACCATGTTTTTTATCATTAACCCAATCTCCAACATATTTTCCTCCGAACNTATATANNTAAGTNCCTTTTCCTTCTTTTTTCCCATTTTTCCATTCACCTATATAGGTATTTCCAAAAGGATAAAAATATGTCCCTTGNCCATTCATAACCCCATTTTCCCATTCGCCTTCATATTTTTCGCCGCCAATNATATATAATGTACCCCATCCATTAAATAAATCTTTTTTAAAATTNCCTATATACGTATAGCTATCATTATTATAAGTTAAAGTTCCTTCTCCCTCNTTAGTATCACTTGACCATTGTCCTTTATATGTATCTCCATTTGGGTAAATATATTGCCCNTTACCATGCCTTTTACCNTCTTTCAAATCACCAGTATAATTATGACCAAAGATTATTACATCATTTTTTGGTTTTGAATTACCAAATAAGGACACGGTGAATAATATTAGACTTAAAATGCAAAAAGGTTTCATTGTCATGGAATTTACAACAAATTTTATTTTTTTGAATTAAACCACACAATAATTTGAGTTTTAAATATCCAAAATAGATTTAATGATTAATAAAAATATATTCCTACTAAAAAAGATTAGTTTTGATTAAAAATTATTTCTGACTGTATATAAAAAGCTCAAATTAAATTATTTTATACAAAATCTAATTTTGAAGAGTTCATTCCCATTCTATCGTGCCAGGTGGTTTTGAAGTTATGTCATATACAACACGATTTACACCTTTGACGTTATTTATAATCTTACTTGATATTTTTTGAAGGGTTTTATTTGGCATCTTAAACCAATCTGCTGTCATACCATCTTCGCTAGTAACTGCTCGCAATGCTATTAGGTTTTCATAGGTTCTTTGATCTCCCATTACTCCAACAGTTTTTACAGGTACCAAAATTGCAAAAGCTTGCCAAATATCGTTGTACAAGTTGTCTTCGTGCAATATATCAATATAAATCTTATCTGAATTTTGAAGGATTTTTACTCGCTCTGGTGTAATCTCCCCAATAATTCTCACGCCTAATCCAGGTCCAGGAAAAGGGTGCCGGTCAACTAGCAACCTGTCCAAACCTAATTCATATCCTACAAGCCGTACTTCATCTTTAAATAATTCTCTAAGAGGTTCAATTAATTGAAATTTCATTTCTTTCGGAAGACCACCAACATTATGGTGGCTTTTTATCACATGAGCCGTATTACTATTACTTACGCCACTTTCAATTACATCTGGATATAATGTTCCCTGAGCTAAAAATTTAATATTATCTTGCTTATTAGAAATTCGATCAAATGAATCGATAAACTGTTTCCCAATAATTTTTCGTTTCTTTTCTGGATTAGTGACACCTTTAAGTTTGGAAAAAAATGCTTCTGATTCATCATAAAGATTAATTTTTATACTTAAACCACTTTTAAGAAATTTGCTACATTCCTCTGCTTCATTTTTCCTCATTAGTCCGTGATCGATAAGTACAGCATGCATTCTATCTCCGACTGCCTTCTTAATCAATGCAGCAACGACAGAAGAATCAACACCACCACTTACTCCAACTAATACTTGATTACCACCAATTAGTTTTCTAATTGTCTGAATTTTATTACTTATAAAGTTCTCAGGAGTCCAATTTGGTTGACATTGAGCAATTTTAAATAAAAAATTATGTATAATAAGATTCCCATTTACCGTATGGCTTACCTCTGGATGAAATTGAGTAGCAAATCTATTTTGCTTTTTATTTGAAATCGCAGCAATGATTCCATTTGAGGACTCAGCTAATAAATTCCATCCGATTGGAACATTAAGCGCTCTATCTCCATGACTCATCCATACTTTAGAAAAGTTATCAAAACCTGCAAAAAGTGTACTTTTATCTTTTATGTCTACAGTTGCAAAACCATATTCTCCATTTCCTTCAGATTCTATCTTACCCCCATATCCCTGCACAAGTAACTGTAAACCATAACATATACCTAAAATTGGGATATCAACTTGCAATAATGCTTCATTAATACTTGGTGATGATTTATCATTTACACTTTTTGGCCCACCTGATAAAATAATTGCAGCAGGGGAGTTTTTCATTATTGTATGAATTTCTGATTCTGGCGACAAAATTTCAGAAAAAACTAAGTTTTCCCTAATTCTTCTAGCGATTAATTTTGTGTATTGAGATCCAAAATCAATAATTACAACCCCTCCCTTTTTAATGTCATTCATGTAATATTTTCTTTTTTAATTGATTTATATATGGCTCATTGGTTAGAGTGAATTGAATTGGAGTAATACTAATATATCCACTTAAAACTGCTTGTCCATCGGTTTCAGCACAAGGATCATCATTAATCATTTTACCTTTAATCCAAAAATATGAATTACCTCTTGGGTCAATTCTTTTTTCGTAAGTATCTGCGAAACTTTGATTTCCTTGTTTAGTAACAAGAAATCCCTTTAGATCTTTTTTACTAATATTAGGAACATTAACATTCAACATAGTTCCTTTGGGTAATTTATGTTTTAATAAATGGTTAGCGATTATAGTTGCCGCATATTTTGCCACTGTAAAATTTTTTCCTTTGAATGAATCTAAACTAATAGCTGCTGAAGGGATACCTAGTATCGTACCCTCGTATGCTGCTGAAACTGTGCCTGAATAGATCAAATTCTTTCCTAAATTAGCACCTAAATTGATCCCTGAAAGAACCAAGTCAGGTTTTTTTATATTGAAAATATTTTTAATTGCAACTTTTGCACAATCAACGGGTGTACCGGTTACCGCCCATCCTTTTAGCCCTTTCTTTAAATTAACAGATTTTAATCGAACAGGATCATTTAATGTAAGGGAGTGGCTTTTACCACTTTGCTCTTTATCTGGAGCTACAATAGTAACATTACTAATCTTGACCATAGCATCTGCCAATGCTTGAATTCCAGAGGAATAAATTCCATCATCATTAACAATTAAGATTTCAGGTTTCATGAAAACATAGAAATTAATGTTGAAATTTCTTGCTTCATGTTTTTTCTGTGCATAATGTGATCAATAAAGCCTTTCTTTAACAAAAATTCGGATCGTTGAAATCCATCAGGTAGATCTTGTCCTATTGTCTGTTTGATAACTCTGGGCCCAGCAAATCCAATCAATGCACCAGGCTCAGCAAAAATAAGATCGCCAAGCATACCGAAACTAGCAGTAACTCCCCCTGTTGTCGGGTCAGTTAAAATCGGTAAATACAGTCCGCCATTTTTAGAAAATTTTGCTAGTTGACTTGTAGTTTTTGCTAATTGCATAAGTGAGATTGCACCTTCCTGCATTCTAGCTCCGCCAGAGCAACATATCAATATAAAAGGTAACTTCTTATCACCGGAAATTTTTATAGATCTTGATACAATCTCTCCAATAACAGACCCCATACTGCCACCAATAAAATAAAAATTCATTACCCCGAGGATTACAGGATTTTTATTTATTTCTCCTCCGTAGACTTTAATTGCATCTATATCTCCAGTTTTTTCTTTTGCTTGGCGTATCTGGTCTTTATAACTCTTGTCAGTTTTAAATTTCAAAAAATCAACAGAACTTAAATTTCTAAAGTATTTTTTGACTGTACCTTTATCCAGAAGTAAATCTTTATAAAAACTTGGTTTAACTCTAAAATGATGATCGCAATGATGACATATAAATAAATTTTTTTCTAATTCTGGGCAATAAATAATTTCATGGCAAGACTTACATTTATCCCATAATCC
>NZHK01000089.1 GCA_002691285.1 Fidelibacterota bacterium | reverse complement strand
TGAAGCGCTAGCTCTACCATCTTTAGATTCTGCCAAAACAGCTTTAAGAACCCAACAAATAATTGCATATGAAAGTGGTGTTATAGATCATCCTGATCCTTTTGGTGGAAGTTATGTCATAGAAAAAATGACAAAAGATTTTTTTAATGCATCTACTGAATTAATTGGAAAGATTGATTCTATGGGTGGTGCAATTGAAGCAATCAATAATGGTTTTGTAGAGCATGAGATATCTAATAGTGCATATGAATATCAGAAGAATATTGACTCCAACCAAAAAATTATTGTTGGTGTAAATAAATTTGAAGACGAAGGCGAAGATGAAGATATCAACAGTTTACAAAACATTGATCCTGTTGAAGTTGAAAAACAAATAAAAGGACTTAGCACGTTCAAAAAAACTCGAAATAACATTCAAGTAAATGAATCCTTAAAAAAGTTGCAAATAACTGCCAAAGGTGATGAAAATATTATGCCTGATATCATTCACTGTGTTAAAAATAATTGCACATTAGGTGAGATATCTGATACTCTAAGGCTGGTTTTTGGCGAGTATTAGTTCTTATGTATAAACATATTGCAAAAACAATATCTGTAATATTTAATCCTTTAGTCGTCTCCCCTTTTGTTTTTTACATTCTTATTTTCAATGATCATAATATTAACAACTATTTATTTTTTTTAATTGCCGTATTTTTTTCATCGATACTTCCATTTTCTTCAATATTATATTTTAAAAAAATAGGTAAGATTTCATCCTTTGAAGCTCCTATACGAAAACAGCGTTTAGAATTATTGATGATGTCTAGTCTGTTTAATTCAATTGCCTTTGTTCTGCTAAAATATTTTGATGCATCAAATATTGTTCAAGGGCTAATGTTTTGTTACGCAATCAATACTGCTGTAACATGGTTAATCACTCGGTATTGGAAAATATCAATTCATATGATCGGATTGGGAGGACCATTTGTTGCACTTTTACTTTCTGGTTGTAATAATTTATTTTTGATGACAGTAATTATTATTTTAGTATATTTTTCCAGAATAAAATTAAAAGCGCATAATCACGCCCAATTAATTGCAGGCACATTTTTAGCAATGGTACTAGCTTACATAGAACTCAGATACCTTTTTTTATAAAACATGATATTTACAAATCTAATAGAAACAAATTTGCGTACTAAAGAACTAGGTAAACAGATAGAATATTATCAGCGAATAGATTCCACGAATAAAGAAGCATGGGAGATAATAGATTTAGAAGACATTACCCATGGAACAATTGTGATAACGGACAATCAATTATCGGGAAAAGGACGAAATGGGAATACCTGGTTCATGAGTCCTAGTAAAGGTCTTGCAATGTCTATAATTTTAAAACAATCAATCTCAATTCAGGATGGATTATTAATCCCAATTGCTGCTGGAGCAGCTATTGCAAAAGCCCTTGAGAATCGAGGTGGAAACCCAAAACTAAAATGGCCAAATGATATTTTAATTAATAACAAAAAATGTGGCGGAGTTTTATGCGAAACTCGAATTAAAAATAATTGTATTAAACAAATGATTATCGGAATTGGTTTAAATGTTAATGAAACTAATAACGACTTCCCTGACACATTATCAAAATCCGCAACATCTTTGGCAATTGAAACAAATCAATCAAATCAACGTGAACTACTTTGCGCTATTATTGCGACTTACTTTGAAAGACTCCTTTATAACTTACCTTCATCCTTACCAATTTGGAAAAATTATTGTAACCATATCAATGAATCTGTTTCTTTTAACCAAGATGGCATTAATCAAAATGGAATATTCAAGGGATTAGATAACGATGGTAGAGCAATTATTCAAATTGATGCAAAAGAAATTTTATTTAATTCTATTACATTAAGGTAAGGCTAAGAAAAATATTAGCTTTCGTCTATTGGTAATATTTAAATATTCACTTTCGTATTTACAATCTAAATTAAAAAACTAATATTGTTATTAAATTTAGATTAAGTTTTTGTAAGCTTAATTTAACATGAGAAAACTTTACTCATTCATAATCATAACAATTTTAGGACATTTGGGATGTGCTGACCTTTTATATGAGCAAAAACCACCTGTCAATTTATGGGGAGAATCTTATTCAATTGAAACCACCTTTATACTAATTTTAAATGATAAAGAACTATCTGGCCCCATACCTTCTGAAATTGGTAACCTAACCAATCTTACTACTTTAGATTTACACGGCAATCAGCTTGCAGGAGAGATACCTCCTGAAATTGGTAACCTAACCAATCTTACTACTTTAGATTTACACGGCAATCAGCTTACAGGAGAGATACCTCCTGAAATTGGGAACCTAACCAATCTTACTATTTTAGATTTACGTGACAATCAATTTTCAGGCACTATTACTGAAGAAATTTGTAATCAAGAAAATTTATACCTCGAACTAGCAAATAATCAATTTTGCCCTCCTTATCCAGTCTGTGCTATAGACAAGATAGGAGAGCAAAATCCAAATGAATGTTTCATTGAATTATGGGGGGAATCTTTTTCGATAGAGAATACTACCACATTGAGCTTAAATAATAGTGGAATCTCTGGTTCCATTCCTTTCGAAATCGGGGAATTGGTTAATCTTACGACATTGGATTTAGGAACTAACCAGCTTACGGGAGAAATACCAGCGGAGATCGGTAACCTTATCAATCTTTCGTATTTAAACTTAAGTAATAACCAACTTTCAGGAGAGCTACCGGTTCAGATCAATAATCTAATTAATCTTACTACTTTAAACATACAAAATAATCAACTTACAGGTATTATTCCTGAAGAAATTTGTAATCAAGGAGATGTGAATCCTAAACTAGCAAATAATCAATTTTGCCCTCCTTACCCAGCCTGTACTATTGATCAGATTGGAGAACAAAATCCAAATGAATGTTTTATTGAATTATGGGGAGAATCTTATTCAACAAAAAATACCTACACTTTGATTTTAAATGATAGTGAACTATCTGGTCCAATTCCTCCGGAAATCGGGGAATTAATTAATCTTACGACATTGGATTTAGGAGATAACCAGCTTATGGGAGAAATACCAGCGGAGATCGGTAACCTTATCAATCTTTCATATTTAGACTTAAGTAATAACCAATTTACGGGAATTATTCCTAATGAAATTTGTAATCAAGGAGATGTGAATCCTGAACTAGCAAATAATCAATTTTGTCCACCATATCCAGTTTGTATGGAAGATTATGTTGAAGAACAAGACCTCACTAATTGTGAAGTTCCTGAAGGTTATGTTGAAATTTTCGGACAATTTTTTTCAATAGAACAAACTACGGAATTGAATTTATTCAAGAGCGGATTAACAGGTTCAATCCCTTATGAAATTTTTGAGTTAATTAATCTTACCTATTTGAATTTATCTTTTAATGAATTGACAGGCTCCATTCCATCTGAGGTTGGCAATTTAGTTAATCTAATAAGTCTTTCTATATATAATAATCAATTAACAGGAGAAATCCCTCCTACGATTGGTAATCTTGCAAATCTTGATAGGTTATTTTTACAAGGAAATCAATTAACAGGAGAAATCCCTCCTACGATTGGTAATCTTGCAAATCTAGAAAGGCTATATCTACAGTATAATCAATTAGAAGGTGGCATTACATTCATTGATAACCTAATATCTTTAAAATATTTAAATATATTCAACAATCAACTAACTGGTGAGATCCCAGCAGGAATCGGTGATCTCACCAACCTTACGTTTTTAAAATTATATAGTAATCAGTTGACAGGTGAGATACCAATGAGCATCTGTGATTTGGATATTAATTGGTCATCAACTAATTATTTCAACATTAATCAAAATCAATTCTGTCCACCATATCCAAGCTGTATAATAGAATATATTGGAGATCAGGATATTACTAATTGTGAATAAAAAACTTTGTCTGTTTACTCTTTATAGATCTTTATAAAAAACAATGCAATCTAAATTTTTAGATCCCTCACTAATTCTTATACAAATCATTAATAAATTTCAAGACAAGTTTATACTTAAATCTAAATAGGTTCTATTGCATTGGAATAATAAGAAGTTAAAAGCTTATCTTTACCTAATCATTTTTTAACATAAAGTTATATATGACTAACAATGCTAACATTAGAAAAATTTCTAATGACTTGTCAGATTTGAGAAGCATACTCAGGTCGCATGATTTATATAAATTTTTACATTCATTGGAAGATGTTAAAATTTTCATGGAAAATCACATTTTTGCTGTTTGGGATTTTATGTCTTTACTCAAATCTCTACAAAATGGACTTACTTGTACTTCTGTTCCATGGATACCAAATAATAATCCAATTCTAAGACGATTTATAAATGAAATTGTTATAGCAGAAGAAAGCGATTTCAATGAGTTAAATGAACCAAAAAGTCACTTTGAAATGTACTTAGAGGCAATGGACCAAATTAACGCGCAAAAAACTGAAATAGAGTTTTTAATTAAAAATATTAAATCAGAAAAAAATATCGAACGTTCTATTGAACGTTTAAACATTCATGATGAAGTAAAGAACTTTGTTCAATACTCATTTGAAATAATTGCAACAAAACAAATACATAAAATTGCTTCAGCTTTTACCTATGGAAGAGAAGATATCATTCCTGATATGTTTATAGCGATAGTTAATGAAGTCGATCCTGACAATACAAAATACCCAAAATTAAAATATTACTTTGACAGACATATTGAAATTGATGGAGANCTACACGGNCCTATTTCTCATAAAATGCTTATTGAGTTGTGTGGAGATGACCAAAAAAAATGGGATGAAGTCTATATAGTGGGAAAAACTTCTTTAGAAAATAGGGTAAAGATGTGGGATGCAATTTTAGATCAAATTACAAAAAAAAAATTCTGTTCAAAACCATCAAAAGCATCTAGTGAACATGTAGATTCAAATTTAGTTTANCATACCTTCTGTTTTATGTAGCTTGTTTTTGTCATTCTTAAACAAAGCATAATCAAATGACCATTTTAGACAAGCTGCACCCACTTCTCCATCTTTCCTCATTGCAATATATCCAATCTGAAAATCCGGATTNCCATTGTGTAATTTGATAACTCGATTTAATGCTTCTTTGCATGCTTCTTCTGGAGAGTACCCTTGCCTCATCATTTCGACAACAAGAAAACTGCCTACCGTTTTNATAACTTCCTCTCCTAAACCAGTAGCAGCGGCACTTCCCACTTCATTATCAACAAATAAAGCTGATCCAATGATTGGACTATCTCCCACTCTCCCGTGCATTTTATAAGCCCAGCCACTGGTGGTGCAAGCACCAGATAAATCACCTTTTGCATCTTGAACTAATACTGAAATTGTATCATGAGTTTCGTGTGGAGTCATTTCCCTTCTGGTTTTTAGCCATTTTTNCCATTCTTTTTCAGATTTACGTGTNAGAAGATTGGTTTCTTTAAAGCCATTCGANACTGCAAATTGANGGGCACCTTCGCCAACTAACATTACATGTTTCGTATCATCCATTACCTTTCTAGCTACTGATACAGGATGTTTAATATTTTGTAAAAATGCTACAGAACCAGCNTTTCCAGTTGAATCCATTACACAAGCATCAAGGGTAACTTTCCCTTTTTCATCAGGAAGTCCTCCAATACCTACTGAATTATTTTTCGGATCAGCTTCTGCATGTCTTGCTGCTTTTTCTGCAGCATCCATCGAACTGCCACCATTATTAAGAACCTTAATAGCCTCTTCATTAGCAGCAAGGCCAAAATCCCAAGTCGATAATACTACTGGGTTATTTTTATTGATTTTCAAATTTCTTGACTTAGCTAGAATTAGTGGAGAAGATAATCCAACTAAGCTTGTTCGCAAAAAGTTTCTTCTTTTCATGCATCAATAATACATGATTTTTAATTTTATAATTAGTCTTAAAATAATATAGATACTACTGTTTTATACTGTGAGTCTTTTTAAGGTAAATTGTGTGATTTCAGAAGGAATTCCAAGTCGAAGCGGTGGACCCCAATAACCAGTCCCTCTATTCACATATATTTGAGTACCATTGTGATCATAAAGACCAGCTAAATAGGCATTTGCTAGCTTAGTTGGGAAATTGAATGGTACAAACTGACCACCATGTGTATGCCCTGAAATTTGTAAATCCGCACCGCTATCATGTACTGAAAAAATACTATTTGGCTGATGAGCTAACANTATCTTTGGAATATCATTTGGTACATTATTTAAAGCCTTTTTTGGGTTTGATCTATGAGAATTTTTAATTTGGTGTGCTCTAAAATCTGTAATTCCTGCAATACAAATTTTACTTTCTTGTTTTTCAATTATTGAATTTGAATTAATTAAGTTTGTCATTCCTAATCTATCCGTCTCATCCAACCATCGATCAACTCCAGAATAATATTCATGGTTTCCGGTTACAAAAAAAGTTCCGTCTTTAGCAATCATATCCTTAAACGGTTCCAAATCAGACCTAAGGTTTTCAACGGACCCATCCACCAAATCACCAGTAACTGCAAGCATATCAGGATTTACATTAGCAATCGTATCAAAAACTTTTTCAACATATGGTTTCTTTATGGTAGGGCCAACATGCAAATCTGAAATTTGAGCTATCTTATAATTTTCAAATTCAGGAGGAAGGTTTTTTAAGAAAATATTTTCTTTTATTACTTTTGGTCCTTTTCTTGCATTGTAAAATCCGTAAGCTGTAGCGCTTCCTGTAAGACCTATGATCCCTATACTGACAGACTTTTTAATGAAGTCTCTTTTGGATTCATCCACAATCTGCTNCTCGTTAAAAAAATTATTTANAAAGGATACAAATTGGAATAAAAAGTCTTTGGCTAATAAAAAGGTAAACGATAAAGTAAAGAATCCTAAACTGGTATAGCCAATCAAAGAAATTTTATCTATTACTTTAGATTCATACCCATTTATTCTAAGAATNATTGGCAAGAGTGGAAGAAAACCCATAAAAAANGTAAATACATAAGCNACGGTATTACTNAAGGGGCTCAAATTTAATGTNGGAATAATTCGCCAACCTACATACCCATGCATNAGTANGAATACAGTAAGCGCGACAACAAAAAACATATTCTATCTGTTAAATAATTTAAATCTAATGTATATCAGTNNTGCTATTTTATGAATCNAACGCAGAAAGACCTGTTACGTTTTCACCTAGGATCAGAGTATGCATTTCATGTGTTCCTTCNTAGGTNTANACAGATTCAATATTNGCCATATGTCTTATTGGAGAATAATCTATNGTTACTCCATTNCCACCAAGAATNTCTCTAGCCATTNTTGCAATTTCCCTAGCCATTGTACAGTTATTGCGTTTTGCCATAGATACCTGTTGGAAGTTCATCTTTCCTTCATCTTTTAATCTTCCAAGCCTGTAAACCAGAAGTTGCGCTTGAGTAATATTTGTAACCATTTCTGCNAACTTTGCTTGGGTNAGCTGATAACCTGCNATNGGTTTAGAAAACTGTTTTCTTTCTTTCGCNTAATCGAGNGAAACATTATAACTATCTACTGCAGCTCCAACCATTCCCCATGCAATTCCATACCTNGCTTGAGTAAGACAACCCAGTGGACCCTTAAGTCCTTCAATATTTGGTAANCGAGAGGAATCAGGAACNCGTACGTCCGACATGGATAATTCTGAAGTAACTGANCACCGTANACTAAGCTTACCATGTATATCACTAGAGGTAAATCCTTCCATACCNTTNTCGAGCAAAAATCCTCTTACNANACCTTCCTNATCTCGTGCCCAAACTACNGCAACATCAGCAAGGGAACCATTAGTGATCCACATTTTNTTTCCATTNATTATCCANNCATCNCCATCTTTTTTACANCGTGTTGCCATCCCTCCAGGATTTGATCCAAAATTTGGCTCNGTTAGACCAAAGCATCCAATTTTAGTACCATCGCCTAAACCAGATAACCACTTATNCTTCTGCTCATCCGATCCATATGCATGAATAGGATACATCACTAAAGACCCTTGCACACTTGCAAAAGATCTAAGCCCAGAGTCACCTCTCTCTAATTCATGCAAAATAAGACCGTATGCAACATTACTTACACCTGATCCTCCAGATTCAATAGGNAAAGACGATCCCATNAATCCTAATTCTCCTAGTTTGGTTGCTAATTCTAGAGGAAAAGTTCCTTTTTCGTAATGCTCTTCNACNAGTGGCATAAATTCAGTTTGAACAAAATCGTAAGCNGTTTTTTGAATCATNANCTCTTCATCAGTCAACAANTCAGAAATATTNTAAAAATCGGGTCCGTATAACTTCATGTTTATCCTAATTTTAATAGCTAAATTAAATAAATTTTCTTTAAAAAACGGATGCTTTCGTAATCCAAATGAAAAATAATATTAGATTAAAAACAAAAGATGAATATTTTATGAATATTGCATTGCAGGAAGCTGCGAAAGCAAATCATGAGGTATTTCCCAACCCAAAGGTTGGAGCTATAGTGGTAGTTGATAATAACATTATATCAAGCGGGTATCACAAATGCTATGGTGAAGAACATGCGGAAGCGAATGCTATAAATAAACTAGATAGCTCTATTACGGATGCGACACTATATGTCACCTTAGAACCGTGTTCTCATTTAGGAAAAAGAAACGCCTGTACAGATATCATAAATAGCAAAATGTTTAGTCGAGTAGTTATTGCAGCAAATGATC
>NZHK01000088.1 GCA_002691285.1 Fidelibacterota bacterium | reverse complement strand
TGAGTGGGTTAATGGTCAACCTCTTCTTATTCCAAAGAATGCAAAGTATGATAGACATGTTACAAAATACCCAATCGAAGATTTGATAGGAAGCCTTGTGAAGTTGTCTATACTAAATAGTATCAAAACCATTACACTATTTATGGATGTAACCTATGTTAACCCTGAGAAATCTTCTGGTTCCGTTTGGGATTACCCTAAATTGCCAGAGAAAATTAGTATTCTTAGTGCATCATCTAACGGACAAACCTCACAGATTTATGAAGATAAAAAGCATAGTATATTTACGTATTCTCTTTTAAAAGGATTTGCTGGGGCAGCAGATAATGGTGATAATGTTATCAATTTGGATGAAATTACTGACTATGTGTATAGATCTGTCCCAAAATACATTGATTATGCTCCAGGGTTTATTGATCAAACCCCATCTTTTAATGGTGTAGACTTAAATCGGACGATTGTAGATTTAAGATAAATATATATCTTCTATGAATTTTAAAAAATATGCTCCCTTATCTTTAATGATTTTATTACATGGGTGTTTTTCATCTCCCCCAATATGGATTGATAATAGGCCAAATGATTTAAAATATTGGCATGGCATTGGATTTGCCAATCATTCTGATTCAAATAACCCAAAAATGTTAGCAAAAGAGTCTGCTATTCATGAAGTTTCGTCTCAGATTAAGATAAATATTTCCTCTGAATTGGATATCTTTACAAGGGAAGTGAATGGATCAATAGATAATGTCATGACTTCTGTTATGAATTCCAGAGTTAATCTTTTACTTCCCGAACTCGAATTTGTTGATAGTTATAGCAACGATATTGGTGTGTATTTTTATGTAAGATTAAATAAGGACAGTTATTATAAATCAATGAAAAGATTAAGGGATAATGCTAAAGATATAGCTCTTAATTACGTTGTTCAGTCAGATGAGAAGTTTGGTAAAGCATCATTAGTTTTGATTCAGAAAGCTTGGCAGGAAATCTTTCCTTTTAATGATGAGCCAATTGAAGTTCAGTATAAAAATCAAAAGTACAACCTATTTTTATTAATAAGAAAGAAGCAAGAAGAATTCGCCGACAGGATTTCGATAAAAGCAAATCTTAAAAAAAGTCCGATTAGGACAATTATCGATAGGAATAATATTTTATATATTAAAGTGATGGATAAAAATACTGGTAATATGTTATATGGAATTCCTATTGAAATTATTGATAATAATAAGAAAGCTACCTTTTTTTCTGATAGAAAGGGTGCTATTGAATATGATATAGGAACAATATATAAAAAATCAATATATCAAATTCTTTTTTCTATAGACTATGCTAAAATTTTTGATGATCCCAAAGATGCTAAAAATATACTAACTAATTTAAAAGATTTTGGATCGTTAAAGATAGCAGCTGTTCCTTCAAGGGTTATTATTAACTCAAAAGAAAAGAATTTAAATAAGTTAATGATTAGTCCAATTTTAGAACCTGTCATTAAAGAAATATTTAGTGATTATGTTGAATTTGTTAATAATAAGCCTGATTTTTATCTAAATATTGATGCTAATACTTTAGTGAAATCGCAAATTGTTGATTTAGGTTTTCCTTTTTTCTCATATGGGAATGCATCTGTAACTCTTGTTGATTCTGAAAATAATCAAGAGTTTTTCGTGACCAACCTTACAGATGTAAAAGGTGGAGATTTTGGTTCTCAGAGAACTGCGGGTATTAGAGCATATGATCAATTGAAAAAATCTATTGTCCAAGAATTGAGAAAAAATTTGTTGGTTGTAAAAGATTAAATATCTTGGTGTAAATGTGAGAAAAAATAAAACAGGGAATTTTTTTGCCTTAATGGCAATCCTTATTGCAGGTTTTTCTATAATAAAATGGAAGGAATACGAGCGAAAAGTTTTGTCGGAAATAAATCATTCATCATCTGTCCTAGCCGTTGAAGAAATCAAACCGTCTCCTGAAATTATTACTAAAGTTAGTTTGTTAGAAAAAATGGCAATTAAAGAAAGAGAAAAAATAAGAGTTATGGTAGAGCATGATAATTCACCTCTTACAACAACATATCCCATGATATTAGATGCAACAGCTTCTTATGATCCTGATGTAGGAGATCAAATTCAGTACACCTGGCAACAAATTTCAGGACCGAAGATTGAACTTCGTCCAAATCCTTTTGTAGGGAAAGTAAGTTTTGAAGGTGAAGCTGGTGAATATACCTTTGAGCTAACAGTTTCTGACAATTATGGAGCACAAGCCAAGACAATCAAGACGGTTGTTATAGAACCTGAGCCGAATTCCTTTCCTGTAATTGATATGAAAGTTAGGCAAGGTTCCGAATTAAATTAGGGTTATATAGCTCAAATATTTAATTTCCTTTTTAATTAATTAAATTTATTCTCCAAAAAAAGTATGGAAAAATCTGTTGTCCTTGGTATTGATATAGGTGGTACAAATACAATTTATGGTTTTGTTACACGTGGGGGTACGATTGTTTTTCATGATGAAATCCCAACAAATGGATCTAAGCCAATTTCAGATCTTATCGAAAGAATCGGTGATAAAATAAAAGAGTTTTTTTCTAAAAATCGAGAATACTCTCTTAATGGAATTGGGATAGGTGCTCCTAATGGGAATCATTATACTGGTATGATTCAAAGTCCTCCAAATCTAAGCTGGGGATGTATTGATATTGTTTCACTCTTTAAAGAAAAGATGCATTGCGAAACATTATTAACAAATGATGCCAACGCTGCTGCTTTGGGTGAAAAATCTTTTGGACTTGCAAAACATATGGATGATTTTGTTGTTGTTACATTGGGAACAGGTCTAGGCAGTGGAATATTTAGTTCTGGAAAGCTACTCTATGGTCATGATGGCTTTGCTGGGGAAATGGGCCATATATCAATAGATTTTAATGGTAGGTTATGTAACTGCGGTAACAGAGGATGTTTAGAAGCTTATGTTTCTGCTACTGGTATCAAAAATACCATCCAGAAACTTTTAGAGAAAGATCCTCAAAATACACTACTCCAAACCTTATGTAAAGACAATATAGATGGGTTTTTGCTCGATAAGTCTTATGATAAAGGAAATGAGACTGCAATTAAAATATATCACTACACAGGAGAGAAACTTGGACAAGGTCTTGCCTTACTTGCAAACTTATTAAGTCCTGAAGCTTTCATTTTTTATGGAGGATTCAGTAATGCTGGGGAACGTATTTTTGCCTCAGCTAGAAAGTCAATGAAACATAATTTAATAAATAGTTCAGAGAAAGATATAAAACTTATTCAGTCAGGTTTAGCTAAGGGACAAGCAGGTATATTAGGTGCAGCTTCCTTAATTTGGACAAAATGATTGAACAGTTTAGTTTAAATAATACTATTTATAAGTAAAATAATCCTTTTTAATATTGTTGCAATGTAGTTTTATTTAAACAAAAGTAACTCTTAAATGCACATTAACATAAACAAAGAGATTGTAACAAAATGAAAAAACTTAAATCGATCGTAAACAGTCAGAAGTCTGCAATCGTTATACTGCTAATTCTCAATCTCTTTCAATTAAGAGAACTGGGTCTTGTTCGCATAAAAATTAAAGAGATGGCCCACTAACTATTAGTGGTTGAGCTAGAGATGAAACGTCATCGTGATTTTCAGAAGTAATAATTTTATCAGACATCTTTTTTTATGGTACATCATGGTTCTGTTTTTATGGAGGTGTGCTAGCGCTCCGTCGCCACCACCACTTCCACCACCTGAACCGGTTGTTAAAAAGCTAGAGTCACCTACAGTAATACCGCCATCACCACCTAGGGGATTAAAAGTCCAATCAGTAATATATGATCGCTATAAGATGGTAATTGAATGGGAAAAATCTGCAGACGTTGAATTTGGTTCCTATAGATTATTGCAGTCTATAGGAGGTGGTAAAGACTCGGATACAATACTTGTTACAAGAGATATAAATCAAACTAATTTTGTGTTGGAAAAGTTTGATCCTACTAAGGAAAACTGGTTCTGGATTGATGTAATGAATACGACAAGGCTTCACACTAGTGGAGAAAGAAAAAGTAATACTCTTGAGGTAGAAGCACCCAAAAGTTCCAGTTTACAAACTATGGAAGGAAGGTACGATCTGAAAATTCAGTGGACAAAGAATAAAGATGAAGATTTTGAAAAATATACTATTTATAGATCCAGTGTGGCAGATATGAAAAATAAAGAAAAAGTCAAAGATGTTTTATCAAGAGAGGATACGATTCAGGTACTTTCACTTGACAGTGTTTATTTCTATCAAGTTGTGACACAAGACTATTGGGGCCTTAAATCCTATAGTAATGTTATCAAAGGAGATTATCAGGTCAAAATCTGGGATGAGGAATACTCTATTGTACAAACAAGAAAAATAGATTTAACAAATAAGAAATTATTTGGAACGATACCACCTGAATTTGGAAAACTTCTAAATCTGGAGATCCTACTTTTACAAAGTAATTTTTTAACTGGAGATATACCAGAAGAATTGTGGGGTTTGAGAAAACTTAGAGTGCTTAATATTAGTAAAAATCAATTTAGTGGTAAAATTCCTGCAGATATTCATAAGGCTAATGCCATTCAAGAGATTTGGTTTGCGAATAATGATTTTGATGGATCCCTACCGCATCAAATTTTCACTCTTAAAAATCTTACACATCTTAACCTTAGTAGTAATAGGTTTTCAGGAAACATAAGTGAATCAGTTTCCAATTTAGAGAATTTAAGATATCTGAATTTATTTGATAATAATTTTATGGGATCAATTCCATCCGAGATTGGTGAATTAAAAAATCTTAAATTTTTAAGTTTAGGTAAAAACAACCTAACGGGTAGTATCCCTCCTGAAATTGCTGGCGCTGATAAACTTGAATCTATTGCACTTTTTGAAAATCAATTGATTGGTAAGATACCAATGGAAGTTGTTACTTTGAAAAACCTAGTATATTTGGGCTTGTTTGATAATCAGCTTGGAGGAAATATCTCAAATCAAATCTTTGAAAATTCTAATTTTTCATATCTAAGGCTTAATAACAATCTCCTTGAGCAAGTGAATTATGACTCCTTATGTCAATCAGGATATAACTGGGGTAACTCAATATATTTTGATGTTTCTGACAATGATTTTAAAGAGGAATTACCCAGCTGCTTCTCTGAAAGAGTATTTTATGAAATTTATTCTTCATTTAAATTTAGAAAATAAAAATGTTGTCAATTTAGTAAAAATTAATTAAAATTAAGTGAAAATTAATTATAAAATAANATATNTCTAAATATATATTATATCACAATCCCAGATGAGGGAAGAGCAGAGGAGCCGTGTCGCTTCTGAATGAAAANAAAATAAACTACACATTGGTTGAATATCTNAAAAACCCATTAGATGTAGAAGGTGTTTTNTTATTATCAAAAAANTTAGGTTTGAATCCAGGAGAATTCGTGAGAAAAAATGAAAAAGATTTTAAAGAAAACAACTTANATACAATCATCCACGATCATAATAAAATGGCTGTTTCCATATCTAAATTTCCAAAGATTATGGANCGTCCTATNCTTGTCAAGGGAGAAANAGCCGTAATAGGGAGACCCCCTGAAAATATCTTAAAACTGGTTNAAGAATAATGAGAATAATGCANATAATTTTTCCTTTAATATTTATAATGCTCAACATTGGGTGTGAGCCATTTGCTAACTCTTTTCCCAATATATCAGACGCAAAAGTNTATAAAGCGGNTAATATTGTTNCCCCTACTTCAAACCCTGAACAATTAAAAGTTGTGACTTGGAATATACGTTGGGGCTGNGGGCGTCTACCTTGGTTTGGTGACTCATGCGGAGAGGTGGCTCTTGCAGACTATGAGAGTGTAGAAAAAATCATGGAAAAAATTGCGGATTCTTTAAATGCGATGGAAGCCGATATTGTACTACTCCAAGAGGTNGATATTGAATCAAAACGATCAGGTTTCATGGACCAGGTACAGTTTCTNTTAGATAATACAAACCTTAACTATGGAGCCTTCGCTACAAGATGGGAAGTAGATTTTGTTTTTTCGCATGGCTTGGGGAGGGTGCATGATGGAAACGCTATTCTTTCAAAGTACGAAATCACTGATGCGGAAAGAATTAAACTTAGTTTGAGAACAGATTTGGATACGTTAGTTAATTATGGATACGCAAGAAGAAATATCATAAAGGCNAAGTTCCCTGGACTTTCTCAAAATGGAAAAGATTTTTATGCTGTAAATACGCATGCTACAGCTTTTGCTACGGATGATACNAAACAAAAACATATAAATAAATATTTAGAAACACTGGAAAATATTCAAAATAATGGTGATTATTTTGTTGCAGGAGGTGATTTGAATTCAGTTCCGCCCGGTTCCGTTACAGATTTTTGCGAGAGNGATAAATGTGANGGTGTAGAGTGTGATGAAGATTATGAAAATAATGAAGCCTATCAGGGATCATATTTTGAACACTTTGAAGGTGAGCCTGATATTTTGGTTCCGCTTTACAACTCTTTTAGNTCAGCAATTGATTCTGNAGATGCTAATCTACCTTCNCATTTTACGCATGCTCCTAGCACTAGTTTTGAATTGAACAATATTAAGTATGACAGAAAACTGGACTACCTCTTCACAAACAAAAATTGGGTAGAAGGGACAACAAGAACGCACCAAACTGCCTGGCAAATAAGTGACCACATGCCAGTAAGCGGTGTTATTATGTTGGGAGGTAGATAAATATGAAAAAATTTAGAAAAATAATTTTTACATTTTTATTAATTTCAATGTGTTTTGGTGATATGCAAAACTGGGGATCTCATTCAGCTAACATATTGCCCGAGAAGCGTTTCGAATTTGGATTGTTTCAGCCTTTTCGCTATGGGTATAGCAAAACATTAGAATATAGCACATATCCACTATGGTTCTTTGTAATGCCAAACCTGACTCTAAAAAAGTCGCATAATATACTTTCAGGCTATGATGTGGCAAGTAGATGGTCTTTATATTATCCTCGTCCAATTCTCAACATGGTTTCTAGAAAAGGTATAGGGGGGTTTATCGATCCTATGCTTGAGATTCCTCCAATGCTTGGTATATCCGCGTCTATGCTTNTTACAAAGATAATTTCAGGGGTAGGTGTAACATTCAATTCTGGACTTGATATTGGTTTTTCGCTTGAGGATTTAGACGGTAGAGTGAATATAGAANTACCTCTTCTTTACCATAGGCTGAGCGTATTTCACAATAATTACGGGTTTCATACTGGATTTGATCTAGAAAAAAGTATAACAGAAAAACTTAGTGCGATTGTNGATNTAGACTTTAGTATTTTGCCTGGNATGGATACAAAAAAGAGTGATTCAGGTATAACAAAATTATTAGGGGAATACTCTTTCGANCATAAAGCTCTATTAATATATGAGAAATCAGAAACGTTTAGATTNNTAACTGGATATAAATTTGTNCATGGANAATATCCTTTTGGCACTGAATCTAGGATTTTACCCTTCCTTTTTTTAGTTGATACCTGGGTCCCAATGATAGAATTACAATGGGGACGATCTCTAAAATAGATAAGAATCTTTTTTATTTTATAGCTTTTCTTTTTATCGGATCATGCTCACAAGATCAAATCGCTATCGGGGAAAATGTAACTTTGGATTGCGTTCACCAAAATTCTTCTGGAAATATCCCTANTGATCTTTATGAGATGNCGTCTATTATTCAAACCGATGAATATCCACCATTTACTAAGAAACTTACTGTTTGTGGTATTACTCTGATATCTAGAGATGATGTATCCGATGTTTTTATGATGAGAGTTGGGCAGACTATTGGTGAGATGTTTTCAATTCATGAAGAGACAGATACGTTAAAGCAGCANANACTGTTAAAAAACCTCTANANATACCACACAGTCATCCCTTTATTTTATGGTGAAGACTGGAGNCTCCATCCCNAGTGAAGAAAGTGACTGGGAGGAATTNAATAATAGGTNCAGTATATGNGATATNATNATGGAAGNGGTACCTAATCCNGNTATGGAAGTAGTTGAACATATTTTACATCACATTACAGATATTGGTCTTCATTTTACAGATATAGATAATTGGGGATTGACAAATGNCTCAAGACTTTTTAATCTTACTAAAGAAGCGATCNAACTTGGATATTATAATGTTAACCAATATGAAGAAATAAATGAAGCAGGTATTAGGAACCGTGTTATACTACAGGAGTATGCATATTGGATTATTTATACTAGTTGGGATCTTAGAAATAGCCATGGACCCGATCATAGTGAATGGTCCATTTTTACTAGTTCAGANCTTGAGGATAAGTTGAATAGCTCATANCATCTTGTTCAGGAGACAGTACCATCCATTTTGAGCTGCCCATCCGAACAAACTCTTTCATTATTTTATCCTTAAAAACGAAACAGATTTTGCATATTTTAAATAGAGAAACTATTGAAGGCCTTTTAAATGGTGTTGATCTTTCTTCTTTAATATCAAAAGGATTTATAGCTTATTCAAGNGGGCAGGTNNTNGTTCCTCCCATAGGAGAACTTACATTTAAAGANCCTCCNGGNGATGTACATATCAAGTATGGTTANATAAAAGGAGATAAGTATTACGTTATTAAAATAGCCTCAGGGTTTTGGAAGAATGAAGAATATGGAATACCAAACGGCCAAGGTATGATGCTTCTNTTNAATCAAANTACAGGGGTGCCNGAAGCCCTTCTTNATGATGAGGCAATATTGACTGATATTAGGACTGCGATTGCGGGCCAAATTTGCGCATCTAGGTTGNCAAATNAGATACAATGTATTGGTATTATAGGTACTGGGNTTCAGGCAAGGCTCCAGGTTGAATATCTTCAAAATATAACAC
Source organism: Fidelibacterota bacterium (assembly GCA_002691285.1). Taxonomy (GTDB): domain Bacteria; phylum Fidelibacterota; class Marinisomatia; order Marinisomatales; family UBA1611. The sequence goes on along the minus strand of NZHK01000088.1, from coordinate 1,708 downwards.
AATGCAGGGACATAATGGTTTGGGGAAGGAGTTTAGATAAAGTAAGGAAATATAANAAAGACATGCAAAAAAAAGGTTTTACCGTATCTATTCAAACAAATGCCAAAGATGTATGCAAAGGATGCAATCTTATCATTACTACCACTGCAAGCAAGAATCCCATTATTTTTAAAGATGACTTACAACCCGGAACTCATATTACAGCAGTAGGCGCAGATGCAATAGGAAAAAGAGAGTTGGGGAATGGGGTTCTCGGGCTGGCAAACACAGTAGTAGCGGATAGTATTATTCAGTGTTTAGAACGTGGTGAAATTTCCTATGCTTTATCAGCAANAGAAATAAAAACAAAACAAATTTGTGAGCTAGGTCACATTCTATCAGGGAAAAGTATAGGTAGAAAAAATAGAGAGCACATAACAATAGCTGATTTAACNGGTGTCGCTGTACAGGATGTGCAGATTGCGNCAGCAGTTTTTGAATCGTACTTGGAGAAAACNAAATGAAATTTGAACAATTTGAGCTGGAAAGAAATCAGTCTCTTTTTGAGAATGAGGTTGATTTTAATCTATCAGAGAGTGGGGTACACCCCTTAAANCTATCAGAAATATTAACTGAGGAGGAGCAAAAGGAAATTTTGCATACTGAGCTCTTTTATGGTTATACAAATGGAACACCTGAACTAAGGCAAAGGGTCGCAGACATATATGGAAACCAATTTTCTAAAGAAAATGTATTGATTACATCTGGATCTGCAGAAGCGAATTTCTTATCCGTGATGACTCAGTTGGATTCTGGTGATGAAATAATTTATATGGTTCCTAATTATTTACAGATTTTTCATCTTGCTAGAAGCTTTGGAATTAAGGTGAATATTTTGCCAATAAGACAAGAGCTAGGGTGGCAGTGGGACCCGGATGAACTCGAAAATCTGATAAATTCAAAAACAAAAATGATTGCAGTCTGTAACCCCAATAACCCNACNGGTGNTGTAATGTCCAGTGAAATTATGGATAGAGTGATAGCCTTAGCAGAAGANAGAGACTGTTGGCTTCTATCTGACGAGGTGTATAGAGGTGCTGAGTTAGATGGAGNGGAGTGTCGATCTTTTGCAGGAGCTACAGATAAAACAATTGTGAATGCAGGTCTATCAAAAGCATATAGCCTACCTGGACTTAGAATGGGCTGGAGCGTAGGATCCGAGTCTTATATTGAAAGGGCATGGTCTTTTCATGATTTTACTGTGATTAATGTAGCATATTTAAGTGACTGGGTTGCTTCACGTATTCTTGAACAANGTAGGAGAAAAGCTATTTTAGATAGAACAAAAAACCATTTAAACCATAATCTAGATATGCTATTAAAATGGGGAGAAGGTTTTCCAGAATTAACATTTTCTCGTCCAGATGCCGCTGCTATCACTTTTGCTAAATTGAATTTACCAATTGGGTGTGAAGATTTCATCTTTCATTTAAGAGATAATTANAGTGTTCTTTTAACCGCAGGAAAATGGCATGGATTAGAAGGATATATAAGATTTGGTTATGGTACTCCCACTGATTATGTAATGGGCGGTTNAGAAAGAATAGCTNAATANTTAAAGGANTTTNCGGAATAAAATATTCCANACTTTGATGAAAAAGTATCTATTCATACTTATCACATTATTTGTTGCTGGGTACCTTGCTTCAAAAGTTCAATCTTCTTGGGG
>NZHK01000087.1 GCA_002691285.1 Fidelibacterota bacterium | reverse complement strand
AAAATAATGATAACGAGTTTAAGTATTGGTTAGACCGATATAAATATCATGTTAGATATGAAGAAAATTCTTATGAAGCATATCAAAACAATGTCAAAATTTTCTTTAATCAGTACAATCTTATTTTAAAAGAGCAGTCTTTTTTTTTAGGAGAGCAAATAAGCTTAGTTGATATAGCGCTTATGCCATTTGTTCGGCAGGGAGCCCATGTAGATTTAAATTGGTTTAGCGAGAATTTTCCATCGTTATTTAAGTGGCTTGAAAATTTAAAGGCGCATTCATTGTTTTTGTCTATTATGACAAAATTCGAAACATGGGATGAGAAAAGTAAAGGACATATTGTGACATGGTGAAAATTAAATTTTTACTTTTTTTTCAAATTATTACTTCTTTTGTATTTGCTTCAGGAAATTCCTCAGAAACAGTTCAAATCACAGATTCAATCTTCACTGCTAAAATTATCAGAGATCAATGGGGAGTTCCTCACATTTATGGGCAAAGAGATGCAGACGTATCATTTGGTCTTGCTTACGCTCATTCAGATGATGATTTTGAGACTATACAGGATGTCATTTACGCACTGAGAGGTGATTTGTCATTGCTGCATAGTAGTAGGGATGCAGCAGTGAATGACTATTATGTACATTCTATGAATTTTTGGGGGATGATTGAAGAAAGATATGAAAATGAAATTCCTGAAGATGTTAAAATGTTATGTAAAGGATACGCTGCAGGTATAAATAAATTTCTCTTGGATAACCCTTTAAAAAAAAGAAAAGGTTTTGAGGATGTGGTTGAAGAAGATATTATTGTTGGTTTTTCTCATCGTATGCCGTTTATGTTTGGTTTAGATGGCATACTTAAGAAGCTTTCAAAAAAGAGCCCTCCAGAAATTATTGGATTTGAAGATGAAGGTCAGGAAGGTCCTTTTGATATGCTAGGAAGCAATTTTATGGCAATAGCTCCGAGAAGATCAAGCGATGGGTATACTAGACTTTGGATTAATACCCATCAGCCTTGGGATGGACCGGTTGCATGGTATGAGGCGCATCTTGTAAGTGAAGAGGGATGGGATTTTTACGGTGCTCTATTTCCTGGGTCTCCTGTGCCTTTGATAGGACATAATCCATATTTAGGATGGAGTCATACTGTGAACTCACCAGATCTTATAGATGTTTACAAATTAACAATAAATGATAAAAACAAAGATCAATATTGGTTTGAAGGATATTGGAAAGATATGGATCTGCGTATAGCTCATATAAAGGTAAAAATATTAGGACTGATTCCATGGAAGTTCAAAAGAGTAGTAAAAAAATCTATTCATGGGCCTGTTATTGAATTTGATCATGGAAGTTATGCGATAAGAATTTCATCACTTAAAGATCTTCGGTTTTTAGAGCAGTGGTATAGAATGGGTAAGGCCCAGAACTTTTCTGAATTCAAAGATGCGATGAAATTACATGCAATACCTATGTTTAATACGGGTTATGCAGATCGAGAAGGCAATATTTATTATGTTTATAATGCCAAAATTCCAAAAAGAGATCCACGATATAATTGGAAAAAAATTCTTCCTGGTGAAAGTAAACGTACTCTTTGGTATGATTATGTACCTTATGATCAACTTCCCCAGGTTTTTAATCCCTTTGAAGGTTTTTTCCAAAACTGTAATAGCAGTCCATACCTTGCAACTGGAAGTAAAGTAGATGTAAGTCAAGCTCTCCCGGATTGGACTGGTATCGAGACACATCAAACAAATAGGGCATTACGTTCTTTGGAGACATTTGGAGTTGATCCCTCCATATCTAGAGATGAATTTTTTCAATATAAATTTGATGTTATATACTCCAGAGAATCTATATTAGCTAATGTGAGGGAACGTTATTTGATGGAAATTACTGAAAAAGGTATTCCTGAAGATATTGAAGAGGCAGTTTATTTAATTAAGAACTGGGATTTAAGTGCTGACTCACTAAATACCAATGCAGCCCTTGCAATTCTATCACTCCCAAATGCGTTTAGAATGGATGATTTAAAGTATAACCGTGATAGCGTAACTAAAAAAATTAGAGAAAATATCAAGTTTTTAGAAAATAATTTTGGGAGGATCGATGTCCCAATGGGAAGGGTCTTCAGGTTGATAAGAGGAGAAACTGATTTGCCATTATCTGGAGGTCCTGGAACATTACGTGCAATGTATTATAAAAAATTCGGGAAGATTTATAAAGCAGTTGCCGGAGACTGCTATATTCAAGCTGTAGAGTGGAGTCCAGATAAAAAAGTAAAAGCATGGAGTATTCATCAATATGGAAGTGCAACAAAAAATAAAGCTTCGTCCCACTATGATGATCAGGCAGAAATGTTTTCAAAACATGAAATGAAAATAATACGACCTTGAGAATATTTACACCTATCTTCATTATATTTATTACTAGTTGCGAGCAAACTGAATTATTGCCTGCTACTGCTGAGACTTTAACAGATAGGATATTCAGTCATAAAGGTGAAAGGGCTGTTCTAGTAAATGTATGGGCTTTATGGTGTTTACCATGTGTTGAAGAATTTCCCATGATTGTTAACTTGCAAAAAAAAAATAATGATTTAGAGGTAATTTTTGTTAGTGCAGATTTTGAAGATCAATCACAAGATGTTTTAAATTTTTTAAATGAACATAATGTTGGACCAGTTTCTTATATAAAAAACCAAAAAGATGAAGCATTTATACAAGGTTTATATCCCAAGTGGTCGGGAACTTTACCATTCACAATAGTTTACGCGAAAAAATCTGGATTAATAATTGATTCTTGGGAAGGCAAAGAATCTGAAGAAAGATTCCAAAGGTCTATATCAAAAGCACTTAATTAAATTAATTGAAAACTATTAAAACACTATCGGAATTTTAAAATGTATGTAAAACTATTTCGAACTATTTTTAAAAAGAGAATATTGAAGATGTAAAGCAATCTTGATAAATCCTCTTTAAAATAAAATCCAGTAATTAAAAAATATTTAATTAAAAACTAAAACTATAAGTGAAAAATATTTATGTAACAAAACCATTTTTACCTCCCTTGGAAGAATACACAGCACTTTTAAAAGAAATTTGGGAAAGTAAAACACTAACAAATAATGGTCCTTTTAATAAAAAATTTGAATTAAAGCTTGCTAGATATCTTGGAGTTGAACACGTTAGCTTAGTTAACAATGCAACCACTGGTTTGATGATAGCTTTAAAGGCATTGCAAATAAATAGAGATGTTATAACAACGCCTTTTTCATTTATTGCAACTAGTCATGTAGTAAAGTGGAATGGATTAAATCCTATTTTTGTTGATACCGATAATAGTACAGGTAACCTTTTGGTAGACGAAATTGAAAAAAAAATATGTGGAAAAACAGGTGGTATTTTAGCCACTCACAATTTTGGTTTACCTGGTTGTTTAACTAAAATGGATAATTTATCTAAAAAGTATAATTTATCTTTAATTTATGATGCCGCACCAGCTATTGGAGTAAAAATTAATGGTGAATCTGTTTTGAAATTTGGTGATATTTCAGTTATCAGTTTTCATGCAACTAAAGTTTTAAATACTTTTGAAGGTGGAGCAATAATAACAAAATCAAAAAAAATAAAGAAAAAAGTTGATCTGATAAAAAACTTTGGTATTAAGAATGAAGAAAAAGTAACAAGCCTAGGTATAAATGGTAAAATGAGCGAGATTAATTCTGCAATGGGGCTATTACAGCTCAAATATTTAGATAAAATTATTAATGAAAGAAAAAAAATTTACGATATTTATAGGGATAGGTTAAAAAAATCTAAAAACATACAAATAATGGAAATACCACGAAATATTGATTATAACTATGCATATTTTTTTCTTTTATTTAATGAAGGAAAAAATAAAAGGGACAAGATCTATGAGGCTTTAAAAATAAAGAAAATAAATTGCAGGAAATATTGGTATCCTTTAATTACTGAGCACCCAATGTACATAAATGCAAATCTTAAAAATGCAAAACATTTAAGTGAGAAAATTCTTGCACTACCTATTTATCCTTTTTTAGAAGCTTATACACAAAATGTCATTATTGAGACAATAAATGGAAGCTTATCTTAGAATATTAATCACTAATTATTAATTAAATGAGCACGGAAAGAAAACTATTTTCAATTGTTTTTCCAGTTTATCAAAATGGTAAAAACTTGCCTCATCTAGCTAAAGAGCTAGCAGATTTCATCAATTCATTTAATAAATATGATTTAGAATTTGTTTTTGTAGATGATGGATCAACAGATGATTCATTTAAACAGATGCAAAATATTAAAGATAATTTTGGCAGTCAGGTTAAATTAATTCAATTATCAAAAAATTTTGGGCAAGGATCAGCAATGAGATGCGGATGGGAATATGCGTCAGGAGACTATATTGGAAATATTTCTTCTGACCAGCAAGATCCACTAATATTATTTAAAAAAATGCTTAAGCTTGTTGATATAAATACTGAAATTGTGCTTGCGACAAGAAGTGATCGAAATGATGGATTTATAATCAATTTTTGCTCATCTATATTTTATTTTTTTGTAAAAAAATTCATTATTCCAGACTTTCCATTTGGAGGCTGTGATGTATATCTTTTTTCAAAAAATGTAAAAAATTACCTTTTACTAAAAGATGAAAGAGGTAACCATAATGCGGCAAGTTTGATTAACTCAGGTTTCCACTATGAAAAAATTTCTTATACTAGGAAAAAAAGAAAACATGGAAAAAATCAGACAAAAATTTTAAAAAGAATCACAGTTCTTATTGATATAATTGTTTCTAATTCTCACTTGCCAATTAGATTTATAAGTTCAACGGGATTAATTATTGGAATCTTCGGAATCGGATTTGGCATATTCATAATAATACAGAGATTAATTAACTTATCATCAACAGAGCATATGGGATGGGCATCCACAATTTCATTATTATCGATTTTTTCAGGATTGATTCTTTTTTCTCTTGGTATAATTGGAGAGTATTTTTGGCGAATAATGGAGAATTTTAAAAAAGATCCACTTTTTTCTGTTAAAAAAAGAACAATAGATTAACTGATATTAAATCAAATTATGGTAAGTCAGTCTAAAATAGCAGTAATGCAACCTTATATTTTCCCTTATATAGGTTATTTTCAGTTAATTAAGACTACAGATGTTTTTGTGTTTTATAATGATGTTAATTTTATAGTTAGAGGTTGGATCAATCGGAATCGCATCCTTAACAATAATAATGCGTATTTTTTCACGATAGGATGTAAAAAGATTAGTCAAAATAAACGTATTTGCGATACAGAGCTATATTTTAAACGAAAGCAGAAAATCAAGTTACTTAATACAATTTATCATAATTACAGTAGGGCACCTTTTTTTGAGCCTGTTTATAATATTTTTAAGGAAACAATCAATTCTAGTGTAAGTTACATTGATGAACTTGCAATCTCTAGTGTAAAAAATATTTGTCAATTTCTTTCTATAAAAACGGTATTTAAAAGTAGTAAAAATCTATACGGGAATGATGATTTAAAAGGACCTGAAAGATTGATTGATATATGCTTGAAAGAAAAGAAATTGGAATATATTAATTTAATTGGTGCAAAAAATATTTATAAAAAAGAATATTTTATTCAAAGAGGAATAAAATTAAAGTTTTTAAAATCAAATTTATGTTCTTATAGTCAGTTTAAAAGCCCATTTGTTCCTATGCTCTCCATTATAGATGTACTTATGTTTAACGGAAGTGAGAAGACTAATATGCTCCTTAGTAAGTACGAATTGATCTAATGAGTGAGGATTATAAAATAATTGTAGAGCACTATGAATCATGTCTGGAAAAACATGGAGATAATCATTATGGATGTAATTGGCCTAATTTGGAAGATCTGCATATTCGCTTTAGTATTATGTTAGATATTCTAAATTTTTCGCCCAGAAAAATAAATAAATATTTATTACTCGATTTTGGTTGCGGAACAGGTCTTATGTTAGAATATCTGAATGATAATAAGATAAATTTATTTAAATATTCAGGATGTGATCTATCAAAAAAATTTATTTCTGTTTGTGAAACTAAATACCTTAAGAAGAAATTCATTCATTTAGATATTATTAAAGAACGGGATAAATTAAACAAATTTGATTTTATAATTATGAATGGTGTTCTTACTGAAAAACATATACTTTCTTTTGATGATATGTGGAAGTATGCTCAGTTATTGATAAAGTTAGTTTTTGAAAAAGCTAAAATAGGTTTGGCCTTTAATGTTATGTCAAAGCATGTCCAATGGGAGAGAAATGATCTTTTTCATTTACCATTTGATATGCTTGCAAATTTCTTGGATAGAGATGTAACAAGAAATTATATTTTTAGAAATGATTATGGACTTTATGAGTACACTGCTTATATATATAAATAAGCTATGAATAATAAAGTAATAATTTTTGGTTTATTGGATACAGCAGAACTTGCTTATTGGTATTTAAAAAATGATAGCAAGTACAGTGTTGAAGCATTCACTGTAAACCAAAAATATCAAACTGTGGATAAATTTAAAGGATTACCTGTAGTAGCATTTGAGGAATTAGAACATTATTTCCCGCCTAGCGAGTTTAAACTTTTCGCTCCATTAACGGGTCGAAAAATGAATCGATCGCGGGAAAAAGTATATTTAGAGGGAAAATCTAAAGGTTATAAATATGCTACTTATATAAGTTCAAAAGCAACTATATGTGATAATGCAATTGGAGAAAACTGTTTAATTCTTGAAAATAATACCATCCAACCATTTACGAAAATTGGTAATAATGTAGTCCTTTGGAGTGGAAATCATATTGGACATCATGGAGTTATTAAAGATCATGTATTTTTTTCTTCCCATGTTGTAATGTCTGGACATTGCGTAATTGAATCCTATTGCACCTTTGGTGTGAATTCAACAATTAGAGATTATACACATGTAGCTAAGGGTACTCTTTTAGGAATGGGAGCTTGTTTAATTGATAAAAATACTGATTCATGGGGCGTTTATGTTGGTAACCCTGCAAAAAAACTTCAAAAAAAAATAAGTTATGAATTGTATTAATTATGCATTGGATAAAAAAGGGACATATTTTTAAACCAGATGGATTTTATTCTTGGAATAAATCACATGCGCAAGTACCCGTTGCGGAATATCTAAAAGAATATGGTATTATTAGGGTATATTTTTCGACTCGTGATGTCTATAATAGAAGTTTTCCTACCTATGTTGATTTAGAAGCATCGAACCCAAAAAATGTAATTAAAATAAATAAAAAACCTATAATGGAACTTGGATCAAAGGGCACATTCGATGATTGTGGAATAATGCCAAGCTGGATTATAAATTATAAAAAGAAGAAATATTTATACTATATTGGATGGAATGTGAGGAATACTATCCCTTATCATAATTGTGTTGGACTGGCAATAAGTGAAAATAATGGAAAATCATATAAAAAGTTTTCTGATGGTCCTTTATGGGATAGAGATTACAAAGATCCTTATTATTCTGGTACCAGTTGTGTTTTAATTGATGATAACAAATGGAAAAATTGGTATTTATCATGTACTGGCTGGCATAAGATTAATAATAGAATGGAGCCTAGATACCATATAAAATATGCAGAATCAAAGGATGGTATTCATTGGAAGCGAGATGGTGTTGTTGTAATAGATTATAAAAATAAAGAAGAGGCAGGAATTGTAAAAGCTTCTGTAATAATTGATTGTGGAAAATATAAAATGTGGTATTCATATAGAAATTTTAAAAATTATAGAACAGATAAAAATAACAGTTATAAAATTGGGTATGCTGTTTCTAAGGATGGAATAAATTGGAAAAGAAAAGACCATAAAATAAAACTAGGTTTGAGTGCTCATGGATGGGACTCACAAATGTTAGCATATCCACATGTTTTAAAAGTTGAAGATAAATTATTAATGTTTTATAATGGTAACGAATTTGGAAAATCAGGATTTGGATATGCTGAACTAAAAAATAGACTTAATTGATGAGTGTAATAAAAACATATAAAAAAAATGGATACCATGTTGCTAAAAACCTTCTTCCTAAAATATTAGTAAATCAAGTATTATATGAAATAAATGAATTAATTAATAAACAATTGGTTAGTTTAGGTATTGACGTCGGCCAAACATTAGGGGATAGTTTAAAGTTGTTATTTGAAAAAGATATAGGCAGGTATAAGAAAGTATTATCATCACTGTGGCGTTCTTTAGAATTGACAAGATTATTACAAAATCAAATTATAATTGATTACGTAAAAGAAAATTTTGGCTTTGAAAATATACTTTTGCCTGGAGGGCAAGTTATTCATATTCAATCAAAATCATTGATTATACCAGGTGGATATTTTGGTTTTGACCCACATCAAGATTATCAATCGGTAAGGGGCTCATTAGATGGTTTAATTGTTTGGATACCTTTTAATGATATTGACAAAAATAATTATCCTTTAGAACTTATACCAGGTAGCCACCTTAATGGTTTATACCCTTTAAAAACTGCTAGGAATGAACAAGCAGTAATTGATCCTGCTTCATATTCTGAAAAGGATTTTTTAAGTATTATTTTAGGAAAAGGTGACGTGGTTTTTATGTCCTACTTTACTTTACATCGAAGTAGTAGGAAAGGATTAGAAGAGAATGTAAGAATTGCCTGTAGCACTAGATTTGATAATTGCAATGAAAAAAGCTTTATAAAAAGAGGATATCCTACAGCATATATTAGAGATGTAGATAGAAACGTAAATAATATCTTTCCTTCAAGAGATGATATTATTAAGATTTTTTCATAAGTAATTCTTGAATATTCATTAACTATAAGTTTTATCATTCAATAATGAATAACATTTCAAAAAGAAGTTTATTAATTAACTTTTTCAATAACTATTCAAAATTTATAATAGCTTGGTTTATTTTTTGTTTAGTATTTTTATTCACATATTGGGCTCATCCCTCCTTGAGTCCTAAAATTTCTCCAGATGGTTATGGTTATTGGTCAATTGCAGAAAATTTTACTTCCTCTATCGATGATGCCTCAATAAGGCCTTGGTTTTATCCTATTTTCATAAGAATTTGTATGATTATTTCTTTAAATCATTGGCAAATAATTTTATCCCTTTTCCAAATTTTTTTCCATTCCTCAGTTTGCATATTGATGTATTATTTATTCAGGAAATATGGTCTTAATGGCTTCTCATCTTTTGTATGCACCTTAATTATCGGATTTAATCCGAATTTAATTACTTACACAACCTATATTTTAGCAGATTTAAATTTTGCTATTTTAACTACTTTAGCATGGTACTTTGTTTTAAAAATTAACGAAAGGGACAATTGGAATTATAGAAGTATAGTCTTCGCAAGTTTATTTTGCGCGTTAGCTCTTTTTACCAAGCCAATAGCATTGTTTATGATCTTTACTTTTTTAATTAGTATTTATATGGTAAAAGGTTTTTCTTATAATTTCATAAAAATTTCGATTTTTATGTTGATTATAAATTATTCTTTATTCTTCTCTTGGAAAGTATTTCAATCATTCCAGGACTCTAACCCAGCTATGTCGCAACCTTTTTTTTTGAGGGCTGGGGCAATCAACTGGACTGCAATCAAATCAGGATATGTTGATATTGGAGATGGTACTCCCTTATATAATCGTCTTAAAGAGTTGGGTAAAATTGAAAAAGCTAGATCTTTAAATTTAGATCTAACATATACTATGGATGAAAGTTCTGACTTTGTAGACGTATATAGATCTATAGGTGGAGATGTATTATATCTAGGTGATCAAGAGTTTGCAAAAAAAATTATTAAGGAAATGCCAATAGAGATAATTTTATTATCTTTAGCAAAATGGCATTCATTTTTCACTAAGCGTTGTTTTTTTCCCTCAAATGATCCATTTCCAGGCATGATTGATTTTATAAGAAAAACGTATATAAAATTTTATTCATATTTATACAGGCCTCTTTTATTAATCTTTCTAATAAGTTCATTGATTATTTTATATAAAAAACAATATTTAAATCTTTTATATTGTTCTTTTAGTTTACTATTATATGCTAGTTTAATCGTGACATTGGGTACGGGACACTCTGGGGAATTCATTAGGTACAGAGTCTGGGTAGAGTATGTTATGTGGTTTATTGCATTGTTACCATTCGGCATAGTTTTGGAAAAAGTATTTATAGGCTTAAATAAGACAAAGAAAATTATTTATAATTATAATATTGGTAAATAAATTATCTATTATAAATATATCATTTATTAATTTTTGTTAGATGTAAGCTATTTTGAATTCATTTTTAAAAATTTTATTTTTGCTACTTGGAACTAGTATTTGCTTTTGCTTGGAGCTTCAAATTGGTTCACCTATGCCCAGAGTAGATCACAATTTAGTTGAAATTAGCGGCGAAAAGATAACTCTTAACGATGTTAAAGGAGAGAATGGTACTATTATTATCTTCTCCTGCAACACTTGCCCTTGGGTAATTAAATGGGAAGATAGATATGTAAGTATTGCTGATAGGTATCAAAAATTGGGCATTGGAATTATTGCTGTAAATTCAAATACATCAAGATTTGAGGGAGAAGATAGTCTAGCGAAAATGGCTATTCACGCTAGTAAAAACAATTATAACTTTGCATATGCACAAGACCCCGAAGCAAAATTGGCCTATGCCTTTGGTGCCACTAAAACACCCCATGTATATCTTTTTGATGATAAAAATGCCCTTGTCTACAGAGGCGCTATTGATGACAATGCTAGAGATGAACATAATGTTGAAGAAGAATTTCTTATAAACGCTTTAGACCAAATGTTAGCCGGAGAAAGAATAATAAAGTCTGTTAGCAAAGCTCTTGGTTGTTCAATAAAATTTTAAGCGGATATGGAGGAAACGTATTATTTTATCATTATTGGTGCTTTAATTGTTGAATACTTACTATCTACAATTAGTTCAGTTTTAAATATGAATAGCATTACAACAACCGTTCCAGATGGCTTTCAAGAATTTTATGATGATAAAAAATACTCCAAATCTCAAGAATACTTAAAAGATAAGACTAAACTTGGACTTTACTCTAGCACCTTCAGTTTAATTGTAACTCTGATTGTAATTCAGTTTGGTTTGTTTGGTTTTTTAGATGAATTTGTTCGTTCTAATTCAACGCATTACATTATTTCTGGTTTGCTTTTTTTTGGGATTTTTTTTGTAATTAATGACATTCTTAACACTCCATTTTCTTTGTTTAGTACTTTTGTAGTTGAAGAAAAATATGGTTTTAATAAAACCTCAATTCACACTTTTATCTTTGATAAATTGAAAGGATACGGTCTTACAATTGTTCTTGGAAGTGCTATAATGGTACCCATTTTTTATTTTTTTAATACGTTTGAAGATAATGGATGGTGGATTGCCTGGGCTTTGATGACTGCGTTTATGATAGCTGTGCAACCCTTATTTGTTCATGTTATTGCTCCTATGTTTAATAAATTTACACCTATTGAAGAGGGTGAGTTGAAGGAGGCGATTGAGAATTTTGCTAATAATGTAAACTTCCCTATTGGAAGAATAGATGTCATGGATGGTAGTAAAAGATCTGCTCATTCCAATGCATATTTTAGTGGATTTGGAAAATCAAGAAGAATTGCATTGTTTGATACTTTATTAGATAAGCATTCAACTGAAGAAATAGTATCTGTTGTAGCTCACGAAATAGGGCATTATAAGAAAAAACATATAATTATGGGAACTATTCTTGGTGTTATAGAAACAGGTATAATGCTTTTTATTTTTAACCTATTTATGAATGATAGTGAATTATTTGCAGTTTTTTCTGTAGATACCGTTTCTATTTATTGTGGATTAGTATTTTTTAGTATGCTTTATTCACCTGTAAGCATGGTAACTTCTATCTTTACTACTGCTTTGAGCAGAAAAAATGAATTCGAAGCAGACGCTTATGCTTTAGAAACTACCCAAAAACCAGAACCTCTTATTTCCATGCTAAAGGGATTATCTGCTAGCAATCTTTCTCATTTGACACCACATCCTTTAATGGTTTTTCTTTCCTATAGCCATCCTCCTGTTGTAGACAGGATAGCAGCAGTTCAATTGAAATAAGCATTGCATAAATATTTAAATATATTCCAATTCGATAAATATCACATTTTTTTAAAATTTTTTAAGTTTTATTTTTTTTCTTTTTATTTGTTTTACAAATAGACATAGTTTTTTCTAATGAAAAAATTGGCGCAGAAAAAGTTAATTTTTTGACGGCAAATCCTTTTTCATTTTTTCATATTATTACTGATTTAGATAATCAAGAAAGTCAGAATGCTTATGGAATTCTACGTTTTCCCGAATCTAGAATCAGAAATAAATATCCTCTTATTTTAGGTGTTAATGGTAGTAAAAATTGGGCAGATCATCATTTAGAATATATGAAAATGTATAGAAAAATGGGATTTGCTACCTTTGAGATACAAAGTTTTAATAGCCGGAATGTTAATTCAACGGTGGGAGATCAGACAACCATTACAACTGCCATGATGATTTTAGATTCTTACAAAGCACTAGAAGTACTTGGAAAGGATAATAGAATTGATATAGATAATGTTGCAATTACTGGATGGAGCCTAGGTGGTGGAGTAGCTCTTTTTTCTGCGTGGGAGCCATTAATCGCATCTATAGGAATAAAAGAAAGATTCAAAGCTCATCTTGCTTTTTATCCACCTTGTTTAGTAGAAATGGATTTAATAGAATTTTCAAAAGTTCCCATTCACATTTTAATTGGAGAAAAAGATGACTGGGTAACTGCAAGCGCTTGCGAGGATTTGGTTAGAGATCTTTCTGATAATAATGTAGATGTTGGAATTACAGTTTATGCAAATGCTCATCACGGATTTGACCGTAAAGGGTTGCCGGTAAAGGAAAAGAATGGATATGCTACTGGCAACTGTCATTTTAGAATGAGGTCCGACGGAGCACTTCTAATAAATTTCTTAGATATTCCCATGATAACTCCTTTTAGACAAAAAGTTGCTTTAGGATGGTGTGCTGATCGGGGAACTACTATTGGAGGGAATCCCGAAGCAAGGGCAAGATCATTCGATTTTGCACGTAATTTTATGATAAAGAATTTGTCGCGAGATTTTTTACAATGATAAAGAAGTATTATTTTACAAATTATCATAAATATTTTTATAATTGGGTATGGATAATCCAGCAATATATTTATGGATACCAATAATTTTAGTTTCTTTTTTAAGTATAGTTAAAATGATTAATAAGGGTGGACCTAAAGGTAAACCCTGGATACGAATTGAAAAGGTAGAAGATAATGAGTAACCATTTGTCGATGAGGTCAGGTAATCCTGCACTTCAAGCATCAACATTTAAAAAACATCTTACATCCTCTGTAGAAAGTAAGATGACTTTNTCCGGAACTGTTAACAAAACNGGGATTTCATTATTATTAGTAATAATNAGCGCNGGTTATNCATGGGGAAANCCANGNATGCATATCATGATGATTCCAGCNGGAATAGTCGGTTTTATTNTAGCGCTTGNTACTGTNTTTAAACCTACCATTGGTCATATTACTGTACCTGCATATGCTGTAGCACAAGGCATACTTTTAGGCGTTATATCTATGTATTTTAATGCAATGTATCCAGGTATTGTAGTTCAAGCTGTTTTTCTGACCTTTGGAACTTTGGGAGCTTTGTTACTAGCATATAAGTCTGGTTTAATTGCTGCGACAGAAAATTTTAAATTAGGTATTGCCGCTGCTACAGGAGGTATAGCTATTCTTTATCTAATTAATTTCATTATGGGATTTTTTGGATCTGGAATTGGTATTATATCCAGCAATAATAATATGGGCATATTATTTAGTGGTTTTGTAGTCGTAATTGCCGCATTGAACCTTGTTCTTGATTTTGATTTTATTGAGGAAGGGGCCGAGATGGGCGCTCCCAAATACATGGAATGGTATGGTGCTTTTGGGTTATTAGTTACGCTAATATGGCTTTATCTTGAAATTTTACGTTTATTGGCTAAGCTTCAAAGTAGGAGGTAATAAAAAAAAATATCATTTTGAAGGAACTTCGTTCTAATTTTTAGAGTGAATGATCCATTTATTACTAACGATGCGGTTGTCCTAGGCTTTTTAGCAGGTGTTCTTGCATTTGTATTTATAACCTCTGAAAGTAAACATCCTTTTTGGAAAAAGTTTTACAAATACATACCTACCCTATTATTATGTTATTTTATCCCTTCACTTTTAAATTCCTTTGGTATTATTTCAGGTGAAGAATCAAACCTTTATTTTGTTGCCTCTAGGTATTTATTACCTACAAGCCTAGCTCTGCTCACTATCAGCATTGATATTCCTGAAATTAAAAAATTGGGATCTAAAGCAATAGTTATGTTTTTAACAGGAACTTTTGGAATAATTTTAGGAGGTCCTTTCTCAATAATCGTTGTTTCATTTATCTCTCCTTCTATAATTAATAGCGCTGGTGTCGAACAGGTTTGGCGAGGGTTAACTACTGTTGCAGGTAGTTGGATTGGAGGAGGGGCTAACCAGGCTGCTATGAAAGAAGTATTTAATGTAGGAGATAAGATTTTTTCTTCGATGATTGCGGTAGATGTAATAATAGCAAACCTTTGGATGGCATTCTTGCTTTATGGAGCAGGTAATGGTGATAAAGTAGATAATTGGTTTAATGCTGATTCGTCTTCTATAACAAAACTTAAAAAGAAGATTGAGAGGTATAGATTAGGAATATCTCGTATACCACACCTTATTGACACAATAAAAGTTTTTGCAGTTGGTTTTGGCATTACTGCAGTTGCTCACTTGGGAGCGGATTTCATTGCTCCGTTCATAAAAAATTTTGCTCCGTATTTAAATAAGTTTAGTTTAACCTCTAGGTTTTTTTGGCTTATTGTACTTTCTACATCATTTGCTCTTGTTCTTTCTTTTACAAGAGTTCGAGAAATCGAAGGTGTTGGTGCTTCCCGTTATGGAAGTGTTTTCATTTATATTTTAGTTGCTACAATAGGTATGAAAATGGATATACTAGCAATTTTTACTAATCCTGGTTTATTTTTAATTGGTTTTATTTGGATGCTTTTTCATGCTGTTCTATTAATTATAATGGCAAAGTTAATAAAAGCGCCGTTCTTCTTTTTGGCGGTTGGGAGTCAGGCAAATGTTGGAGGAGCAGCATCTGCACCAATAGTAGCTTCCGCTTTTCATCCATCTCTGGCACCTGTAGGAGTTCTACTGGCTGTGCTGGGCTATGCGTTAGGTACATATGGAGCATGGCTTTGTGGAGTATTGCTTCAAATGACTGCCTTATGAAAACTTTTTAAAAAATTAATATTTTTTATTTTTTAATAGGTTTTTCATTTACCAAATTTGAAAAAGATTTGCAATTAAAGTTAATCCTGGCTGAGTCTAAAATTAAGTCGAAAGCTAATCCATAAGGAAGGATTGGAATTAATTCAAAATTGGATTAGAAAGATGGATCTTTTGGAATAGAATCAGATTATTTTGTTATACTTTATATCAATATATTAAATTATTCTGTGAACAATAAAAATATTATATTAAATAACTTATATCCTTCAATTGATCTAAGATCTCCAAATGAATATAAAAAAGGAACTATCCCAAATAGTATAAATCTTCCCATTTTAAATGATGCTGAATTTCATGAAATTGGAAAAACCTTTAGATCAAAAGGGAAAAAAGCTGCTATAGATCTTGGGTATAAACTTGTTTCAGGTAAAATAAAAACAAATCGAATTGATTCTTGGATTAAATTTATTTTAGAGAATAACAATTGTTTTATATTTTGTTATAGGGGAGGACTCAGGTCGCAAATTGCTTACGAATGGATTAGATCAAGAGGAGTTTCTGTTAATCGGCTAGAGTATGGTTACAAAAAATATAGGCAGCAGTTACTTTTGATGCACCAAAATATTAAAAACTATGCGGAAAGATGGGTTATTTTAGGAGGATATACCGGTTCAGGTAAGACTGATATAATAAAAAATTATCAATGCAGTATAGATTTAGAATCAATCGCTAATCATAGGGGATCAGCTTTTGGAAAAACCGGGATTGAACAACCATCTCAATCAAATTTCGAAAGTTTAGTTTCTAAAGAATATTTATTGAAGCAAAAATCAAAGTTCCTATTAATGGAAGATGAAAGTAGGTTTATTGGTAAAGCAATGCTTCCTGGGAAATGGTATGATAAAATGCAAATTTCGGATATAATTTTGTTAGAATCAGATTTAGTAGAAAGGTCAAATAGAATATATAACAATTATGTTAAAAATCCAGCAAACTCAAAACTGAATGTGAACGAATTACACTCTTACTATTTATCAGCATTAAGTAAAATTAGAAAAAGACTTGGTGATAACCATTATCAGACTATTAAAAATATTTTAAATATTGCCTTTGATAGCAGTGATAAAAAACTTCACATAAAGTGGATTAAAATCCTTTTAGAAAAATATTATGATAGAATGTACGATTACAAATTAAACCTTAGAGCAAAACAAATAATTTTTAAAGGTAACGAAGCTGACTGTAACGATTTTATATCTAATTTAAATTTCGAAAAGAAAAAATTAATCCTATAAAATTATAAAATGAATTTAAAACCCGATGTGTTAATTGTAGGTGCTGGTGTTTCTGGAATTACCTGTGCGATTAAATGTCAAGATTTAGGGGTAAACTATTTACTTATTGAAAAAAAGAGCAGAGCTGGAGGTCGCTTAGGATCTATTTATGATAACGGATATATATTTGATATTGGGTTTCAAGTATTTAACACCTCTTATGAAATAACGAAGAAATATTTAGATTTAAACCAATTGGATTTACATTTCTTTAAACCTGGATCAGCAATATATAGTGATAAAAAATTCACTATAATTTCAGATCCATTAAGAGACTTTGGCCAAATTTTCAATACTCTTTTTTCTAAAATACCAACATTAGCAGATAAAATGAGAATATTGAAATTGAAATTTTCATTATTGAATTATGTTATTGAAGAGGATAAAAGCGAAGATCAAGAGACTATTGTTTTTTTGAAAGAATATGGATTCTCTGAAAATATGATTTCTCAGTTTTTTTCACCTTTTTTTGCGGGCATCTTTTTGGAAAATAAGCTTAGTACTTCTTCTAAGTTTTTTAAATATGTTTTTTCAAAGTTTGGCAAAGGTTTAGCATCTCTTCCTTCAAATGGAATG
>NZHK01000086.1:17518-18697 GCA_002691285.1 Fidelibacterota bacterium | reverse complement strand
CTCCAGATGAAGTTGGAGTGCTACTTGCGGCACTAATTTCAGGCATAGGAGGTCTTTCAATAGAACCTCTATTGATTTTGACAATCATTGCTTTGGCTTTAGCCCGAATAACTTTATTATCCAAATTATTGATGCTATCCATATCGCCATCTAATCCTTTATTAACAAAATAGGCAATTTGTTCTTCTTTGCTAAGGCTTTCAAACCCTCCAGATGAAGTTGGAGTGCTACTTGCGGCACTAATTTCAGGCATAGGAGGTCTTTCAATAGAACCTCTATTGATTTTGACAATCATTGCCTTTACCTTGCCTCGTGTAACTTTGCTTTGATTAGAATTGACGCTATCCATATCACCGTCTAAACCTTTGTTAACAAGGTAGGCAACTTGCTCATTTTGAGATAAAGACTCTAGACCACCAGATTGCTTAGAATCTTCAGAAAGACCTATATTGTCTTTAGAAGGTTGTTCAATTTTGGGTATAATATTATCAAGCTTAAGAAATATTTTAGATTTTTCTTCCCAATTAAAATGACTTAGTAAGGAGAAAATACCTTCTGAATTTCTGGAACACTTGACCCAAACTCCATTTTGAGATTCACNCAATGAAAAATGAATATATTCTTCTNNAANTGGATTTGTAGAAAANGAAAANCCAAATTCTTTTCCTTTTTCTANGGTCATTATTCTACATTTGAAATATGGTGCNANAGACTTAGGCCTTACCTTAAAGTATTTTCCNNGTGCCAAATTAAAGTGTTCAAAAGAATATTTGTGCACATACCTATNCACNTCATTTAAAGGCANNGCTCNCTGTATTCCAAAAAACCATATGTTATACATTTCTAATGATGTTAACATTTTCCACATAATATCGANAGAAGTATCAAAATGATGTTCNACNACACTTTNATGTTGAAATGGAAACCAATCGCTCCAACATTCACCNTTACCGTCTTTNGGGATGGAGGGGCTTTTAAATGTTGCCTCTACTTGNGATACNCCNTCAATTTCTANTTGTTTTGTNGTGTAATGCGAAATTCTACCATCAGGNAATTCAAGCTCAAACTTAGTNGGGTAAAAATANATTTGCTTNANTATACCCNTTTCNCCCGTNCTGAGNACNTTGCATTGTGTTCCTGGTTCTAGCCTATTTAAAATCATTTTTTTGATNGAATANT
>NZHK01000086.1:0-17511 GCA_002691285.1 Fidelibacterota bacterium | reverse complement strand
TAAATTAAACATTTGTTCCCTTATCAGTAGTATAAAATCTTACTTCGTNGNCATNCTTATTTTTTTAACTTTAGNNNCTAATTATGAATCTATTNCGAACATTNTCATANCTTTCTACTGGTCTNACGTATTTATTGATTTTCGTTGGAGGANTGGTTCGTGTTTCTGGTGCAGGAATGGGCTGTCCAGATTGGCCTAAATGTTTTGATAGGTGGATTCCTCCTACCAACNTAAGTCAGTTACCTGANCATATAGATCCGGCTAAGTTTAATATTGTTTTAGCNTGGATAGAGTACAGTAACCGTTTATTTGGTGCTNNAGTTGGACTTACCATAACGATAGCACTTTTTTTAGCTATTAAATATTTTTCCCATAGACCAACAATAAAGTGGCCGCTTGTAATAGCATTTATTTTAACCCTTATAGAAGGGTGGTTAGGTTCAGTGTTGGTTCATACCATTTTAAATCCTATCACTATTACCTTACATTTACTATTGGCATTAATTATTGTCATGCTACTCTTATATGCGGCTCAGGAGTCCTATTATATTCAGCACCCAGATTCAGAAAAAAACAGTAAATATCCATCAAATATTAAATGGGTTTTTTTGATCTTAGGTTTTTCACTTTTGATTGAAATAATCATTGGAACCGAGATAAGAGGTGGGCTCCAAATGTTAAGGAAAGAAAATCCATTATTGGACTCCAATTTTTTGTTGGTAATGTTAGGGCCTTTTAAATACATGCATACTATTCTTGGCATAGTTATACTAATTTTATCCATATTTTTGTGGATCAAATTAGTTAAAAAAGCAGAGCAACCTTCTGATCTAGTAGTACAATCTTCATCGCTTATTTTGTTTTTAATCTTTTTACAGATTGTATCTGGTGAAGTACTAGTTTTTGTAAAAGTAAAACCCATTGTTCAATTATTTCATCTTTGGTTTGCGGCTATAATCATGGGTTTAATAAGTGTGCAGTATTGCGCATGGAAAAAATCACAAAGTTATTATGAATAAATTATACTTATATATTTTGGCATTTATAGTATTTATGGGGATAGGGGCTAGTTGGGTGATTGAAAAAGCAAATGCTTCTCATGAGATTCCAATTATCAAAAAAGTTCCAAATTTTAATTTTACAAATCAAAATGGTGAATTGTTCTCCAATAATCAACTCAAAAATAAGATCACTGTACTTGACTTTTTTTTTACCAACTGTCCAGGTCCATGTCCAATTATGACATATAATATGAAGAGCCTATATGATGATTTCTCAAAAAGTGATGACGTACAATTTGTATCAATTACAGTTGACCCTGAAAATGATAATATTAAAGTATTAAAAAATTACGCAGATATAAATGGAATAAATGACCAGAGATGGCAATTACTTACTTCTGAATTAAGTAANATCAAATCTTTAAAAAGAGATGGATTCATGCTATTTGCAGATGAACTTCCACAAGGGCATGCAATAAAATTTATTTTGATAGATGAAAATGGTAATATCAGAAAATATTTTGATGGTACAGATGAAGCAAGTTTATCGATACTTAAAAAGGATATCTCTCATCTTGTGAAAAAGATACAAAAAACATGAGAAGAGAACCAAAAAAAGCAAACTCAATCAAAGAAGCATATTATGAGCTTACAAAACCCAGTATTACATTTATGATTTTAGTCTCAACTGCTCTAGGGTATTTTATGGGTGGGAATGGTATTAGTAATTATCAGCATTTTATTCTAACATTGCTTGGATCTTGTTTGATCTCATCAGGATCCGGGGCTTTAAATCATTTTGCTGAAGCAGAATCTGATAAAATTATGTATCGAACAAATTTACGTCCTATCCCTGCTGGAATTATCCTACCTGAAAATGCTATGATTTTTGGTATATCCTTAATTTTTATTGGAAGTGGTATATTATATTTTTTCATTAATACTTTGACTTGTGTTTTGGCATTGATTACTGCATTGATGTATNTATTTATNTANACACCCCTAAAAAAACTTACATGGTTAAATACTCCAGTTGGNGCAATTCCAGGAGCTATCCCACCCATTGGAGGTTGGGTNGCTGCTACTGGCTCATTAGACCCAGAAGCTTGGATACTGTTTGCAATACTTTTTCTNTGGCAGCATCCTCATTTNTATGCAATTGCACTTATGTTNAAGGATGATTANAAAAAAGCAGGATTGAAAATGCTTCCAGTTGTGGAACCTAATGGTTCAAGAACAAATCGACAAATTATATGGCATGCTTTATTATTAATACCTGTATCTGTGATGCCAGTCTACATCAACCTCTTAGGCATGATTTATTTCTGGGCAGCGTTAATATTAGGTATCGGATATTTATTATCAGGCTTTATTCTTGCAAAACAATACAGTGTAAACAATGCAAGACTAGTTTTAAAAGTATCTGTTTTTTACCTTCCGATCTTATTTNTAACAATTATGGTTGATAAACTAACATGAAAAATGACATTTTTTGGACGCGGATAATATATGTTGTATCTATTGCAATTAGTTTAGTCGTTGCATTTTTAATTCTTGGGCCTAGGCCTCAAGGTATTGAAGGAGCACTTGATGTATCAATTTTGCCTTTAGTAAATGCCACAATTAATAGCATTACTACTATCTTACTTCTCTACGGATATTACTTAATCATAAATAGGAAAATTGATGCGCATAAAAACGTAATGCTTACCTGCTTTGGAACCTCGACGCTTTTTCTGGTTAGTTATGTTGTCTATCATTGGTTTAAAAGTGGACCAAAAAAGTATGGAGGTGAGTTCGAAACAATTTATTATATCATTTTATTTAGCCATATTATTTTGGCTGCAATTATTATTCCTCTTGCACTTTTTACGCTTTATAGAGGATGGAATAATCAAATTAAAAGGCACAGGAATATCGCAAAAATAACCTTACCAATATGGCTTTACGTATCTGTAACGGGAGTTATTATTTATTTAATGTTATATTAGAATATACATTTATAGGTGTCTAACCATACCGCCGTATTTTTTATCAATTTTAAATCCATATTTTGAAAAAAAGTTTTCAGCATAAAAACCAACGGTAATAATTTGAATATTTTTATGTTCCATTCGTTTAAACAAATCATTCATCAACAGTTTACTTAGTCCAATCTTTTGGTATTTTTTCCGAATTGCGACCCATTCTAAATAGATACTTTTTTCTCCAGTATTTTTCCAAAACAAACCACCAACTAAACGATTCCTATTGTTAAAGGCGAATAAGAATTCATGATCACTTGTAAAGGTTACATTTAATAATGATTTTGTTAAAAGAGAGTGAAAACTAGTGATTTCTTTTGGGAAAAAAGCTGGTCGCAATTGATATAGTTTTTCATCTTTACATTCAACCTGATATACTAGATTAAGAAGTGACCTATCACCTTTTGAGGTGGTTATAAGTTCAACATAATCAGCTGAATCAATATGAGGAAATAACATTCTTGCTAAGAAAAATTTTTCATCTTCATCAAGCGGTATCTTTTCTTGAATTTCTGAAATTCGTTCTTGTAGATCCCAAGGGCTTAATTTTTGTTTTATCAAATCTTTAATTATCAATAGAAATTGTTCATTTAGTTGAATGTTATTATCCTTAAAACATGTCATCATAAAAAAACGAACCCTTGTCTCTGGATATTCATCCAATAGACTATCTAATCCATAGTCTTTGTAGAGTTCTGTTAAGATAGAGGCCTTGGCATTTAATGTAGCTTCAGAATTTAAATCAAGCCATCTTTCATATCTAAGGGATGCAAATACAACAGGCTTAGTTAATACTCCATAGGCATTTATATCATTTATAAATTGTTCAATTCGTTCAATAGTTAATCCCACCAATTCACATTTTTTCTTTAAAGGACTTTGGTTTAACTCATTTTTTAATTTATCAATTATTTTTAGGCCTTCTTTAACTTTTAGAGCCTGCAATGTTGCTGTAAAAATTACTTCCCAGTCAGACATATGTTGCAGGCCGGGATATTTTTGTTCTGTTTTTACGATAAACTCTGTATACAATGATAGAAAATGATCTGTTATTGAATTGATTTTTTTCCTTTCAGATATTGAAATAATATTTGTACCAAGTTTGTAGTCATGTTTAGGTATTACTAAATTATTTGGAGATGGAGGTTGTATAGAGAGTTTAAAATTTGTCCGAAACCAAAATTCTTGATAAGCTTGAACTCCACTCCAAATAAAATGAAGCCATCTCATTTGCCAACGATCAATTTTACTTTTATCATTTATATCTTTTTTATTTCGGTCAAGATAAGTTTCTAAAGTTTCTTCTTGAATGTACTCTTCCGAAAAGAGATTGTATTCTGGCCAATAACCACCAAAGTTTTCAACTAAAGGTTTAGTACTCATACCAGAACTCATTATGATAAGCCATTTTGTTTCTTCATCAATGAATTCGCTTTCCCAACCTTCATTAATATTTACTACCAAATTATGTATTCCAAATGTTCTTGTCTTAATTAACAATCTAAAAACACTTTTGTTTTTATTATTACCNAAGCATGTAACCCAGATACCTTTNNNAGGNATATCATTNAGNTTTATAAGATAGTTTTTTGAAAACAGAAAAATGGATTCNCTTANNATNGATGTTTTACTNATTGCTTCTATTAATATTTTNTTATGTTTTNACCTTACANTTTCATCAAATGTGATTACATCANTCCATCCATACTCTTTTCCAGTTTCTGGATCTACAGTCAAAAGCGTTGTTTTCCCTACCCAAGAGCGAAATCCTTTTATAAGATTATAATAAGCTTTTTGAGAAGTGGAAAAAATAGATTGTGTTGTGTTGGATAATTGCCAATTAATTAATTCAGATCTTGACCAAACAAAACGAGTTGGATGGACTGTTCCAAATTCGGCAATAATTAATAATAAAATTTTAATAAATTCATTTTTATCATTATCATTTTTATTAAAATTTTCTTTAGCTTGTTTTAAATATTCAAGTAGTGATTTATAATGTTCATCATTCGCACGATTGATATTAAAATGAAATCCTTTTTCTGGATTTAGTTTTCTTTGCAGAAAAAATACTTCTTCAAGNAGGCTTATAAACAATTCCCCTGATAAAAGAGGTGCTAAAGCCTCTAATAATTTTATTTGAAAAAATGGTTTTGAGTTATTTTTAAATATGATAAAAGAATTAATGAGAGTGCTAGACCAATTTCCGATTCCTCTATTGATTGTTGAAATAATTATATCAAATGCTGATATGTCTTTTATTAAATAAAGGTAAACAGCGTGATGAAGACTTTGAAGAATTGTGTCATTGTCTTCTTCTTCAATCATGGACTTTTGAATTGGAGGAAATGCTAAATTAGCTTTTAATAAATCTAAAGAAGAAGTTTCTTTTGGTTCTTTTAATCTGAATANACAATCTCCAATAAAATCTGAAAAATTAAAATTCCCAAGCCATAATTCTGGAGCTTGAATTATTAATTCAAAATCAATCAAAGATGTTTTAGTCGTATAAATAAAGTCGCCAATTTGAATATTATTATCAATCCAATTTAAATTCATTTTTTTTGATTGATCTTTGATAGTTAAAATTTTCCCATCCCAAGAAATATGATTTTTAACTGTTCCTATTTCTCTTGTTAGCCAGTTAGGAATCCTAACTTCCTTTGAATTATTATAAAGTGACACATAATTTTTTTCATATAATGGATCTATTATTTTTTTAAAGTTTTTTAAAACCTGAGTTCTTATAAATGTACCTTTATGAGTTAATTCTCCTCTTTCTTTTGAAAAATCTCTATGAATAAGAACATAATTCACTATCCTTTCAAAGGGAGCTAGAAAACTATTTACTGAGAGAATTATTGAACTGAAAAAATCACGTATATTTTTATCACTTTCAAATTTCAAATCAAGAGGGGAATTTTGGTGATCAGCATAAATGAGCACAGTATTAAACTCTTTTCCATCCCCAACTAAAAATATAGATTTTATAGCATCGAAGTCTTGGAACAGATTTTCAATTTTTTGAGGTGCTATTGTTTGACCTCGGCTATTTTTATAGATATCTTTCTTGCGATCGATAATAAAATAATGGCCATTTTTTTCTTGGAAAATATCTTCGGTATAAAACCAATCATCTTTAAAAACTCCACTGTTGTTTTCTTTGTAATAACTTTTGGTTACGTATGGACCTTTTAAACAGAGTTCGCCATCTTTTTCCAATTTTAATTTAATTCCAGGTAAAGCTTTCCCAACTGAATTATTGACATAGTNGTTTGGCGGAGTCATTGTTATCCCACCTGTAGCCTCTGTCATCCCATATCCACTTAAAAGATTAATTCCATTTGATTGNAAAAATAAAAAAATATCAGGGTCTAAAAATCCAGCTGCGGAAAGTCCCCACTTTAGATTGCCACCGGTAATTTCTTGTAATCTTTTTTTAATAATCTCTGCACTATCAGAATCTAAATCCATTTCAATTTGTAGCATCTCATATATTTGTAACCAACGTTTTGGAATACTAATAAAAATTGTTGGTTTTATAATTTTAAAATCATTTAAAAGTGAGTTAAATGCTGGAGATTCGGCAAAGCAATAACTAGAACCCCAAAAAATACTTCCTAACATTTCAAAATACCTTCCAAAGGTATGAAAAAGGGGCAAATATGCTAAAAAAATGTCTTCAGAATCTAAACTTGGAAGCGCCAATGCTCTAGCGAACCTTTTGCTCATAATGTTTACTTGATCAAAAATTATACCTTTTGGGTTAGCGGTTGTTCCGGATGTATACATTATAGTTTGAATTGCCTTCATGTCTATGTTACTAAGGTGTCTGTTAACATCAAAACCTTGAACTAAATCGCCGCTAGACAAGAATGAATCCCAATTCATTGAATAATCAGTAATTTGATTGGCTTCACTCATAGTTATCGTAACTATATCATGTAAATGTCTAATATCATTCCAAATCTTTTCTGCATTTTCCCCACCAATAAAGAGGTGTGAAATCTCAGAATGGTTAATTATATAAGAAGCATGTTCGGATGTAGAATTAAGGGGGATGGGTATAACTTTGAATCCGAAAGAAAGACAAGCTAAATCTACTAAAGCACCATTTAGTTGATTGTGGGTAAGTAATCCTATGGTTGGCTTACGATCTCTATTTTTAAATGAAGATACTCCTTTCCCTATCTCAACAACTTTTTTCCATAAAGAANAGTATGATATATTTGATAGTTTTCCATTTTTTATAACAAAAAAGGCAATTTTTTCTTTATATTTTTCTGCTCTTTGTTTTAATAAATACCCTACATTAAATCTTGATAATTGTATAATTTCCAATAAATAATTAAACCAAATATCAACTTGTTTAGTTTTATGGATATGGCTTGAAATAGTGCTTAGATGAGAAATGTCTAAAAGTTGATGAAGTAATTTTTTGTTAGCATTTTGAGAAATACAATCTTTAGCTAAGCTTAAAAGTTCTCCATTTTGGAAACTATTTTTCGTTGCAGATTCCCTTATTTGGGAAATGCGCGATTGTAATTCTATGGACATCTCATAAATTACTTACATTATACATATTGGTACCTATTCTAATTGTTAATAGGCTATTATAAGGAGTACATTTTATTAATGAAAATACTGGATGAAAGATGGATGCTTTAAATAGAATAAAGTTTCTTGAAGATCGATTACATAGGTTAAGTGAAATCGGTATGGCTTTATCAACTGAAAAAAATACCGATCGTCTTTTCGAAATGATTTTAGAAGAAGCTAAAAATATCACTCAAGCAGATGGTAGGACACTTTATTCTGTAAACAANGATGGNGATTTANATTTTGAAATNTTAAGAAATGATTCNATGAANACCATTATGGGNGGAACTTCTGGTGTTGAAATTCCTTATTATCCGGTACATCTNTGGCTNNATGATAAAACNCCTAATCAAAAAAATGTNTCTGCATATGTAGCACTGACAGGAAAAACTGTGAATATTAAAGATGCATATAANGAAGAAGGNTTTGATTTNGAAGGGACAAAAAACTTTGATAAAAAATCTGGTTATCATTCAAANTCATTTTTAACAGTTCCTTTAAAAAATCATGAAAATGAGATNATTGGTGTTATGCAATTAATTAATGCAANNAANGATAAGGGCGAAGTGATTTCATTTAATCATGAAATGCAAGAACAAGTTGAGTCTCTTGCTTCACAAGGTGCGGTAGCATTAACAAATAAACGTCTAGTTGAAGAATTAAAAACCCTTTTTGAAGCATTTATTAAATTAATCGCTACNGCNATTGATAAAAAATCAGAATATACTGGTGGGCATTGTGAACGTGTACCTGTAATAACTATGATGCTAGCTGATGCAGTCGCAAAAATTAAAGAAGGAAAATATAAAGATTTTTCTATGACCAAGGAGGAACGATACGAGCTATACATTGCTGCTTGGCTGCATGATTGTGGAAAAGTTGCAACTCCTCCCCACGTTGTTGATAAGGGTACAAAGCTTGAGACAATATTCGATCGTATAGAACTTATAAAAACTAGAATGGAGTTACTAAAACGAGATGCTGAAATTGCTTTTTTAAAACGGCAGTTAAACGGAGCTGATAAAAGAGATTATGATAATGAATATTTGGAAGCNATAGATAAGATAAACGACGATATGAAATTCATTGAGCAATGTAATGTTGGAGGCGAGTATATGGCAGAAGAACTGCAAGAGAGGATTAAATCGATTGGTGCAACCAAATTAATTTTAAACAACATCAGTCAAAATCTTTTAACAGATGAGGAAATCAGTAATCTTAATATTCCTAAAGGGACTCTTTTGCCAGAAGAAAGAGAAATAATTAATGATCATATTGTAATTACAATTGAGATGCTTGAACAGCTTCCATATCCAAAAAATTTAAAGAATGTTCCTGAGTTCGCGGGAGGGCACCATGAAAAAATGGATGGTACAGGTTATCCGAAGGGACTAAATGAATCTCAAATGTCAACCCCGGCCAAAATTATGGCAATAGCTGATATTTATGAGGCATTGACCGCTGCTGATAGACCATATAAAGATGGTAAAAAGTTATCCCAAGCTATGCGAATAATGGGATTTATGAAAAATGATTATCATATTGATGAGGATTTATTTGAAATTTTTGTTACATCTGGNGTATATAAAAAATATGCTGAAAAACATGTCGCAAAAAATCAAATTGATGAAGTGGATGAATTATCAGTTATTGCTAGAAAATGAAAATAAATATAAATAATAAAAATTATGTGAAAAATAAAATTTTTTCTTTTATGGATGAAGTACATATGATTTTAGGAGGAGGTGTAAGCGTGGATGATTTTCTTGATCAGACTAATTTATTCAACGACTGGGAAAAAATAATTCCTGAAAAAGAATATCCTATTTTTGTCATGGCAGTATTGAATAATATTAGAAAGGAATCAATTATAAATACGATTATAGCGTCTTTATCAGATAAGAATGTGCAAAAAAATCAAGTTAGTGGTTCTTCTTCAAAAAAAAAGAAACTCATATCACATATAGGTGAGCTTCCTTTCAATTAGATGAGTACTATTATTTTAAGTTTAATGAATATTCTTTATTGTACGTAATGGCCCCAGACATTATTTTCGCACTCTGTGTTATATCTTTGGGATTTCTTATGTTCATTTTTGAATTATTTTCAATAGATGTAACTGCGATGATTCTTTTAACTATATTCTTTATGTTAGGATATTTAACACCTCAAGAAGCTCTATCAGGATTCTCCAATCCTGCAGTAATTACAATCGCATTTTTATTCATAATTAGTCATGCATTGCAAAAAACTAGAATCCTTGAATATTTAATTGTTAGGGTTCGAAGACTAGCAGATAGATCTATCCTCTTAGGCCGTGCAGTTTATTTGTTTACTATTGGAATTGCATCTGCAGTAGTTAATAATACAGCTATAGTTGCTATTTTTATGCCTGTTAGTATCAGGCTATCTCAAAAATATAAAATGAGTCCATCTAAAATGTTGATTCCATTAAGTTATGCCGCAATTTTAGGTGGAACTCTTACCTTAGTAGGAACATCAACTAATTTACTTGTTAATTCTATTTATATTTTAGATCCTGAGAATGAACCTATGGGTATGTTCGAGTTTACGAAATATGGCATTATTCTTATGCTAATAGGGTTAACCTATATCCTATTTATTGCACCAATGCTTCTTCCATCTCGCACTTCTACATCAAGTCTAACCAAAAGTTATCATTTAGGTGGGTATTTAACCGAGATGAAGGTGACTGAGGAATCACCATTAAATGGGACGACATGTATGGANAGGGGAATTAATAAAAATTATGATGTAACAGTATTGGATATTCTTAGAGATGGTAAAATGATAACAAATAGTATTCGTCTTACTCGATTAAAATTAGATGATATTCTATTTGTACGTGGAACATTGGAAAATTTTTTAAGGATGAAAGAAGTTGAAAAAGTAACAATGCTGACAGATGAGAAATTGACACAAGAAGAATTAGAGAAGGAAGACAATATATTAGTAGAGGCAATTGTAACTGATAAGGCTCAGTTTGTAGGGAAGAGTCTAATGAAAAGTGATTTCCGAAGACGTTTTGGACTTTTTATCTTAGCAATTAGAAGAGAAGGATCTATTTTAAGAGAGAAAATTGCCCATGTCGTGTTGAATGCGTATGATACATTATTAGTCTACGGACCAGAAAAGAAAGTAGGAGACTTAACAAAAAATGGAGAGTTTCTTGTACTTGGTGAAGTAGATGCTGAGTTAAGGAAACAAAGGCTGTGGTGGATGACTATTGTTGTAATCATTGGAGTCATTAGTTTAGCTGCTTTAGGTATTATGCCAATTGTTAAAAGCGCAATGTTGGGCGTCGTATTATTATTAGCACTTGGTGTCATTACACCTCAAGAGAGCTACCAATCAATAAATTGGCAAGTAATAATTCTAATTTCAGCTTTAATACCAGTAGGAATTGTTATACAAAAAACTGGTACTGCTGAATGGATTGGTGGCCTAATTGCCTCTGTGGCTAAATCTGTACCCAAGGAAATGCAAGTCAAAGTTCTTCTAGGCCTTATATATCTAATAACTGTTATTTTAACGGAAGTTTCCTCAAATGCTGCGACAGCAATTATAATGACTCCTATTGCATTAGCTGTATCGAACCAAATGGGGTTTGATCCACGCGCTTTTATTTTTGCGGTAGCTTTTGCTGCTTCAGCTTCATTTATTACTCCAGTTGGTTATCAAACCAATCTAATGGTCTATGGACCGGGTGGATATAAGTTCAGTGATTATATTCGAGTTGGTTTTCCTCTAGCATTAATATTTTGGGTTACAGCTATTTTTGTTTTGCCTATTTTGTGGCCTACTTAATAAAAAATTAGGANTAAAATGAAATACGGATATCAAAAAATAACGAACATAAATTTCGAAAATGTCAATGAAAAACTTAGAAAATCTCTGATNGAGGTAGGGTTTGGGATNATTACNGAAATAGATGTTCANAGTACATTCAAAGAAAAATTNGNTATTGATTATGAGCGTTTTCAAATTTTAGGNGCTTGTAATCCTGGNTTAGCAAATAAAGCTCTTAATATTGAACGTGAAGTAGGATTGCTTCTACCATGCAATGTTATTTTTTGGGAAAATAAGGATAGCTCTGTAACTATATCATCAATTGATGCTGAAATTCAACTANGAGTTACAGGTGACGAAAGATTANTANTGCTTGGAAGAGAAGTAAATGANTTGCTAATTCAAGCTATAANTTCAATTTAAACTTTTAATNAAGTNTAAAATTCTAATNTNAACCAGCCCTTTTAATNTATTTATGGAAATTAAAAAAGATTCAGAATCTCGAGTAAAATCTTTTTTAAAAAATCCTAAAAAATCCCTNTGGACTCTAGCAATNCCTATAATGTTTGGGATAGGTATTCANACATTNTATAATTTGATTGATTTACTTTTNATNGGAAAAATTAGTGGAGATGCTATTGCAGGTGTTGCTTTTAATATGCCAATATTTTTTTTAATGCTAGGTTTAACCATGGGGCTAGGTTCTGGNGTAACTGCTTCTATTGCAAGATTTATTGGAGANGATAAAAAAAATAGCGCTGATAATAGTGCGGGACATGCTTTGGCAATGGCTGGATTTATTTCTGTTGTTTTTACTTTATTAGGTATTTTTTATGGCAAAGAACTTTTGAAGTTTCTTGGAGCAGAAAATATTATACTNGAATTGGCATGGGAATATTTATCAANGATAGTTATTGGACTTCCATTTATGGTTTTTTCTGGATTTTTTAGGTCTATTTTGGCAGGAGAGGGCGATATGAAATTCCCCATGATGATTGCAGGATTAGGTACTATTTTAAATATAATCCTAGATCCAATATTTATTTTTAAGTTAGAGCAATTTGGGAATATCGGTTTTGGCCTTGGAGTGCGAGGAGCTGCATTAGCAACTGTAATATCTCAATTGATCGTATTTATAATTTTTGTGTATATGTTATTTGTAAAAAAGCATGCATACATTTCCTTTAATCTTATGGATTTCTCTCCATCCAGTAAGATTTTATGGGATATAGTAAAAGTAGGTTTGCCCGCTTCCCTTTCCATGGTGATAATGGCCGTGGGGCAAGGTGTTTTTAATAAAATTTTAATAAATTATTCTTCAGAAACTGTAGCAGCATATCAAGTGGCTGGAAGAATCGACATGCTTGTTTTTTTACCGATATTTGCAATCGCTGGTGGGATGACAACATTGGTTGGCATGTTTTATGGAGCAAAGGAAATAGATGCTCTTAACGAGATTATTCATTATGGTATAAAAAGTGCTTTTTTAATAACCTTATTTTCCTCTGTGTTTGTTTACGTCTTTGCAGAGAGNTTTTCATCTATTATTTACANANGATCNNNANATAATNAATGTNTCGGTAGGTTTTNTACAATTACTTTGTTTAGTATATCCTCTTGTTTCAATAGCAATTACATCAGGAAGAGTTATGCAAGGTTTAGGCAAAGGACTTCCAGTGCTAATTATCACAATAGTAAGAGTNATAGGAATTAGCGCTCCACTTTCTATTTATTTTAGTCTTTANTTAAATAAACCGGTTGATTGGAATTGGTATGCAATGATGATTGGAGCAGCTACATCGTTTTTTATAGCAATTAATTGGATGCGAATTGAATTAAAAAAGGTTAACAATNNNAAGGAGGAAAGCATTGCATCTGTTATCTAAAGATGAAGTCAAAAAGCAACTGGAAAAATTAGAAGACTGGAAATATGAACATCATTCTATTAAAAAGGAATATGTGTTCAACACCTATATGGANAGTATTCACTACATTAANCTGCTAGCAGAAAAAGCAGAAGAAAACANTCACCACCCTGATTTAGTTGTTGGATGGTGCAAAATTGGTNTGGTTTTTACCTCTCATGACCTTNGTGGCGTAACTCAATTATGNATAAAGATGGCCAAAGAAGCTGAAAAAATATTTTCAAGTATAGAGTCTTCTTGATCCTTGAATGATAATTGTGCAAATGAATGATTTAATTATATCTCCAATTAAGAAAGGATAAAATCCAATGGCAAAACCTTTATGGATACCTCCAACCAGTATAGAAAGGTAAAATGAACCAATGAGTAAAATAATNGTTGTGGATACAAAGCAGGCTAAAAAGCAGTTGATAGGACTTATAATAAATCCTTTTTCTTTACAATATCCCATTAAAAAGGCTGCAATAATAAAGCTAAATAGGTAACCACCTGTTGGTCCAATAAGAATGTGCNCGCCAGCTTGCATATTCGCNAACACAGGTAAGCCTAAACTTCCTTCCATTAGATATAGCANTATAGATAATGTACCTAGTCTCTTTCCCAGNAAACTGCNAACTAGAACAACACCTATAGTTTGACCTGTTATTGGAACAGGACTAAACGGAATTGGTATGGAAGCCTGAGCAAGGAGACCNATTGATAATGAACCGATAAGAATCATAAAAACATTTAATATGTTTTTATCAATCGGAAGCGTATTAAAAGAATTAANTAGAATTGTTTTGTTTTTCATATTAGAAATTATTCATTTTTTAATTAAATGGCTTTGAAAACATTTTTTTTATAAACCAATTATAAAACCACATGGGAGTAAGATTAAAAAGCCANATTNAAAAATAATAATATTTTGGNTATACAAAATTATTTTTTCCTTTNTCAATNGCATNNATGAATTTTTTTGCAGCNTNANTAGCTTTTTGAAGTGGAAANTTCCNTGCAGGNCCNTTTACCATTGGTGTATCAATAAAACCNGGGCAAATAGATACTAAATTAAGGTTATATTTTTGAAGAGATGGTCTCCANGAGTCAAATATTCNTCTAATCGCAATTTTTGAACTTGCNTATCCACCATGAAATGGNANNGGCATGTAACTAGCTACAGANCTAACNGAAACNAAAGTTCCNTGNTTTTGNGATTTCATNATTGGGATAAANGGCATGATTACATTGGTGACACCTTTAATATTTGTATTTAAGATATTATTNATATTTTTACTTGTTCCTGAAAAAAGGTTNTCATCTCCNCCTATCCCNGCATTGGCTATNACGNAATCAATNCCACCAGCNANTTTTAAAAANTCANNTATTACTTTCTNTACACTTTTTTCTATCNTGNACATCCAANTGATAAACATGNGTNTTTGAACCAAGNTTATTACAATCTTTTGCAATATNNTTCAAAAGTTCNTGCCNTCTTGCGGANATTCCNATANTNCACNTTTGCTTTGCATATTCNAGNGCAAGTNCTTTNCCTATACCAGAGGANACACCNGTAATAAAAATTCTTTTCATAGNGTTANTNTTAATCCNTCTTTGGCNACATTGAATCTTTTTGANCTAATAATATTTGATNCTGAGCTTGNATGATTTATTGCGGGGTTAGAATGATTAAAGTGTATAAAATAGATTTTTTTTCTATTCTTACTATTCATATCATTTAATAANTNCATTGTNTCAATGATAAAGGGATGGGGGATTTCAGACATGTCTCTATGGGGTATNTCATTAGATGAATAAAAAGTTCCATCTAGCAGTGCATAATCAGTATGCAATACTACTTTGAATATATCTTGATCCCATTTGCTCCATTTATCTATATCTGGTATATAGACTAATGATCTATTTTNACTAACTATCCTATACCCAACTGTTTCAGAAAATTCATCTCGATGAGGAACNAAGAAAGGCTCAATATACACATCACGAGTTAGTTTTATTTCTTTACTATCTTGTAGGCTAAGTATCTTAATNTTNCCAATCGATAGTAATTGATTCCAGGGACTATTGTTNTTAAGAAATGNTTNCATCTTTGGCATAGNA
This sequence comes from Fidelibacterota bacterium, assembly GCA_002691285.1. Classification (GTDB taxonomy): domain Bacteria; phylum Fidelibacterota; class Marinisomatia; order Marinisomatales; family UBA1611. Next base: position 2,052 of record NZHK01000086.1, on the reverse strand, counting down.
TAAACAGGCATGTTTTTTGCTCCCATAACCTCTCTGCCTAGCTGNAAGAGACCTATATAGTGGCCNATGTGAGCATGAGTTAAAAAGATACCAGANAGTTTTGTGTTATGAACATTTTCAAGAATATTTAGTTGGCTAGCAAAATCCGGNGTTGCGTCAATAAGCCAACTTTGACCAGTTCTTGGGTCAATTANTCCTATGGAGGATACTTTTTCATTTTCACCTGTACTCCATGATTTTTTACAACACTTTTGTACACAACCAGCATGAGGNAATCCTCCATCCTGCGCTATACCTAGGACAACGACATAAGGAGAATTTTCTGATTTAAGGGAACCAAATAATAGCAGCGTGTAAATAAGNNTCTTCATAGNTTGATTTGAATTTTTTTTCGGTACATCCAGNACAAAATCAGCCAAAAACCTATNACATGAGTAATANCAAATAAAAGAGATCCGTTTACGTCACCTGCAAGGGGAACAAATANAGTTTTATAAANATAATTATAAGCACTAGTCATTTCGCCATTTAGTTCTCTTTTTATNTTAATTATTGTTTTGACCCACAAACCAGATAAAATAAAAATAAATATTGAATTAGTACCGAAAACCTCAAATACCCAAAATGGTTTTTTAAAATGNTTGATATCNATTANATACGTTANTANTGAAAGAAAAATAGTTGNTATNCCTCCAGTGAATAAAACATAGGAGCTTGTCCATAATGCCTTGTTTATTGGAAAAATGANNCCCCACAAATAACCAATTACTNCCAATCCAANCCCAAAAACAAACATTCTTTTAACNCAATCATNATAGTTTTTGGTTGTGTGTAACATTCCNCCCATTAAATAGCCAATAATAANAGTTCCAANTGAAGGTATAGTGCTCAGGATTCCTTCTGGGTCAAANGGTATCCCAAAGCCACGGTAAAGATGACTTTCGCCTAAAATTAAGATGTCAAAGGTTCGAGCAAAGTTGCTCTCAATTNCAAATGGNNCTTGTTTTGANCCNAACCATAATAATNCCCAATANAACAAGAGAATTCCAGTNAGNATTTGTAACATTTGTTTGAAATCAAATCTTATAATCAAAAGAGCACTNAACCCATAGGCAAGCGANATTCGTTGNAGCACNCCCATGATTCTAAAATCAGACCAATCCCATGCTTGACGAATAAANGGGAATGCGTTCAAAATTATACCGGCAACGAAGATGGAAAATGACCTCCAAAATATGTGCTNATAAAACTTTTTTGAAGGAAANTAATGCCANTTTACNAAAGCAAANCTCATNGAGCTTCCAACTAAAAANAGAAAAAAAGGNAATACNAAATCAGTAGGTGTNCACCCATGCCANTTGGCATGAAGTANNGGNGAGTAGACATGGCCCCANCTTCCGGGTGTATTAACAATNATCATTAAAGCAATGGTCATNCCTCTAAAAATATCAATGGANTAGATNCGTCTGGGGCTAGACATAATTANTANAGTTTAGATATGCTTCTATTCCAAATAATAAAGGTACCAATGAAAGCACATCCTAGGAGTAGGATGGAATTACCATATTGCATAAAGATAAGGTTACCAATACCAAATGTAAATCCATAAATCATCATAACACCAGCTACCCATTGAACTAAAATTCCCTTACTTACGGGTTGTAAAGAATGGTTAAAATTTGTCGTAATTGGTCCCCACCATCCGCCTGGCTGAACTTTTTCATAAAACTTTCTAAGGTGTTCAGTAGGCTCAGGTTTTGTAATAAACGTAGCAATTAGCCAGGATACTATCGCAATAGGAACAATAATTATTAATTTATGATGAACTTGTATTTGTATACCAAAAAGAACGGGTTCAGTACCAAAAAGGGAGTAAGCACCCTCTGTTGCCGATACCTGCCACCAGGCTAGAGATTCCAATAATAAGGTAATAACAATAGAAGTAGAAAGAGCGGTGATTTCGCTCCACGCATTTATTCGCCACCAAAACCAGCGTAGAATTAGAACTAAACCTATACCAGCTCCCATCGAAAAAATAAATGCCCATGCTTT
>NZHK01000085.1 GCA_002691285.1 Fidelibacterota bacterium | reverse complement strand
CTCCAACTAAGTTTAGCTTGATAGGTCAGTTGATCACTTTTATTCATAGAAACCCAGTCAAACTGATTATTATTTCTAAGAGAATCTATATAGACAAAAAGACTATCCTGGTAATCAGTAGGAGACCAGAGACTATCTTGAAGAAGTTGATCTCCGTTTCCAAGGCCAACGGCTGAATCTATGCGAAACATATTTTGGGCATCAGACCATAGATACGAGTTTGGATGAAAAATTTGTTCTCCAAATAAATATCCATTATTTACCTTTTTTCTCGCAGAAACAAAAAAAGATAAGACACCAGGTGCAATTGGACCTTCAAAATTACACTTTAGATCGGTTATATTATCAAAATTAAGATTGTCAACCTGAGGGAAAAGAGGATAGGAAGAATTAGAAAAAGACACTCTATTGGGTGAAATATAATAATCACCAAAACTTCCACTTAGACTTCCTGAATATTTAGAAAAGTCCCCATCCTTAGTTACGATATTTACAATACCCGACATCGCCTGACCATACTCAGCATTAAATGTTCCGCTAATAAATTGTAGCTCCTGAATAGCATTGTTTTCAATTTCAACTGCCATTCCAGAATTATAGGGATCTGTAACAGTAATGCCATCAACCATGTATGATATTTCTCCACCTCGACCACCACGAACATGTATTTCACCCCCTGTTGAAACAACTCCTGCTTGAAGGGCTAATACATCCTCAAATTCCTCTACAGGTAGCATATCGACCTCTTCGCTACTAATATTTGCTTGTGAGTAAGTAACATCTGTCTGAATCATAGGTCTCTCTGCCTGAACAATGACTTCCTCTAGCCCAACTGCGCTCTCACTAAGCCTTCCATCTAAGGTAGTTGTAAGATCTACTCTTAACCGAACATCATTCATAACCACAGTTTGATACCCTATCATAGTAAATCTAACCGTGTACGTGCCTGGTGGAATCTGCAAAATAAAATAATTACCATCAATATCAGTAGCCGCACCAAGAACAGTTCCCTCAACCATAACATTAGCTCCGATTAAAGGTTCTCCAGTTTCTTTGTTGGTAACACGACCAGATAATTTCCCAGTGGTACCAGCAAAAACAGAGTTTAAAAAAAACATCACTCCGAAAAAGAAAATGTATACTTTCCGATTATTCAATCTGAACCCAATCTTATTTCGATTAAAGGAGAAATTATTTATTTAACAAGAACCAACTTTTTAATAGAGTGATAGCTGGAGCTATTCATTTCATAGAAATACATTCCTGATGGTAAAGGAGCTCCTTTATCATTCAAACCTCCCCAGGTAATTGTATATTTACCAACGTCCATAGTACTGTTTGCTAGAGTTGCTACCTTTTGACCCACCAAATTAAATATCTCCACACTAACATGAGACTTCTCTGCAACATCAAACCGTATCTTTGTCTCAGGATTAAAAGGGTTTGGATAGTTTTGATGCAAAGCAAATTCAAAAGGAGTTACTTTTTGTTCATCAAGTGAGACCTGCACACCAACTGCCAATTGTACTGTAATATTATATTCATCAGGAACAGTTAAACGTGATACTCCATCCACCAATAATTCGTCTTCAATTGAGAAACCATCATAAACACCATACATACCAATCTTAACATTGATTGAGTCGTGAGCATTACCACCAAGATCCGCAGTACCACTGTAAGGAGATACAGTGAGCCATGTGAAATCATCACCCTCTTTTATTCTAATATTGTCAACTGCAACCCCATATCCCCAGTTCCCACCGCAATCTGTATATTGTAACCCTACTCTAAATTGAGTGGATCCATTCAAATAAGGATGGAGATTAATCATATAAGAAAACCAATCATATCCAGTAGAAAGAGTACTGTCAATTAATGTCCATGTCCCTCCTTGATCGGTAGAAACATGCACAAGAAAATCATCGGCATAGGTACCTCCATCCTCGCAAGAACCGCTAGGGTTTGGAAAAAACAAATCAAACAATAAAAATGGAGGATAATTTCCACTAATGTTGAAATCATACGAAACTAACATTGGGCTTGCAGGATCCTCTGGAAGATCTCCTGCAGCGTCATCATTATAAAATCCAAACTGCCCACCATTATCTGGAACATCATAATTTAAATAAGTAGATGAAGCCATTGCGGAGTCTCCCACAGACCAAAGTCCATCTGCATCAGAAAAAATAGCAAAATAATTTTCCATATCATCCCAAAGTATGTCCATCGCAGCATCCACATTAGATAACTCAATGGATGAAATATCAAAATCAATGTGCGTTGTATCAAAATTTGCTATTGTCAAATCATATTCAACGTACTGTCCAGCCATAAGTTCACCACTATTTATAGAAAGTGGGGATACCTGGAAAGGACCTCTTGGTGTGGAACATACCTCCACACTTGGACTTGATTCTCCTTCTTCGTACGCGGTTGTAATTTCAAAACAATATTCAACATCATTTTCAAGATTTTCGACAGTAAAAGATGTTGAGTCAGTTGTTCCTATCTGTACCCCATCCATAAAAATATTGTATTGAGAAAAGTTTCCGCACATATTTGGATCAAATTCTGGATCATTTGGATCTCCCTCATTACCCCAAACACGAATATCGTCAACAAACCACGCTTCACCATAGCCAACAGAATCATAATATCTGAATGCAACGTGAATTGTATTTCCTACATAATCTGAAATATCGATACCATTCGCCCAAAAATCTTCACCTATTTCTACTGGATCCGATGCGTAAACTATATTCCATGTTGCTCCGCCATCTATAGAAACTTCTACCATATTTGAATCATTTGCATCCTCAGGGTATGTGTATGCCTCTGTAAATTCAATAAACGCAGAAGAATATCCCGTCAAATCAATTTCATTTGTAATGAGACGACTGTCAACAGGCGCATACATTTCTGTTGTAGAATCCGTACCTGAATATCCTGCATATGCGGAAAAATCATCAACTCCGCCATCACTACAAGGGAACATCCCAGAACCACAATCATTTGCAGTACCATCGGAGTATCTAAACCATCCGCCTGAGCAAGCTCCACAAGAGCTATCAACATGAACAACTGTCATTGCCTCGGAGGCCAATGAACATGAAGCAAAACACTGCTCATAAAGCAGATCTCCCCATGATGTGGTTTGATCCCAAGAAAGTTCGATTTTTTCACTATAGAAGAGCGCATCTACAAGTGCTGGAGGACAAAGTTCTTGGGAAAAAGTTATTGAAAGAAAAAAAATACTAAGACTAAAAGATTTTACCGATTTAATCATCTAATTCTCCAAAATATTGTAAAANAAGNNTTATAAAGATAATTCCTTCTNGTCTNATATCAAAATCTAAGGCTNTTANACGCTTAATAATGAATANTTACTAATTTTTATTGTAAAATANANAAATGTNATACCAAATATTTACAATTGTTNTNAGCATNATATTTTCATCAATTTTGNTAAGTGAAAATANTAGAAGGCCTAATGTTCCANATATGATNGATCCCTTTAGANTNGAAAAACGTTGGGAAAATTGGNGATCATCCTTTTCCANCAAANCCTATGTCNGANAGAGCAAGAGGATATCTCCTTCAAGGNAAAGCNCAGACTGCTATTTTAAATTATGGNAATTACATTGATATTGAAGTNAGTCCAAATGGTGCNTGGGGAGAATATNCNTANCTNTATGAAGTNTCNTTNTTNGCTGGTGTNCCAGGACAATCTTATTCATCAAANTANANTTGGGANAATATAGAAACCATTANNAATGATGATGGGNTANCTATTTATAGNATATGGCAATCNCNCGAAGCNTANGATGCCTGGTTTGCCAATGGNGATACAAATTTTGTTGGNATTCTTTTTGANNCTNANGAAGATTACGGNANATGGGANCCCGATAGTATAGCAAAAAAAATCTCACTGAGCGACATTGTAGATAGCTACCAATGGGTTATTGATAATGGAACTTCTCATATCATCATAAGTACTCCGGGACAACTTGATCCAAATAAGTCAACANCTCGAATTGGTTTAATATATCCTTGGGCTCTTCGCCCAAAATTAATTAGCCGTGAAGACCAATTTGACTATTATAACTACGGAGAAGATCAAGAAGAATGGACTTCTGACGATCATTACTATTATTACGGAGCAAATACTGCCGAATCTTGCCTAAGCTATTTTTCACCAACCTATAATACAGACTGGCACGCATCCACAGGTTCAAGAACCAATACCCACAATACAGAAGTATCTGCAGGAGATCTATTTGGAGAAACCTATGTTACGGATCCAGCTGATGAATATCCATTATTGGCACACTCTGGATATAGTTCTACATGGCCTAAAAAATTCAACCCCTTAACAAATAAGCTAGATCCTTTTTGGCCTGGCTGGTGGGCACAAGACTATAATATCAACTTACCTGGCTGTTCTCAATCTCGTAAAGACCCAGATTGTTGGGAGGACGTACCAGGGAGATTCATCTCTGACATGGACATTTATTTAGAATTTGACGACCGTTGGGCTCACCGTGGGAATCAAGTAAATACAAATAATGAATACGAACAAACTGGTTATCCAATGGGTCTTAGAGTTATGAATGAGGCACACTCTTATGGTGTTTCTTATGCAGAAGATATATTATTTGTTACGGTGAAAGTAAGAAATGAGAGCGGAGACTGGTGCGCCGAGGATGAAAATGGAATTCCAGTATTAGATTCAAATGGAAACCAAATATGTGGNGAAGGTATGATTATGCCTGATGGTACAAAATTAAATGGAGGTAAAGGTTTTAACTACTCGGGAATNAGTTTAGGATTTTGGAATGATGGTGTTATCCTTACAAGCGATAAATATGGAAATCCTAATTATTGGTCTAGCGCAGATGATTACATGGAATATTATTGGGAAGTTTTTGANGTGAATAATGAAAGAATGCTTATTAGCATGGCTATGATTGGTGATTACGATGGTTACTCAAATGTACCTGGATATGCAATGAATCCTAATATTCAAAGTCCTGGTAATGAATTTGGACTAGTTGCAACACAATTATTAGATTCTCCAAAAGCTACCAATTCTGTTGACTTAGATGGAGATGGAGTCATTGATATTTTTCCTGGAGAACCCCTGAAAATGACTGACTGGCATTGGCTAGACTGGTACCTAAGACCTGGCGTTACACATCCAGAAAGCTTATCTGGAGACTGTTATGCAGGTACTCCCGGTTGTCCTCAAGCTAGAAATAAAGAAGAAATATTCTATAAAATTATGATTGGTGACACTACAAATTTAAGCNACAATGAAAAGGCATGGCATTTTCACACTAAAAACCCAGGTACAGACTTACCTGAGGATCTGAATCCTCATTTTGATTCTCTTGAAGGTATTGAAGAAGAAATGGTATTCCAAAGACCACCTGAAGGTGTCGATCCATTGGTCTTGATGACATGTGGACCCTTTGATTTACCAGTTGGGAGAGAGGTTCCGTTTTCTTTCTGTATTATTTTTGGTCAGGATAAAGAAGATCTTATCAATAATGCTCGTTTTGCTCAAGTAATGTACAATTCAAAATACCAAGGATTCACGCCACCAATCATACCTAGTGTCCATGCCGTTGGTGAAATAGATAAGGTTAAAATATATTGGAATGACCAAGCTGAGTCGTCCAAAGATGTCTTGACGGGATATTCTGATTTCGAAGGTTATAAAATATATAAAAGTATTGATGGTGGAAAAACCTGGGGGCAACCGGAAAATATGATTTTTGATAAAGATAATATTTTTGTTGGCTGGCAACCTTATAATCAATTCGATTTATCTGCTGAAATGGACTCAATGCATTGTGTCTATGAAAATAAATATGATTGTGAACCAAAATTATCACGAGGACATTCTATAAGTGGTCCAGATCCTTATTTCCCATGGTTTAACCTAGGAAAAGATACTGGGCTAGAAATTATCACACTCCCTGAACCATATATTGTAGAAGGAGATACTTTTGCCTATATGTTTGAAGATGAAAATGTTATCAATGGTATGGAGTACACCTATTCAGTTGTGGCCTATGATATGGGTGTAGAGCCTCCATACAATAAAAAATATATTGATCTTGGAAATGGCCAATTTCAATCTGTTATAGATACCAATTTTTCAAACCCCAATAAATGGGCTAATCCTGAAGGATATGCATATTTAGAGAATGCAAAAGGAACTACGGTACTAGATAAAAACTTTGTCCAAGTGTACCCAGGTGTAGTCTCCCAAAAAGATTTAAGCAATGTAATGGTAGTTCCAAACCCTTATGTAGTTGGATCTGCATATAATGAGTCAGAACATATTCGAAAAATCCGATTTACCAATTTAACACCTAATTGTACGATCAAAATATTTACACTGTTAGGTGAACTTGTATCCACATTTAGTCATTCAAGTGAATCATCAGGAAATGCATTTTGGGATATGAGAACTCTGAATAATCAAGAGATTGCACCAGGTTTATATATTTATCATATAGAAGAAACNGGATTGGAAAATNTTAGTCCACGTATTGGAAAGTTTGCAGTAATTAGATAGAGTCTAAAAAATTAAGATTGTGATCGTGTGAAGACGGGTTGATTAGGAGTAGATAAAGATTGATTATAACTATACCCCCCCAAATCAAAAGTAAGAATATCATCCACATGCTCAATTTGATTTTGAATGATAAATCTTGCCATCATTCCACGGGCTTTCTTAGCGAAAAAGGAAATCATTTTGTATTGACCATTTTTCATGTCTTTAAATTGAGGTGTTATAACATTTATGTCTAAGGAAGGCCGGTCTATAACTTTAAAGTATTCTAAAGATGCACAATTAAGCACTACATTTTCTTTATGAGTGGTTAATTCTTTTTTAATATGATTTGCTAAAGAGTCATTCCAATACTCATAAAGATTTTTTCCTCTTTTATTAGCGAATTTTGTTCCCATTTCCAACCGGTAAGGTTTCATCAAATCGAGCGGCCTTAAAACACCGTAAAGACCTGATAGTATGCGGATATTACTCTGGGCAAAATCAAGTTCTTGAGTACCAAGACTATCAGCATCTAATCCTGAATAAGTATCGCCCATAAAAGAAAAAATAGCCTCTCTCGAATTTTCAGGTTTAAATATTTCATTCCATTGCTGCATCCTTTCCCAATTTAGTTCAGCAAGATTCTCACTTATACCCATTAATGACATTAGATCTAGTGGAGCCATTTTTTTCAATTCTTTTACAAGACCTTTTGATTCCTTTAAAAATTGTGGTGATTGGTATAGATCAGTTTTTACAAAGCATTCCTTAGAGAGCTTTTTAGCTGGAGAAAGGACTGTTAACATAGTTCACTCAACTTATAATTAGAAAATTTAAAGAGTATCAGAAATAACTTTATTTAAGCGAGCAACAAAACCTGAGGTATCCTCAAGTTTTACTCCCTCTTGAATCAGTGCCTGCTCAAAAAGTAATAGGGCAATACTATCAAAAGATTTTTGCTTAGTTTTTTCTTTCATTTTTACTACGATATCATGAGTAGGGTTTATTTCTAAAATTGGTTTAATCGCAGGCATATCCATTTGCCCCATAGATTTCATCATTTCCTGCATCTGAGCAGTAGGATCATTTTCATCTGCAACAATACATGAAGGGGAGTCNCTTAACCTATTTGATAGTTTTACATCTTTTACCTTATCACCTAACACTTTTTTTATTTTCTTNANAACAGGCTGTAAAGATTTTTCAACATCTTTATCAGATTCTTCNGAAAAATCGTCAGCNGCACCACTTCGNTTNACAGACTTTAANTCTNTTTCATCATATTTTGGCACNGATGAAATGATTATTTCATCTATNTCGTCATCTANTAATANTACCTCAACATCTTTTTTCTGATACATTTCAAGNAAAGGNGAATTNTTTANTGAAACCTGATTTTGCCCAGTTATATAATAAATGGANTTTTGATCTTCNCGCATNCTNTCNACNTATTCNCNNAGNGANACNAGACCNTCNTCTTTTGTTGATTTAAATCGAAGTAANTCAGTTAANGCATCNTTATGTTCAAAATCNTGNTATACACCNTCTTTNATTANNCGACCATANTNTNCATAAAACTCTGCATANTTNTCTTTATTTCCTGCAATCGTCTTTAACCTATCNANNATCTTTTTTACAGAATTAGATTTTATTTTAGCCATTACCCTGTTTTGTTGAAGAATTTCNCGACTNACATTTAGTGGTAAATCTGATGAATCAATAATTCCNTTTACAAATCGNAACCANGGAGGTAGTANCTCTTTGTCATCATCAGTAATNAACACTCTNTTNACNTAAAGCTTGACNCCAGACTGGTAATCAGCNCGGAAAATATCNGGAGATGCTTTTTTNGGGATAAANAATAATATGACAAATTCTAAATTCCCTTCTGCTCNAAAGTGTACCCAATCAAATGGATCATCCATNTCAGANGAAAANCCTTTATANAATTCNTTGTATTCNTTTTTCTTTATCTCCGTTTTAGAACGTGTCCAAAAAGCTTTTGCATCATTAATCTGTTCTGTTTTAAGTCCTTTACTTTTTTCCTTACCGTCCTTATCGTACTCAGTATCTTCATAAGTCAAAAAAATTGGTGAATCAATATGATCCGAGTATTTTTTAACAAGACTCTCAATACTCCAACGGCTAGCAAATTCTTTTCCTTCATCGTTTAAATGCATGGTGATTGAGGTTCCAATTTCTTTTTTCACATCTTTCTTTATCTCAAAACCAGTTTGCCCATCGCTAACCCATCTCCATGCTTCTTTATTACCTACTTTTTTGGATGCAACCTCTACTTTATCTGCAACCATAAAACTCGAATAAAACCCTACTCCAAACTGACCTATTAACTGTGAATCTTTTTTTGCATCACCTGAAAGTTTTGATAAAAAGTTTTTTGTACCAGATCGTGCAATTGTACCTAGATTATCTTCTAACTCTTTTTTACTCATACCGATACCTGTATCGGTTATAGTAAGTGAGGGATTATCACCCTCAACAAAATCTATACTTACTTTGGGCTCAAATTTCATTGATTTGTATTCATCTTTTGTTAAGGTCAAATATCTTAATTTGTCTAAAGCATCAGATGAATTGGAAATTAGTTCTCTAAGAAAAATCTCTTTATGAGAATATAAAGAATGGATAATCAGTTTCAGTAACTGACTTACTTCGGTCTGAAATGGTTTTTGAGCCAATGTTTACTCCTAAATTAAAAGTATTGATTAATATT
>NZHK01000084.1 GCA_002691285.1 Fidelibacterota bacterium | reverse complement strand
ACCATTTTTTCTAAATCATAATCACTGATATTTTTTATATCATAAAGCCAAAACAAAACATCCTCAGCCAAAATATGATTCCATTGAAGACCTCTTTGTGTACATCTTAAGCCCATTCCTCTTCTTTCTAAATCATTAGAATCTGGATAATAGAAAAATTCGGCATCTTGAGCGTCATCCATTACAAAATAACTTTCTTGCTCTGCGTTTTTTTGATTCTTTCCAAAATATCCATTCCATGAACCCGCCCATCCTGGATCTAGAGGGTCATCAAGCTTATCAGGCCATTGAATTGGCCAAGTATTTACAGATGCATTGTCGCCATCAGAGGGTCCCATATGGCTCATTGCTATAAGAGGAGTATCTGGATTATTATAGCCTGAAAGTGGCTCCCATCCCCAATGGGTATCTAAATTAAATTCACTTCCTCTAGGGCTGTCGATTGTGATTACACTTTTTTTCTTTAAGTTATCAAGATTTGTAAACTCAGCTCCAACCATATGGCCTACATCACCAATGTATTCATGTCCAGAGTTAATGGGCCATTCACCACCGATATCTTCAGGCTCACTAGTCCATCTGCCAACTAGCCCATAATTATAAAAGGTAGTACGAACTTTATTACCTGAATGATCATTTTTTGCTCGAGCTAAAGAATTGCCTTTAGGAGAATTACTAAAACCCGTAGTTAAAATAAAAAAAAGCAGAGTAACATATTTAATTTGATTCTGCATTTATAATGAAATATTTAAGCCTATATTAATTCTTCGAGGTTCTCCGTACCACTCTGGGCGCATTAAGTGTTCCTGAAGGTGGCCAATTCGACCTGGATCAGTAAGTGGAACGTCCTTAGCTGTTAAAGTATAAGTAGCTCGGCCAGTATCTTCCCATACTGAAAACTCATTCTGTAAATCCAAAAGGTTATAAATGTTACAATAAATTTTGGATTGTAAGCCAAGAAGATTAATTGAATAGGAAGCTCGAATATCTAAATCAAAAACATTTGGTTTACGTTCGCTATTATCAGCAAACCCTGCAAAAGCTCCTGATCCGGAAATAGTGCCGGTTTTAAATTCGGGGGTGTAGGGCTTACCTGACCACAGCTTGCCAATAGCACTTGCAACCCAGTTTTTTCCACCAGTTGTTGCGCGAAAATTTAAAGTATGTGTTTGGTCCCAGTTCAAGGGCAGCATACTTAACCTTGGAGCTTGATTATCTTGAGCATCAAAATATGCGTCCTGGGGGTTAGAATAAGTTCCTTCAGCAATCATCCAAGTATAATCAATTCCTCCACCTAGACCATTAATGAATTGTCTATCAAGGACAAGAGTGAATCCTCGGGTATTTGCATAATCTTTATTTTCATATTTCCTATAGTTCCCAACAGGATATTTTTTAATCGTTGGTGAAACACCTACCCAGTCTCGAGTATCACGATAAAATATAGTGAGGTCAATTGCTGTTTTGTATGTGATTTCCTGTTTGAAACCAATTTCATACATGACTGTTTTTTCAGGTTTTAGAGCCGCATTTCCTATAATCCCACCATTGTTATTATTTGTGATCTCAAACTCAGGATTTTCATATAAAAAGCTAAAGTTAGGCACCTGGAAAAAGTGTCCATATGAGACATGAATTACCCCTTTATCCGTTATAGGGTAGGCAATACCGATTCTAGGACTTAATTGAAAAGAAGGTTCTACTTTATTAAAGCCGTTCTCCCATCGAAATGTATTACGATAGGTTAATAATTGATCATTGAAAGCCTCAGTATAGCTCTGAGATGTGGAATCATATTCTACGCCTGTGATGAATAAATTCTCTATAGCAACTGCGCCTTGTTGATCCAACGAGTCTAAAATGATAACATCCTTATGCAATATAGAAAAGTCATTTTCCCAGAACAGGGACGTGTCATTATTAGTCTTTGCTAAAAAATATTTAAGATTACCTGGTAATTTTTCATTTTCAGGAATTTTCCAATCAGGATCGAAAAAATCAAACCGAAGTCCCGCATTAATAATTAATTCATCTAGTTCAATTTTATCTTGTAGGTAAAAAGATAATTCTTTGGGGTTAACTCTAAAATAGTCATGTTCTGAAGTATAGGTAGGGTTTATGGTGGGTATAAAAGGGGTAACCCGTGCACCTGCAAGAGGATTATAACCCAGTGTATCACCATTTTGAGTCAAGGACCATTCTCCAACTGTTTTATAATTTAGGAATTTATCATCGGCCCACATATCATACTGTTTATATAAAATACCAGATTTAATAAAATGTGTATTATTTATTTGGCTTGAAACAGTCAAGTTAAACTGTTTAAAAGATGTGTTCCTGCTAAATCTTCCATTTTGCGTTCCACCCGTTCCAAATGACCAAGCTGGAGTAATAAATTGATCCCCTGCTATATAACCGGTTTGATCTGCAAAATCTGTGATTTGGTATTGGTCTTCTCCTAAATCTTGCACGCCATATCTTGGGATAGTTGAAAATACATCGTACCCAGTTCTTATTTGGATTGAATCTTCAATGTTAATTTGCTGCATTTCCTCTTCTGTTAATATCGAGGTAGAGTAGGGGACATCGCTTTTTTCATATAGGGATTGATGATAGCCGGAGCTAAAATTTAAAAATTTAAATTCGTAGAAAGTATTTTGACTAATACTATGCGTAAGAGCAAGCATATGTGATTGGTCTGATTCAAAATTATTTAGAATTCCATCTGGATTGTACTTATAATAACTATCATAATTTTTGTAAGCCTTCTCTGTGAGGTAGCCTGTATAGCTTGCTTTCATACCCGACTTAATATTGTATGTTAATTTAAATTGCCCTGAAAGTTTAGAAAATGGGGATAAGGGGACTACACTTTCATCACTAAAAATTCCTGTAGGAGAAAATAATTTCCTTCCATAAAACCGACCTGCAGAGTGGTAATATCGAAAAGTGGAGTAAAAGGTTAACTTTTTCTTCGATAAAGGTATTGGGCCACTTAAGCTTCCAGAAATATTAGACTGTTGGAAAATATTTTTAAATACATTTAGATATTCTGTGTAACCTTTATTATCTAAGTTAAATTGATGTTCACCCCAATCTCTTCTTCCATTCCCTTCACCTGGACTTGGCTGTGTAGTTTTTCCATCTCCATTGTAATCATAGTAATCCCCTAAATAACCATCATAGCCCAGATCATCATTTAAGGGCTCAGTACCTTCATCTCCATCCCATGATTGATTACCGTTTCTATCCCAGTATATTTCTCCTTCATCCCAGGTATTATTTCCATTCAAGTCATATAAAATCTCACCATAATCCCAGTTTCCATCCCCATTCAAATCTGTGAAAGATTGCCAGGAGGAAAAAGGAGATGATATTGAATATAAATTTGAATGGTTTGTATGATATCCGCCTGAAAAAAAATCTAAATTTCCTTGGTAATTAAGTCCTCCATCTTTGGTTACCACATTGACAATACCAGACATAGCTTGGCCATATTCAGCATTGAACGTACCAGAAATGACTTGAACTTCCTGAATACCTGCATTTTCAATCTCAAGCCCAGAGCTACCATCATAGGAGTCTGTTGTAGCAACACCATCTACCCAAAAGGATACTTCACTACTCCGTCCACCCCTAACATGAAATCCTCCATTGGGATCACGAACAATTCCAGCTTGTAATTCTATAACATCTCCAACATCTGTAACAGGTAAATTTTCTATATCTTCAGAGCTCACTACAGCAGACATTGAAGTTTGATCGAGTCTTACGGTTGGCTTTTCTGCAGTAACTGTTATTACGTCTCCCTCAATAGTTTCTGGTTTTAGAAAAAAATTTGTTTTAGCCGTTAAGTCAACCATAACTAAAGTTCCTTCCACAGTCACAGTACCATATCCTATCATAGAAGCTGTCAAATCATATTTTCCAGGAGGAATATTTAATATGAAATATTCACCGTTAATATTAGTAGCGGCCCCTAGAAAGGTACCTTTGACAATAATATTACAGCCTATAAGTGGTTGGTTATTTTCATCTACTACTTTACCAGAAATTTTTCCTGTTGTGCCAGCAAAAATAAACTGAAATAAAATAAGGCAAGTGATATAGAACTTGTTTATTTGAAAGGTAAAATTCATAGAATAACTTAATATTATTTATTAGTAACTCTGTTTAGAGTTATTAATTTTAATTCAAAATATTTTAATGTAAAATTACTTTTTACAAACTAACAAAAAATTCCAATTTGATATATAAATCATATAATAAATGAAAAAAATACAAGATATTCTAATTGATTTTGGTCTTACTTCAAATGCTGCTAAAGCTTATACTGCTTTATTAAAAAAGAATCCATCTACAGGATATGAGATAAGTACTCAAACAGATATTCCAAGATCAGCCATATATAACGTTTTAAATAAATTAGTTGCTCTTGGATTTGCAAATAGTGTGGGTGAATCGCCAAAAAAATATCTTCCGCTACCCCCTTCTGCGCTACTAGAATATTTAAGCCAGTCCCACAAAGATAAGCTGAATAATTTAGAGGATGCATTTAAAAATGTAGAAATTGAAGATAAGTTTACTGATTTTTGGCATTTGCATGGCTATCGAAATATTATGCTTAAGATGAAAGAGTTAATAAATAATGCAAATAAAAAAATTATCATTAGTGGTTGGAAAAGAGAATTCTCTGAATGTAAAAAACAATTAATGTCTGCAAAAAAAAGAGGAGTTAGATGTACTATTTTTTCATTTACAGAGGTGGATGAAAAACTTGGAAAAGTGGTCTCTTACAAACTGGATGAGGATGAACTTAGAAAAATTTGGACGCCTAAAATAATTATGGTTGTTGATCATAGTCATACCTTAATGGGAAGTGCTCAGTCAGTAGAACAAAGTAAAGCGATTTTGACTCAAAATAAGGCAATCAGTGAAATAGCGATGAATCATATAATATTAGATATTACCCTTGCAGGTCAAAGGTTGGGCTTTGATTCTACTAAATATGTAAAAGATATTATGCGAAACCCTGCTGAAGATTTACAATCTTTACTTAGATCTTAAAGAAATGAATTCTCAAATAAGTAATTATGTAGGAAAGAGGAAGGTGCAACAACTTTTAAAATCAAAACGTTCATCGGGGATATTACTTCATATTACTTCGCTGCCTGGGCCTTACGGGATCGGAGAGATTGGAAAAGAGGCAAAATTATTCATAAACAATTTAGCTGATATGGGGCAGCAATATTGGCAGATTCTTCCAACAAATAACCCAGAGACCCGTAATAGTCCATATGATACAAATTCAGCATTTGCTCAGAATCCTTTTCTAATAAGTTTAGACGGCCTAATTAAAGACAGATTACTAATAAAAGAAGATCTAAACCCAATTCCAAATTTTAAAACTAAGATTATAGAGTATAAAAAATTAAAAGATTGGAAGTCTTCTATTCTTAGTAAAGCAGCAACCAACTTTCTAAATTCAAAGGAAAATTTGCTAATAGATAAATATAAAAAATTTTGTTCTGAAAATGATTTTTGGCTAAATAACTATGCTTTGTTTATGGTTATAAAAGAAATGCAAAACAATCGGAAATGGTCAGATTGGGAGGAGCAATACAAATTTCTAAACTTAGAATCTTTGAGTAAGGTTTCAGAGAAATATACCAGGGAGATTGAGGAAATAAAGGTTTTACAATTTTTATTTCATGAACAATGGGAAAGGCTTAAATCGTATGCGGCTGGAAAGAATATAAAACTTATTGGCGATATTCCTATTTATATTTCCTTTAACAGCGCAGATGTATGGACAAATCAATCTTTGTTTAAACTAGACGAAGAATGTCAGATGCTATTTCAATCAGGTTGTCCACCAGATCACTTCATGGCATCAGGTCAATTGTGGGGACACCCTATTTACGATTGGAATAAACATGAGGAAACAGGCTTTATGTGGTGGTCAAATCGTATCAGGCATTTAATGAAATATGTTGATGTAATTCGAGTTGATCATTTTAATGGTTTTGCAAAATATTGGGAAGTACCTGCTGGTGATTCAAATGCAGTTAAAGGGAAATGGGTAAAAGCAAAAGGTCTAGAGTTATTAGAAAAAGTATTTAAAGAAAATCATAATTTAGTCCTGATTGCAGAGGATTTAGGTGAAGCTGCTAAAGATGCTAAATTAATTCGAGATAAGTTTGATATTCCTGGGATGGATGTGTTACAGTATGTTTTTTATAATGAGGAATTGCCAAATCAATTTAAGAAAAATACTGTTCTTTACACAGGAACGCACGATAATGATACGCTGAATGGATGGTATAATACTTTGGATAATGAAATTTCAAAAAGTCATAAAAACAACATTAGTAAATTTTTAGATTTAGAGAATAAAGATTTACATTGGTCGATGATAGAATATTCTCTTCAATCTAAAGCGATGATGGTTATGATTCCCGTTCAGGATCTTTTAGGCTTAGGTTCAGAGGCTAGAATGAATACTCCTGGTACGATTAGTGATCAAAATTGGTCATGGAGAATGGAACCAGATTTAATTAAAGATATATTGATTAACAAAATGAAGTTGATTACTAAGGAAGCGAAAAGGTAATGGGAAAAAAAATTGAAATAGCATATTTTTCTGCTGAAATAGGGATTTCAGCTAGCATTCCTACCTATAGTGGAGGCCTTGGTGTTCTTGCTGGAGATCATATAAAAGCAGCGGGAGATGAAGGAATAAATTTAGCCGCTATTACATTACTCTATAAAGAGGGTTACTTTAAACAAAGATTAGACGATGAGGGTATACAGACCGAGTCTTATCCAAGATTTGACCCTTATCCATTAATTAAAATGATGGATGTCCGATTTTCAATTCAGTTGAGAGATAGAAAGGTATGGATACAGCCATATAAATTTGAATATGTTGGCGAATCAGGGAATAATGTGCCAATATATTTTTTAGATACAGATGTTGATGAAAATTGTGATCAAGATAAAAAGATAA
The DNA here is from genome assembly GCA_002691285.1 of Fidelibacterota bacterium. GTDB lineage: Bacteria > Fidelibacterota > Marinisomatia > Marinisomatales > UBA1611. The sequence goes on along the minus strand of NZHK01000084.1, from coordinate 8,102 downwards.
CCCTCAGACTATATTCCGGCGATGATGAACATCGAGTTTTGCAGGAAGCTATCCTTGGAATCGGGGGCGTAAAACTGCTNCAAAAACTTGAACAAAATAATATAAAAACTTACCANATGAATGAGGGGCATTGCTCATTTTTAGTTCTAGCGCTGATGGANCAATTTGGAGGGAATGCTGNAAAAGTTAAATCTCTATGCCACTTNACTACTCANACNCCAGTACCAGCTGGTCATGANCAATTTAAGCTAAATAAAGTTAAGAANGTTCTCAATCAGCTACTTCCTGATTCTCTAAGTTTACCTTCCATCAAAAGTAAAGATACTCTTCATATGACAGAACTTGGCTTAAAATTTAGCCGNAGTGCNAATGGAGTTTCNAAGCTTCATGGAGATGTTGCACAAAATCAATTTCCGTGGTCAAACATANCATTTATTACTAATGGTGTTCATCATAGCTATTGGATGGGCANTTCATTTAAAAATACTTTTGATGAATATNTACCAGGATGGAGAANAGATCCTCAAAAGTTGGATAACGTAGATAAAATTCCTGATAAAATATTATTAAATGCTCACGAAATAAGTAAAAGAAGGCTTCTTACTTATGCAAATGCNCAGACATCTCAATTATTAGATCTAGAAACTTTAACNATTGGATTTGCAAGGCGNTCGGCTACATACAAACGAGCTCAGCTACTTTTTCATGATCTAGAAAGACTTCGTGNANTTGGTTATAAAAAAATTCAAGTAATTTATTCTGGGAAGGCNCACCCTAAGGATGAAGAAGGAAAAAAATTAATTCATCAGATTATTGGAAAGTCAAAAAGTCTTTTTGGCTCNATNAAGGTTATATATNTAGAAAACTACGANATGTGGNTAGGAAGGTTAATTACNTCNGGAGTTGATCTTTGGTTAAATACTCCCNTAAGGCCTAATGAAGCGTCTGGNACAAGTGGAATGAAAGCNACATTGAACGGAGTACCTAATTTTTCCATTCTAGATGGATGGTGGGCAGAAGGTTGTAAAGAAGGTATNAATGGTTGGTCAATTGGTAACCCTAANGAACCTGATGATAATAAAGATGCTGATCACTTATATTCAAAACTAAAAAATCAAATCATTCCNATGTATTATGAAGATAAAGAAAGTTGGATTANAGTAATGAAAGAGGCCATNAAAACTGGTATAGGATTTACAGCATCAAGNATGATAAGGGAGTACAATAATCAGTTTTACAATATAAAGGANTAATTATGGAAACTATTGATCTAATTATAATCATTGTTTACTTATTAGCTATCGTAGTNGTTGGNCTTATTATGCANAAGANGGCATCTCGCGATATCGANTCNTATTTTTTNGGAGATCGTAAACTTCCNTGGTGGGTATTAGGNGCATCAGGAATGNCATCTAATACTGATATCGCTGGTACGATGATCAATACNGCATTTATATATGCACTNGGAACAAAAGGTTTTTTCATTGAGATAAGAGGAGGNGTAACTCTTATCATGGCGTTTTTAATGGTTTTTATGGGTAANTGGAATAGACGNTCACAGGTTATGACTCAAGCAGAATGGATGCATTTCAGATTTGGTAAAGGNCGTGAAGGAGACACNGCCAGAGTTATTGCNGCTTTTGCATCTATTATCATGACTATAGCAATGGTTACATATTTTGTGATTGGAGCTGGAAAGTTTGTTGGCGAATTTTTAGGAATTGAACCCATTTACGCATCCTTAATAATGGTCNTACTTGCAATGANATATACTGTAGCAAGTGGGTTATATGGAGTAGTATGGACTGATGTGTTTCAAGGNGTCTTCATTTTTGGTGTAATTTTATATATCTCAGGAATGGCCATGAATACTGTCACTCTTCCTGAGGAATTTATGGTTTCAGTACCAATGCTAGACGGTTCATTTAATGAAATAAAAACAAGTTTATCAGAATGGTCAAGAATTACACCGCCAAGTGAAATGAATATGCCTGAGGGATCGACCTTTGCTATTTATAATCTTTTTGGTATCGCAATAATGTTTTATTTATTTAAAGTTACTCTGGAAGGAGCTAGCGGAGCAGGAGGTTANATGTTACAAAGATATTTCGCTGCTCAAAGCGATAGAGAGGCGGGTATTTTATCCTTGTTNTGGACTTCATTGTTAGCGTTTCGGTGGCCATTAATTGCTTCATTTGCAATGCTAGGTATTCACCATGGATTGAACCCAGAATTTAATGTGATCGCAGATCCAGAGCTTGTACTTCCAACCGTTATAAAACACTACATCCCTGTAGGGGTAAAAGGACTTCTTATCGCAGGCTTAATGGCTGCTGCGATGTCGACATTTGATTCTACTGTAAATGCTGGTGCTGCTTATTGGGTAAAAGATTTATATCANACATATTTNCGCCCAGATGCTAGTGAAAAAGATTTAATGTTGCAGGGCAGGATCGCTTCATTGGTTATCGTTGCAATAGCCTTATTGTTTAGTCTTACTATAAAAAATATAAATGAAATATGGGGCTGGATTACTATGGGAATCGGAGCAGGGATGTTTATCCCTCAAGTAATAAGGTGGTATTGGTGGAGGTTTAACGGNTATGGNTTTGCTNNAGGAACCGTTTTTGGAATGACTGCAGCGGTTCTTACAAAAGCCTTTGGAGGGCCACTTCCAGAATACACATCATTTTTAATTGCAAGCGGGAGTTCNTTANTTGGATGTGTTCTAGGNACTTATTTTACTANGCCAACCGGTGATGATGTCTTGTTCAACTTTTANAAGATTACACGTCCTTTTGGTTTCTGGAATAAAGTTCGNAACCAACTCNCAAACGATGTTTTATATAAAATAAACGCAGAAAATCGNAGAGATATNATNGCAATATTTTTTGCNGTGCCTTGGCAGGTNGTTTTGTTNTTAACAGGTATGATGGTGGTAATGAAGCAATGGACAAATGTNNTTANNTTATTAANTTTNCTTATTCCGTTGTCNGNGGGTTTNTACTGGTTTTGGTTTAGACATTTATCAGATGAGGTAAAAATAGAATCTTGAGAATCTTTTCCTTTTTTTTACTATCNTTCNTNTNTNGNCANTCATTAGATNTTACGTTCAGGTATGTNGAGAANCAGAATGATGATTTCGTAAGAGTTTTTGTACCNGGTACTATGCCAAGTGGTACATCCAATGATTGGGGACCTAATTCAAATGGATTAATTAGNCCNAATGCTCTTTCAAANATGGTTTATAACGAGTCTACNGATTCCTACGAAAAAACATATTCATTANATGTNGGNGATGAACATCAGTATAAAATNCATTTNCATCATAATTCNTCAGGTTCGGATTANACATGGATACCAGACCCTTTGAATCCATTAACAACAGATGATAATTGGACAAATTCAATNTTAAATGTTTCAGATCCNTTAATTTTTCANATTGCTCGTCACTTCGGANCCAATGAAGANATAAATGGTTTNAGTGCTGGAATNTTTTCCNCTTNTGGAGTTGATTCNATACGNTATTCAATTGGNGCAGATACGNTATCNGGGANTGAATATTATCATGGNAATGGNGTNCTATACATTCCTTTTNACCCATCTTTATCNGTTTATGACCCNCTTTGGGTNCAGGCNCTTATTGATGGAGAGTGGAATACAGTTTGTAGTTTTGGNTCGATAGAGATTATTGAAGAGCCGAANCCAGATGAAATTAATATGGGTCCNACATGGTTNAATAACANTATGTATTTAGCTGTCTATGCTCCATCACAACCAGTTATGAAGGTTCTAATTAGNNCTCCAGGTAATTCAACAGAAGATTCGGATGCACTAACTATGTANAAAGATCCAAATATGCAGGATATCTGGTGGATTGAATTAGATTTGCCAAGNGGTGAATATGAATATGAATATTTATTAATGAATGGAANTAGAATTGNAGATCCATTATCAAGAAGATTAACAAATGGAAANACTAGAATAGAGATTGGNCCTGGAGGTATTTCNACANCTGATAATTATCAGTGGCAATCGTTGGACTATATTCGTCCATCTTTAGATACACTGGTNATNTATGAATTGCATGTAGATGACTTTGCAGCTCANGGTAATGGGCAAGGNAAATTNACAGATGTNATTGCNAGGTTAGATCATTTAAAAAATACTGGGGTAAATGCTATTGAGTTATTGCCAATTACTGAATTTCCAGGAATACATTCTTGGGGATATAATCCTTATCTTATGTCATCAGTCGAGGAAAACTATGGTACTCCATATGAATTAAAATTATTAGTGGATGAAGCTCATTCTAGAGGTATAGCGATTATAATAGATTTGGTCTGGAATCATATAATGTCAACCAGTCCTATTTGGCAAATTCAACCAGACTATGATTTAAATCCGTATATAAAAATACATACAGANTTAAACCCTAATGAGGCAGAAGGGNCATGGGGCATGCTAGATTGGGATCATTTTAATTTGAAGACNATAGATTATATNAATACAGTAAATAGAATATGGGTGGATGAATATAAANTTGATGGATTCAGGTTTGATGCTATGTATATGATNGGNTGGGANATGCAACAACAAGAGTATGGTATTCCAGGGTGGTCNACNGCTTTANACAATTATGACTCAACTATTTACCAAATTGCAGAGCATTTACCATCNAATCCATGGCTCATTGATAATACCGATTTATCCTCTGGATGGCACGATAGCTTTCACGATCGAATTTTGAATGATGTACATAATCAAAGTCTTGGAACGATATCTATTATGAGACAAATCGTTGGATTGCATGAATATGCAGACTGGGGAGATCCATATAGTGACCGCACTCAGGCTGTGAAGTATATGGTTAGTCATGATGAACAATCCATCCTACAGGAAATGGTAACGTTTAATAATTATTCTATTGAAGAAGCTAGGGAAAGAGATAAGTTTTATTCGACAATATTATTTACTTCTCTTGGAATTCCAATGCTTTTTCAAGGTCAAGAATTTGGTTTACAGACTGGATGGAATGACAATAATAATAATGGTAATTACGATGAAGAAAAATTACAGTATCGTCCAGTGGATTGGTCTTTATTAGATACCGATATCGGGCAGTCTCATCTCGAACACTATTCAACTTTAGCCAGGCTTAGAAAATCAAATCCTGCATTTTATAATGGTACTTTTTATGATTTATATCGATATACTAACGAGAAGGTTATTGTTTATGGGTATAAAGATGAGTCTGAGAATAACAACAACAATCAGATAGTTGTAGTTGCTAATTTTTCTTCAATTGAAAGGACAGTAGAAAATGTACCATTTTTATCTTCGGGAGAGTGGTACAATGTGTTTGATCCAAATGATGAACTGAGTATCAATGACGATAATTCATATAGTGAATATTATATTGCTGCTAAATCTGCAGCAGTCTATTCTAATAGTGATTTACAGCTTTTTAATTCGAAAGATTTAAGCATCCCAAATAATTATCAAATTTTGGAATGTTATCCTAATCCATTTAATGGAAATCTTAAAATTCAATATGATATAGCTGAAGCATCTAATGTTAAGATAAAAGTTTTTAGTATAAACGGTAGCTTGGTGAATGATTTTGATATGGGAAAACTATTTTCAGGGCAACATTCCTTAATTTGGGATGGCTTGAGTAAAAATGGGAGATCCCTTCCAACTGGTATTTATATCATTTCTCTAAACTCCAATAATAGCATTACAAATAAAAAAGTATTATTTCTAAAATAAAAAAAATCATTATCTGATTTCAAATACCTTAAAGTATAAAATGAAATTTCATCTTTTTATCATATCTACTGTTTTATCATTTTACGTATCGTGTACGAATGATATAAAAAAAAATAATGATATACAGTACGGCTCTTTTTTAAAAAAAAATGGTGTGGAGTTTAGATTGTATGCGCCAAACTCATCGAACGTTGAATTAATTATTTTTGAAAAATTTGATGATAATGATGGTTTTGCCTATCAAATGACTAAAGATGATGATGGGAACTGGGAACTGTATTTAAAGGACCAAGGGGTAGGTACAATGTATGGATATAGGTTGGAAGGCCCATTGAATAATGATAGTTTGATAATTGCAGACCCCTATTCAAAAGCAGCTATTACGCAAAACACATGGAGGCATGTTGCTAAGACCTTAGTTATTGATGAATCCTTTGAATGGGAAGGGGATACTTGGCAAAATAGGGATCCCACCGATCTTGTAATATATGAAGCTCACCTCAGGGATATGACAAGACACCCATCCTCCAAAGCTAAATCACCCGGAACATACAAAGGTTTTATTGAATCTGAACAGAAAGGGGGACTAGAGTACTTAAAACAACTTGGTGTTAATGCAGTCCAATTTCTACCTCTATGGGATTATGCAAATGTAGAAATTCCATACAAAAAATCTGTTGATGGTATGTATAATGATTGGAATCCTTACGAACGCAATCACTGGGGCTATATGCCTACCTTTTTTATGGCACCAGAAGCATACTATGCTTCAGATGGAAGTCGCATACCTGAAGAATGGAATGGTAAGGATGGAAGAGCAGTTAAGGAGCTTAAAACTTTAGTAAAACAGTTACATGAAAACAATATTTCCGTGATACTAGATGTTGTTATTAATCACGTTTCAAATTACGATTTGCATCCGTTAAAGTACATTGATAGAGATATCTATTTCAGACTTGATCAGAACGGTAATTTCCTTAGCCAATGTTGTGGCAATCTTTTAGATACAGAAAATATTCATGTCCAAAATTATATTATTGAAAGTTTAAAATATTGGATGGAGGAGTACCATATTGATGGTTTTCGATTTGACCAAGCCCATCTACTTTCTTTAGAAACAGCGAAGCGAATTTTTGATGAACTTAGAGCCATAAATCCAGGAGTGATCATATATGGAGAGGCTTGGGATAACCGGAGTCGAGAATTTTCTAAAATAGGTTGGGGATCATTCAATGCTCACTTCAGAGATGTTCTTAGGGGTGATTTACATGATTATAGCAAAAAGGGTTTTTTGTTCTCTTCATTTAGACCAAATGATAATAAAAAGGATTTAAAATCAATCATAAGCGGTAGCCCAGATAATTTTGGAGGGGTATATGATAGTCCCTCCCATTCCATAAATTTTTTAGAAGTTCACGATGATTATTGTTTTAGTGATTTTCTACGGTTATCAACTGGTGTAAATGATAAAAATGACATTATTTTGGATAAGTCAAATCATATTCTACTTTCTTCAAAGCTTAGTAAGATGAACAAGTTAGGAGCATTTATACTTTTTACTAGTCAAGGGGTGCCGTTGATTCACCAAGGCCAAGAGTGGGGGCATTCCCAAATCATTCAAAAAACTGATATTATGGATTTGGACGTTTACAAGATGGATCCCAATCCTTACAATAAAGATAATGAAACAAACTGGGTTAACTGGAATGAATTAAAACAGAATGAAGACTTAGTCAGCTTCTATAAAAAGTTAATAAAAATAAGAAGGGAAAATGTATCGCTTAGGAAGAACGATTATGGAATAGTAGAGTTTATTGAATTTGAAAATAGATATTTCTTAGGTTATAAAGTAGATGAAACAATGATTGCTTTTATTAATGGGGATAATAAAAATCATTTTACACCAACATTACCAAATGGGTCTTGGAAGCTGTTAATTAGTACGGATAAAATGGTACATGATAGGATCTATGAAGGGGAACTTATTTTAGAACCTACAAGTGGAATATTATTAAGGAAAATATGAGATATTTAGTTTTCTTAATAATCTTTTTTATAAGTTTAAATTGTGGAGGATCTCAGATGGTTACATCGAAAACGGATTGGATTAACAAGCAAACAATATATGAAGTGAACCTACGCCAATATACCGACGATGGAACAATATCTTCTTTTCGATTACATCTGCCAAGATTAAAAGAAATGGGTTTTGGAATTTTATGGTTCATGCCCATTCATCCAATAGGAGAAAAAAATAGAAAAGGGGAATTAGGAAGTTATTATTCTGTGAAAGATTATTTTTCTGTAAATCCTGAATTTGGAACAGCTGA
>NZHK01000083.1 GCA_002691285.1 Fidelibacterota bacterium | reverse complement strand
GGCGTATATCTTTCGGTTAGAATTTTTCCAATTTTAACACCAGATGCTCTTCTAGTTGTGGCTTACGTTGGAGGCTTTACCGCTCTATTTGCTGCAAGTATTGCTATCACACAAAGAGATATCAAAAAAGTGCTAGCATACTCCACAGTAAGCCAGCTTGGGTATATGATTTTAGCTGTTGGAACAGGGGTTTATACAGCAGCTTTTTTCCATTTGCTTACGCATGCAATGTTTAAGGCTAATTTGTTTTACGGATCAGGTTCAGTTATTCATTCTATGCATCATGCTTTACATAAAAAACATGATCACGATACAGACCCTCAGGATATGATGAATATGGGAGGTTTTAGAACTAAAATGCCAATCACTCATTGGTCTATGTTGCTCAGTACTTTAGCAATAGCAGGTGTGCCTCTCTTTTCAGGTTTTCTTTCAAAGGATGCAATCCTTGCTGGTACATTGTCCTTTGCACAGCACCACCCTCAACATTTCTTGTTACCTATTTTCGGTTTTGGTGCAGCTCTAATTACTGCTTTTTATATGTTTAGGATGATGTTTCTAACCTTTTATGGAAAACCGCAAATGCCTGAATTAATAGATGATATTCATGAATCTCCAAAAATAATGACAGGTCCTTTGGTTTTATTAGGTGGTCTTAGTTTTTTTATTTGGTACACATTACCTTATTTTAATTTTATGTCAAGCCACGGCTGGTTTACAGACCTTGTAATTCCAAGAGATTCATCTGTTCCTGGTAATCCCTCGGCAGAATATATTGCACAGGGAGCACATCATGCTCACCATTTAGCTATGTATTTATCGATTGCAGTTGCATCTATTGGAATCCTATTGTCATGGATTTTCTACATTAAAAAATCTTTATCTGCTGATGCATGGTCAAAACGATTGGGGTTTTTATACCACTGGAGTCAAGGTAAGTACTATTTTGATGAAAATTATAGTAAGTATCTATATCAGCCCACATTACGTCTTGCAAAAAAAATAGCTTGGATTGATTGGGAGTTATATGATAAATATTTTATTAATGGTTTTGGTAAAGTGACAAATTTAGCCAGTAAGGTAACTGGAAAGTTTGATTATGAGGCTATTGATCAGGTTCTTGTCGATGGTACTGCTAAATTGGCAAATCTTTTAGGAAAGCTTTTAAGAACTGTTCAGACAGGTAAACTGCAAAATTATGTTCTATATGTTACTTGTGGTTTAATTATTTTGATGATCATCCAAACATTTTAACACAAACGTGTGAGTAGGGGACTAAATGGATTATAATATACTGAGTTGGTTAATCTGGTTACCGGTTATAGGGGTAGCAGCGATTGCATTTATACCAAGGGATAAGGTTGACTTAATAAAAATTGTTTCCGCTGTTGCAACAGGTTTACAATTTTTATTAACACTTGTCTTGTGGAATAACTTTGATTCTTCAATTGGATCTATACAATTTGAGGAGAAGTATGAGTGGATTCCATCCTTTAACATTGAATATTATCTTGGAGTTGATGGTCTAAGTATTCCAATGGTGATTTTGACAGGCTTATTGTTCTTCATAGGTGTATTTGTTAGTTGGAATATCAATAAGGCTGTGAAAGGATATTTTGCGTTATTTCTGCTATTAAATACGGGTGTAATGGGAGTATTCCTCTCTTTAGACTTTTTTCTTTTCTATATTTTTTGGGAGGTAATGCTATTGCCAATGTATTTCCTCATAGGTATGTGGGGAGGTCCGCAACGAGAATATGCAGCCATAAAATTTTTCTTATATACTTTATTTGGCTCTGTTCTCATGTTGATTGGAGTTTTAGGTCTCTACTTTTCATGTGGGAAAACTTTCAATATTATTGAACTTACCCAAGTCGCACCTGAAGCATTGAGTGGTCTTTTGTGGTGGGGCATGAGTGCAATAAAGGTTATTTGGGTTTTAATATTTATTGGGTTTGCTATAAAGGTACCGGTATTTCCTTTTCATACATGGTTGCCNCTNGCNCATGTTGANGCACCAACNGCGATTTCGGTNCTNCTTGCTGGAATTCTNNTNAAATTAGGTGTTTATGGAATACTTAGNGTGAATTATGGCNTAATGCCTGATGGTGTNTANTGGTTTTCTTATGCACTTGCNTTANTNGGACTNNTTAATGTTGTTTGGGGAGGGCTTTGTGCTCTNGCTCAAANAGATTTGAAAAANTTAGTAGCCTATTCAAGTGTNAATCATATGGGNTATTCNNTNATTGGNATGGCTGCNGTNGTTGCNGCNGGTGAATCNCANGGNNTAAATATGAAAGCTGCNCAGGCAGGACTTGGTGGNGCAGTNTTTCAAATGTTTAACCATGGAACAATATCTGCTATGCTNTTTATTNTNGTTGGAGTTATTTANGAAAGAGCTCATCANAGAGATATTGAAGGNTTTGGAGGACTTAGCTAGTCAAATGCCTGTTTATACTGGAATNACAGCAATAGCTTTTTTTGCNGGNNTNGGNNTNCCAGGNNTNTCAGGTTTNATNAGTGAAGCAATGTGNTTTATNGGNGCTTTTCCTGTTTANCGTTGGATNGTTATNGCNTCNACAATAGGTATNCTTCTTGAATGCCGCNTATTTTTTATGGGCATTTCAGAGAGTNTTNTTTGGAAANCTTAATGAAAAGTATNCTNANCTTCCNGANATTAATCGTTTAGAATTATTTACGGTAATACCATTATTGATTATCACTCTGTTCTTTGGTATCTATCCAGCTCCTTATATTGACCTCATCGCAAGTACGATGGATACTATTATCAATCATGTTGTCTCTCTTGGTTCTTATGCCAGTATGTAACAATTGATATGAATAATCTTCAAAGTATTTCTTATTTTTATCCTGAGCTAATTCTGACTTTAGTAATCTTAGGTGCAATAATTTACGATTTATTTATTGACAAGGNATTTTCTGGAAGAGTTGGTTGGGTGGTTATANTTGGACTNGTTTTTGTTTCTTTAGCTGTTCATTTTCAAAAAGATTTGAGGGTTACCACTTTGTTCAGTGATGCAATTGTTTTAGATCCTTTCGCATCTTTTTTTAAACAAATTGTTATCCTGGCTACCATACTTATTTCCATTATTAGTTTATTTTCAGGAGAGCTCAAAGAATACAGAAAGGGAGAGTATTTTGCATTATTAGGTATTGTAACTTTTGGATTGTTCCTCATGGTCTCATCTATTGATTTGATTATGATATATATCTCAATAGAAATTGTTTCAATTATATCTTTTGTTTTAGCTGGCTATCTTAAGAAAAAAGCAAGATCTAATGAAGCGGCTCTCAAATATGTCGTTTATGGGGGGTTTAGCTCTGGAATTATGCTGTTTGGTTTAAGTTATATTTTTGGNTTGACAGGAAGCACTAATATATTTGAAATACAGCAGGCAGTTTCCCAACTTGATCCTGCATCAAACACTGCNCTTACATTGGCAATTCTAATGGTTTTAGCAGGTTTNGGATANAAAATTTCAGCTGTTCCTTTTCATTTTTGGACTCCAGATGTTTACGAAGGGGCNCCTCTATCTATAACAGCTTATTTATCTGTCGCTCCCAAAGCCGCTGCATTTGCGTTGATGATTAGATTTTTTAATCAGACGTTTGCTGATGGAGGTGCTATGAANGGTTTAGATTCTATCTCACTTACCCAGCTACCATGGCCTGAAATATTGAGTATACTTTCTGTAGCAACTATGACTTTGGGAAATGTNGTTGCTCTACAGCAGAAAAGTATAAAACGNATGTTGGCNTATTCGAGTATTGCTCATGCAGGATACATGTTACTTGCGATGCCTGTGATGTCAGGNGATNGTATTTATGCAATTATGATGTATTTAGTCATGTATCTATTTATGAACNTAGGNGCATTTTTTGTTGTTATTATTGTNAAAAATAAAACAGGNGGTGAATCATTTGANGANTACAANGGNCTTGGATGGGAAATGCCTTTTGTTGGTGCTGCCATGACTCTTTTTATGGTTTCATTNACAGGNNTGCCTCCNACTGCTGGTTTTATAGGAAAGTTTTATATTTTTGCATCNCTAATTAAAGGNGGTAGTACATATTATTGGTTAGTNGTGATAGGTGGANTTAATAGTGTGGTNTCNNTATATTATTATTTAAAAGTTGTAAANGTNATGTACTTTGAAGGTGAAAGAACGGATAAAATCTTGTTTCCATCCAATGTACTTTCCGGTACTTTGATTTTTACTGCTGTCCCATCTTTATTTTTAGGAATTTATTGGAATCCTATTGCTAGTTGGATACAAAATTCGCTAGTGTTTTTCATACAAAATTTATAAATCTAAAAAAAAATGAAAAATATAGTATTAAAAAAAGGACATGATATAAAAATGTCTGGAGTACCTTCAAACAAATCTTTTTCTGAAATTCCTAGTTTGAGTGTTGCCTTAATGCCTAATCAGTTTAGAGGTGTAAAACCAAAATTAACGGTTTCTGAAAGCGAAAAAGTTAAAATTGGGCAAGCACTTTTTTTTGATAAAACAAAGCCAGATGTAAAATGGGCATCGCCAGCAAATGGTGTTATAAAAGAAATCAAGTTTGGTGCACGAAGAGTAATAGAAAAAATTGAAATTTCTATTGATGGTGATGAAGTCTTAAAAAGCGATGTTCTCTCAAAAGAACAAATTAAATCTTCTAACAGGGAAACAATTTTAAATTATATTTTAGACGCCAACTTGTTTCCATTAATTCGTCAAAGGCCATTTAATAAAGTTGCTGACCCGAATATCATACCTAGAGATATTTTTATATCTGGATATAATACCGCCCCTTTATCAGTTGATTTAGAAAAAATTATTGCCGAAAACAAAGAAATTTTTCAACTGGGATTAACCGCCCTTAGGAAATTAACATCAGGGGAAATTTTCTTAACCTTAAAAAATAAAATGTCTTTTGAGGATGCGCAGGTTCAAACAATTTCTGGACCACATCCTGCTGGAAATGTTGGTGTACAAATTCATCATACGAAACCTTTAAAGCCTAATGATGTAATATGGACAGTGAATGCTCAGCACGTTATCACTTTTGGTAAGTTGTTTAAGACTGGATCCTATGACCCAAAAATTATTGTTTCTATCGGTGGATCCGGAGCAAGTAACCCAGATGTAGTCAAAACACGTACTGGGGCGAAGATTGATTCTTTCCTTGTGAATCAGTCTAATGATAAGCTAGTTCGACTTATTTCCGGTGATGTTTTAACAGGTGCTACTGTTGATGGTGATAATTTTATCGGTATGTATGATTCTACTGTCACTATCATAGATGATGATGTAAAGAGACCCTTTCTTGGAATGTTGAGTTTAGGTAGTAGTAAAACAAAATATAGTCTTACAAATACGTTTTTAACTTTAACCAATTCATTATTTAATTTTACTACATCACAAAACGGTGAAAAAAGAGCAGTAGTGCCAATTAATGCTTGGGAAAATGTATTACCTATGGACATCTTTCCTAATCCATTATATAGAGCGATTTTGTCTCAAGATATTGAAGAGATGGAAAAGCTAGGAATATGGGAGTGTGATGATGAAGATTTTGCGTTATGCTCGTTTGCATGCCCAAGTAAAATAGATGTTGGGAAAGTTATAAGAGATGGTCTTGACCTAATGGAATTAGAAGGCTAGTTATGAAATCGCTTAGAAGTTTATTAGATGATTTAGCTCCTCATTTTGAAAGTGGAGGGAAATTTGAAAAGTTTGCTCCTGTTTTTGAAGCTACAGACACAATTTTATTTAGTACGGATGAGCGCACTTCTTCGGGCCCCCACGTAAGAGATAGCGTTGATATTAAACGTGTTATGATTCTTGTCGTCATAGCTTTGATTCCTTGTTACATATTTGGAGCAATCAATGTTGGGTATCAGAAATCTTTGACATTTGGCTACTCATCCTCCTGGATAGAAAATTTGTTTACTGGATTAATTTCAATTATACCAATTATAGCAGTAACTTTTGCATCTGGTGCATTTTGGGAGCTGTTATTTGGTATTGTTAGGAAACATCCCATTTCAGAAGGATTTTTGGTGACATGTGCTCTTATACCTTTAACTCTTCCCCCATCAATTCCCCTTTGGCAGGTTGCGGTAGCTACATCATTTGGAATTGTTATTGGTAAAGAAATTTTTGGCGGAGTCGGAATGAATATTTTCAATCCAGCTTTGATGGCAAGGGCTTTTCTGTATTTTACTTACCCAGTTGATATTTCAGGTGACAAAGTATGGGCTCTTGCTCCCGATGGGTATTCAGGTCCTACAGCCTTAAGTATTCCTGCAGGACAGACAAATGCTAATGCTGTAGATCTTTTGAATCAAGCAAGTGCTGATTTAGCGTTTGATTATTCTTGGATGAATATGCTCTTAGGCTGGATCCCAGGTTCTATTGGTGAAACTAATAAGATTATAATTATACTTGGTGCAGGGTTTTTGATTCTGGTAGGTATAACCAGTTGGAGAGTTATGGTTGGATCTGTAATTGGTTTATTTGTGATGGGATATATCATGAATCTTTTATCTCCATATTCAAGTAATGCGATGCTTTCAATTCCCCCTCATTATCATCTTGTAATGGGAAGCTTTTTATTTGGAACAGTTTTCATGGCTACAGAGCCTGTTACCGGAGCTCATACCGATTCAGGCAGATGGATATTTGGAATCTTAGTTGGGGTCCTAACTGTAATTATTCGCAGTGTGAATCCTGCCTACCCTGAAGGCATTATGTTAGCTATTCTTTTAATGAATGCCTTTGCTCCATTAATCGACTACTTTGTTGTTCAAAGCAATATTAAAAAAAGAATGGTTCGATATGCACAGTAATAAATATACTCTTGGTTTTATGACTATTGTAGCTGTAACTCTTGGGTCATTTCTTTCAGTAGCCGCTGGCTCTTTAAAAGAAATTCAAGAGTTGAATGTTGAAAACGACAGCAAAAAGAATATTCTATCTTGCCTAGGCTTTAAAGAGGATCCTAAAAGTCCATGGGGTCCAGATGAAATTCAAAATAAGTTTAACAAAAATATTACAGCTATCGTTTTGGATATCAATGGTAAAAAAACCGATCTTGATCCAAAAACTATTGATGCTGAAACAGATGAGAAAAACTTTCCTATTTATATAAGTAAAGTTGATGATAAAATAGAAGGATATGCAATACCCATTTCAGGAAAGGGATTATGGTCTACTCTGTATGGATTTTTTGCTATAGAACCTGATGGAGTTACGGCAAAAGGAATTACTTTTTATGCCCACAAAGAGACTCCTGGATTAGGAGGAGAAGTAGATAAAGCTTGGTTCCAAAATAATTTTGTTGGAAAAAAGTTCATTAATGATCAGGGAGAACTTGTTGGTATCAAAGTTGTGAAAGGAAAAGCAGATCCAACCAGTAGTTATGAGGTGGATGGTATTTCAGGTGCTACCATTACTAGCAAAGGCTTGGAATCTTTCCTTGTAGATGACCTCAAGAAATACGAATCTTTTTTAAAAAATGTTAGAGAAGGATAAGACATTGGATTTTCTAGATAAAAAATCAAAAGTAGCTTTGACTGATCCATTAATGAAAAATAATCCGATTAGTTTGCAAGTATTAGGAATTTGTTCCGCACTTGCTGTAACAGTTCAATTAAATACCGCTGTAGTTATGACTCTCGCAGTGGTGGCTGTTTTATCTGTATCCAATACAGTAATTTCATTATTAAGAACTATGATACCTGGTAAGGTAAGGATCATTGTACAACTATCTGTTATTGCTACTTTAGTTATTTTAACCGATCAGATTTTACAAGCTTACATGTACGATATTAGTAAACAACTTTCAGTATTTGTGGCCCTAATTATTACTAATTGTATCGTCATGGGTAGAGCCGAAGCTTTTGCAATGCAAAATACACCTGGAAAATCCTTTTTAGATGGATTGGGTAATGGCCTAGGTTATGGTGGTATTTTAATTTCAGTTGCTTTTTTTAGAGAATTATTGGGTAATGGGTCTATCTACGGATATTCTGTAATCCCAGATTCACTTTATGCCGCAGGCTATCAAAACATGGGAATCATGGTTTTATCCCCTGGTGCCTTTATCATTTTAGGTCTTATAGTATGGGTTCATCGAATCGCAAGTGGGGTGGAAGAGGACTAAAAAATGGAACATTATATAAGCATACTTACTAAAGCAATCTTTATTGAAAATATATTATTAGCTTACTTTTTAGGTATGTGCTCTTTCCTTGCCATATCAAAGAAAGTTGACACATCCATCGGTCTTGGATTTGCAGTAATTTTTGTATTAACGATAACTGCTCCTGCCAATTGGGCCATCCATAATTATCTACTTAAAGAAGGCGCACTAGCTTGGATTAATGCAGATTTTGGTATTGATGGTACGAATGTAATTGATCTAAGTTTCCTAAATAGTATAATTTTCATAGCTGTAATAGCAGCTATGGTACAATTAGTAGAAATGACTTTAGATAAATTTGCTCCAAAATTATATATTAGCTTAGGAATATTTCTTCCGCTAATTGCTGTGAACTGCGCTATCTTAGGAGGTTCGATGTTCTTAGTTGAAAGAAATTATACATTTGTTGAATCTACTGTATANGGTTTTGGATCAGGAATTGGTTTCTTNTTAGCTATNGCTTCCATGGCAGCAATTCGGCATAGAATTAGGTATTCCAATGTGCCTCCTCAACTTAGAGGCGTAGGGATTACCATGTTGTTAACCGGCTTAGTCTCAATGGCGTTCATGGCCTTTTCAGGAATNGATTTATAATGGAACAAATTTTTCTNAGCATTTTAGTTTTTACCGGACTTGTTCTAATTCTTGTCTCTATCTTAAACTTCGCAGAAAGTAAGTTACTTCCTCAAGGAGATATTAGAATTAACATCAACGGTNAANATGATAAAGATATTGTTACCAAGCCTGGGGGCACCTTGCTCACNGCATTAGCAGGGCANTCCGTTTTCTTGCCTTCAGCTTGNGGAGGCGGGGGAACNTGTGCGATGTGTGAATGTCAAGTGCTTGAAGGNGGCGGTGATATTCTACCAACTGAAACAGGGCATATCAATAGATCCAAGGCTAAGGATAATTGGCGATTNGCATGTCAGGTAAAAATCAAAGAGAATATGAAAATTAAGGTTCCAGATGAAATTTTCAGCATTCAAAANTGGGANGCAACCGTAGAATCTAANAATAANGTTGCAACGTTTATTAAAGAACTCGTGTTAAACTTGCCTGAAGGTGAAAACTTAAACTTTCAAGCAGGTGGATATATACAAATTGATATTCCTGAATATCATNATTTAAAGTTTAGTGGNTTTGANGTAGAGGATGAATATCATCCAGATTGGGATCAATACAAAATTTGGGATTTAGTAGCCAATAATGATGAGCCTGTCTTTAGAGCCTATTCAATGGCGAATCATCCNGCAGAAGGTAACAGAGTGATGCTTAATGTTAGGATAGCCACNCCACCACCTCCTTTATGGAATGAAGCACCTCCAGGNTTAGCTTCTTCATATATCTTTAATTTAAAGCCAGGAGATAAAGTAACAGTATCTGGTCCTTACGGAGAGTTTTTTATTAAAGATACCNAAAGAGAGATGNTATACATTGGCGGCGGAGCGGGTATGGCACCAATGAGATCNCACCTTTTTCATCTATTTCATACGTTAAAAACTGGTAGAAAAGTTTCTTTTTGGTATGGCGCTCGATCTGTTAGAGAAATGTTTTATGATGATCAGTTTAAAGAAATTGCAAAACAATTTCCAAATTTTTCTTANAATGTAGCTCTTTCNGAGCCAATGGAAGAAGATNATTGGACAGGNNATACCGGTTTTATTCATCAAGTCCTTCACGATCAATATCTTAAAGATCATGAAGATCCCACTGAGCTTGAGTATTATATGTGCGGTCCTCCCCCTATGATTAATGCTTGCGATAATATGCTTGANAGTTTAGGAGTAGAAAAAGANATGATAGCNTANGATAGCTTTGGGTAANTTCTTTATTATCAATCAAANTNTAAAAACCCAACTCTTGTTGGGTTTTTTATTATTCTNTTTCAATTGTNGTACTCCTATTACNCAATTTTCATTTNATGGAGAAACAATGGGTACTACATATAATATAAAAATTGTCACNGATAAAAATTTTNATACNAAGGAAATAAAAACTTCAATNGATTCTATNCTGGTTGTTTTTAATNNGCAAATGTCAACTTGGGANCCNAAAAGTGANATTTCNACATTTAACAGATGGAANTCATTNGATTCNTTNAAAGTTTCNNAATANTTTTATGATGTTGTAAAAGAAGCNNTANNTATTTCTGAANAATCACANGGAATGTTTGANATTACAGTTTTTGATTTGCTTTCNNTTTGGGGTTTTGGTCCAAATCCNAAATNAGGAATTCCAGAAAAAAATAAAATTGATTCNGTTTTNNCNTANACAGGNTTTCAATTTTTAAANGCANAANAANATANTCTNATAAAAAAACATAAAAAGACTCGAATTGATTTAAATGCAATNGCNAAGGGATATGGAGTAGATATCATTTTTGATTACATTNAATCTTTAGGTTATGNAAATATNTTTGTTGAAATNGGTGGTGAAGTGAGGTTNTCTGGACATAATAGNAATTTNGATAANTGGTCNATTGGNCTTGANAATCCNCCATCANNNTTANTGNANNTCAGAAGACCCTTTTTTTGGGATATTTAAGGGAGAATCTGCTGCTGTTGCTACCTCAGCAAATTATAGAAACTTTGTTGATCTTGATGGAACGATTTTAGGACATACAATTAATCCAAAAACAGGGTTCCCCGTTCAAACAGATGTCTTATCCGTATCAGTTGTTGCTGAAACATGTATGGAGGCTGATGCCTGGGCTACAGCCTTAATGACTTTATCTTATGAAGACGGTTTAAAAATTCTAGATAAGTTTAAAAATATTGGTGCAGCTTGGTTATTGAAAACCGGTAAAACAACCAGANTTCATNNCAANAAAAGGNNATTTNAGNATTATNGANCCTATTTTTGANATGAANTANNNTTAGNNAGNTNGNNTTTCATTATCACATTTATTNGGATCATTTCCGCATANNGANCANNTACCNTCNGNNGATAAACCGCCNCATGATCCTGATAAGGGTTTNCTGTTAAAAATAACNCCAATTGACATTCCTGTAATNGCTAGTATTAAAATAAAAACACCNAAAAANATTTCCATGNNCAAAATTAAACTTATTTTANCATNATTTTTATATATAATATTGACCGATCGTGTTTTTACATNAACAAGTAAAAGCGTAATTTTATAACTTATTTTTAGGAGAATAATTGCAATGATAAAGAACTACAAAATATTTTTATTATTTCTATTCANCNTNCCTATGACTATTTTTGCTGGNGCAGANGGTGCTCCTCATCTTAATGGACAAGACCTAGCTATTTTNTGGNTTCTTCCTTTTGTAGGTATNTTATTATCNATTGCAGTCTTCCCTTTNGTTGCTGAACACTTTTGGCANCATAATTTTGGAAAAATNTCCTTNTTTTGGGCATTATTATTGATAATTCCNTTTTCAATTTCTCAAGGATTATCGATCACACTGTACGAATTATTGCATGTTGGTCTGCTTGAATATGTACCNTTTTTAATTTTATTATTATCGTTATATACNATTTCTGGTGGAGTACAATTGAAAGGATCTTTAGTTGGAACTCCNACTCTCAATACTATTATTATTTTTATTGGTACATCACTTGCTAGTTGGATGGGTACTACNGGTGCAGCAATGCTTTTAATTCGTCCTCTNATAAGAGCTAATCAACATAGAAAAAANAAAGTACATATTATTGTTTTTTTCATTTTTNTGGTNGCAAATATAGGAGGCTCANTAACNCCTCTTGGAGATCCNCCACTNTTTCTGGGCTTTTTAAANGGAGTNGACTTTTTTTGGACGACCTCAGCAATGTTTTTGCCCATGCTATTTATGGTTGTATCACTTTTNATTATATTTTTTGGCGTTGATACATATTTTTACAGNAAAGAATCNCCNCANGAGAATGCTGANACNGAANATGAAAANCTAGGTTTGGAAGGATCTTTTAATCTTCTCCTNTTGGCAGGNGTTGTGGGTGGNGTATTATTGTCAGGATTCTGGAAACCACANATNCANATNAACATCTANCATGTNCATGTAGAATTGCAAAACATNGTTCGAGATGTTCTTCTTCTTTCCTTGACNTANTTAAGCTGGACCATGACACCAATGNAAATTAGNNANGCCAATGAATATACTTGGTTCCCTATTGAAGAAGTAGGAAAATTATTNGCTGGTATATTTGTTACAATTATTCCNGCAATTGCTATCCTTAAGGCCGGTACTAACGGTGCNCTGGCATCAGTTGTTTCCTCAGTTTCNGANAGTTCAGGTGANCCTATAAATTTTATGTATTTTTGGTTGACAGGTATTTTATCTAGCTTTTTAGATAATGCTCCTACATATTTAGTATTCTTTAATACTGCTGGAGGAGATCCTTCAGTTNTAATGGGTGANATGTATCAAACTTTNTTGGCNATTTCTGCNGGTGCCGTTTTNATGGGNGCGAANTCNTACATTGGTAATGCTCCTAACTTTATGGTAAAGGCAATTGCAGAATCTTCTGATATTAAAATGCCAAGTTTCTTTGGATACATTATAAAATGGTCNCTGCCTATTTTAGTCCCGCTTTTTATAATTGTCACTTGGATTTTCTTCTAATGAGAATAACAAAGGTNACAACTAAGACTGGAGATNCAGGACAGACAGGCCTAGGTAANGGGGAACGTGTTTCNAAAAATAGTCTTAGAATTCATGCGATGGGTGCGGTAGATAAATTAAACTCTATAATAGGATGGTCAAGAATTGAATCAAATAAGCAGGCTGATAAAGCTCTTNAAGAAATTCAACAGGATTTATTTAATTTAGGTGGCGAATTAGCAATACCTGATGTAGAATTAAATTTGTTAAAAAATTCTAGAATTGATTGGCTAGATTTAAANACAGAGAAAATTAATTCNTTGTTACCACCACTTAATGAATTTATTNTCCCAGGGGGATCTGAATTTACTGCNCGAATTCACATTGTAAGATCAGAGTGCAGAGATGCTGAAAGAGCTATAATAGCCNTAAGTGAGAATGAGTACGTTCCAGATAGCCATAAAAAATATATCAATAGGTTATCTGATTTTTTCTTTGTTTTAGCTAGAATGGAAAATTTTCAANAAGGAAAAAAAGAAATTGTCTGGGACTATAAATAATTTAAACTTTAATAATACCCCTATTGATTGGCGACTTGTTGATGAAATCATTTCTTCGTGNAAAAAAATTGTATTGACGACTCATGAGAATCCTGATGGAGACGGTTTGGGTGCAGAGGTTGGGCTTTANTATCATTTACTTGAAGAAGGTAAAGATNTTAAGATAATTAACTATTCCCCNCTACCTAAAGAGTATANCTTTTTAGATAGANATAAGATTTTTGAATCTTACAACGAAAGTGANCATGATGATTGGNTGAAAACTGTTGATCTGGCTATTATTTTTGATGTGGGAGATTATTCTAGNACGAGGAAGGTTAAAACTGTNTTAGATCAATTGGGTGTTATTACNATGAATATTGATCATCATCCTCACCCGANCAAGCATCCATTCACTCATAATTTAGTAGATTTGANTGCAGCTGCTACAGGATGTATGGTTTATGATTATTTAAAAGTAGCNAGANAAAATGCTATNAGCAAAGACAGTATGTTAGGTATTTATACAGCGGTCATGACGGATACAGGTTGTTTTAAATATAGCAATACCGATAAAAAATGTCATGAGATAGCNATTGATTCAATAAAAAATGGAATTGAAACAAATATNATTTATCAACATATTTATGAGAATAGTTCTAGGGAAAGGATGCAACTTTTAGGCGATTTTCTTTCCAATTTAAATTATGAGCTTAANGGAAAATTTGCTTGGTTTGCGATAAGTCAAAAAATGTTGNAAGATGCGAATGCGAGCAAATCNGATGTTGAAGGATTTACGGATATCATAAGATCCATTCGNGGGGTTGAAGTTTCTGCAATGATTTTTGAAACCNCTGAAAAAAAATGTAGAGTAAATTTTAGATCGAAGGGAAAGTATANAATCAATGATATTGCTAAATCGATTGGAGGTGGTGGACACGCATTTGCTTCNGGTGCAATGNTGAATGCAAGTCTTGAGGACACTATTAAAAATGTTGTGACCACAACAAAAGTTTCTNTGGAGAAAAAAATGNCATATCCTCAAAAATAATGAAAATATTTATTGCAAAAGATGCGGGCTATTGTTTTGGAGTTCGAGANGCAGTCAACCTTGCNTATGATACTGCAAGTGANAAGGGAGATGTTTACATGTTNGGAACNATTGTGCATAATGAACGGGTTATTGAAAACCTAGATAAAGCAGGNGCTAAGGTAGTTGAAAAAATTGATCANGTCCCNGATGGGAAAACTTTACTCTTTCGTGCTCATGGTACTGCGCCTGAACTTTGGAAGGAAGCAAAGAAGAAAAAAATAAATTTAGTGGATGGTACATGTCCACTGGTGACTGAAATACACCATGAAATAAAGGCACTTGAAAAAGAAGGAAGGAAAACAATTATTATTGGTGATCATGGTCATGATGAAGTTGTTGCAATAGCTGCACAGGTAGAAAAGCCAATTATTATCTCAAATATTGATGAAGCTAAAAATATGCGAAAGGTAAAAAGAGCAGGTATCGTAAGTCAATCAACTCAAATGATCGAAAATGTTCAAGAAATTATTAATATTTTAATGCAGAAAGTGTATGACCTTCGTTTTATCAATACAATTTGTTTTCCTACAAGAAGAAATCATGAACAAATTAAAGAATTAGCTGTCCAGTGTGATGTTATGATTGTTATTGGATCTTATACTAGCGCAAATTCTAAAAGGCTTACACAACTTTCCCTTGAAAGGAATAAACGTTCATATCAGGTTACTTCTTCCTCAGAACTAAGGAAAGAAATGTTTGATAATTGTAATTCAGTAGGTATTTCTGCTGGTGCATCCACACCAGATGAAATTATACAAGAAGTAGTTAATAAAATTAAAAAAATTGGTAAAAATACCAAAGGAGTTATTGTTTATGAGTAAAAGCAATTTTGAAATCAAAGTAGGGTTGGCAGAGATGTTAAAAGGTGGTGTAATTATGGATGTAACAAATGTTGATCAAGCAAAAATTGCTGAAGATTCTGGAGCCTGTGCAGTTATGGCTCTAGAGAGGATACCTTCAGATATCAGGAAAGATGGTGGGATAGCTAGAATGAGTGATCCTGAAATGATTTTAGGTATTCAAAACGCTGTGTCTATACCCGTTATGGCTAAATGCAGAATTGGTCATTTTGCTGAGGCTCAAGTTTTAGAAACTTTAGAGGTTGATTTTATTGATGAAAGTGAGGTGTTGACTCCAGCAGATGAGCATAATCATGTCTGGAAACACGACTTTAAAATACCATTTGTGTGTGGATGTAGAAACCTAGGAGAGGCTCTGCGTAGAATAGCTGAAGGAGCAGCAATGATAAGAACAAAAGGAGAAGCAGGAAGTGGAAATATTGTAGAAGCTGTTCGACATATGAGAACCGTAATGACTGACATTAAACGTGTTACTAGATTGGATAAAGAAGAAATTGTAGCTGAAGCCAAAAACATAGGGGCTCCCGTTTCTCTTTTACAACAAGTTGCAAAAATAGGTAAACTACCTGTCCCAAATTTTGCAGCTGGGGGTATAGCTACTCCTGCAGACGCATCCTTAATGATGCAACTTGGAGCAGAGACAGTTTTTGTTGGGTCAGGAATTTTTAAGAGTGATGATCCAGCAGAAAGAGCAAAAGCAGTAGTAGAAGCTACAACACACTATCAAAATAGTGAGATAGTTGCTAAAGCCAGTAAAGGTCTTAAAAAGGCAATGAAAGGGTTAGATATGTCAGAGATAGCTGAAGAAGATAGATTGCAGGAAAGGGGTTGGTAATAAAAATAGGTGTGTTAGAGTTGCAAGGTGGATATGCATTACATCACAATCTTCTTAAAAAAATTGGATTAAATTCTTTACCGGTTAAATCTGGTGATGATTTAAAACAATCTAATGGTTTAATAATTCCTGGAGGAGAATCAACTACTCTTTCTCTACTTATGACAAAATATAATCTAAGAGAATCGATAATTAAATTTGCAAAGCATAATCCTGTTTTAGGAACTTGTGCTGGGTTAATTCTTATGAGTAAAGATGTCGATGATCAAAGAGTAGATCCTCTTGGTTTATTTGATCTTTCTATTTCACGCAATGCATATGGTAGACAAATATATTCTTCTAAAAAAAGGATTTTTTTTCAATATGATCAAGCTAAAGAGATAGAATTGCATTCAACATTTATAAGAGCACCAAAAATAAACTATATTGGGGAAAATATCAATATAGTTGCAAGGCATGGAAATCTTCCTGTGGCCATCTTTTCTAAAAACTTATTAGGTCTTTCATTCCATCCTGAGATTGATGGCATTGATATTTTTCATAAGATGATGTTTGATAAAACTAGTAAATTTTATTATAAAAATGTGAATTAAGATTATGCAGTTTAAATTTCTTTCTAAAATAAATTCGCCAAAAGATATTAGGGGATACAGCAATGATGAATTGTTAGAGCTTTGTAAGGAGATCCGATCTTATACAATTGATACAATAACCGAAATTGGTGGACATTTAGCACCAACCTTAGGTGTCGTAGAGCTATCAGTGGCCCTTCATCATGTTTTTGATACACCTAAAGATAAACTTGTATGGGATGTTGGGCATCAAGGCTATGCTCATAAATTACTTACTGGACGATTTAATGATTTCAAAACAATTAGAAAATTTAATGGCCTAAGTGGTTTTTTAAAACGATCTGAAAGCGATTATGATGTGATTGGAGCAGGTCATGCCTCTACTTCTATTTCAGCTGCTCTTGGTATAGCAGAGGCTCGAAGACAAAAAAGAGAAGATTACAGAGTAGCAGCTATTATTGGAGATGGTTCCATGACAGGAGGACTTGCCTTTGAAGGCATAAATAATGCAGGCCACCTTGGTAAGCAATTTCTAGTTATTTTAAATGATAATGAAATGTCTATAAGTCCAAATGTTGGTGCAATTTCAAGATATTTTACTCGTTTAATATCAAACCCGCTTTACAATAGAGTTCGGAATGAATTTTGGGATATGACAGGCAAGCTTCCTGTAGCAAAGAGTAAGACTAGAACAGTAATAAAAAAAATTGAAGAAAGTTTAAAAAGTTTAATAGTTCCTGGAATTTTATTTGATGAATTGGGATTTNGGTATTTTGGTCCAATTGATGGACATGANNTAGGTGAAGTAGTNAANACCNTNAATAATATTAAAGATATCCANAATCCTGTTTTGCTTCACATNTTAACNAAAAAAGGGAANGGAATGGTATCTTTAGATATGGAAAATCGTGAATATCATGATGATGCTGTTAAATTTCATGCAGTTAANGCTGGNAGNAATNNAGAAGTACTAAANAAAGTTAAAAAAGAANATAGATTAGAAAAACCATCCCCNCCAATTTTNCAAGATGTTTTTGGTAAGCTAGTTTGTGAGATAGCNCAAAATCGAAANGATACAGTATGTATTACTGCTGCTATGAGGGAAGGTACTGGTNTAGTNNCATATTCAAAAATGTNTCCTGATCGGTACTATGATGTAGGTATTGCAGAGGGNCATGCTGTAACCTTTGCCTCGGGATTAGCATCTCAGGGAATTANACCTATTGTNGCANTNTACTCAACTTTTTTACAAAGAGCCTATGATCATATCATACATGATTGTGCAATTCAACATTTACCNGTNATCTTTTGTCTTGATCGATCAGGAATAGCGGGAGAAGATGGGCCAACGCATCATGGNGCTTTAGATCTTTCATACCTTCGATGCATACAAGATTTAATTTTAACTGCTCCAAAAAATGGAAATGAATTCAGAAACTTATTACATACTGCTTTAAATATTTCTGATAAACCATTTGCGATTCGATATCCAAAAGCGAGTTCCATTGAATTTGATGAATCTGGTCAGATGGAATTACTTCCAATTGGATCATGGGAAGTATGTAGAGAAGGAACAGATGGTGCAATTTTGGCTGTTGGACCAATGGTTTATAATGCACTAGATGTTGCTAAAAAACTTAATGTTATTGGATTAAACCTTGAAGTGGTAAACTGTAGGTTTATTAAACCAATGGATACCTCATATCTGAAAAGTGCAGTCTCAAAATTTTCCAGTTTTATAACTTTAGAAGAAAGTAATACTGCTGGTGGGTTTGGAGATGGTGTTTCAAGTTGGCTTTTAGAGAATAATTTTAAAGGAAAATTAAAGCGGATTGGATTACCAGATTCATTTGTTCAGCATGGTTCGAGAGCTGAAGTTTTAAAAAGTCTTGGTCTAGATAATGAGACTTTATTTGAAAGTATAAAGCTTATACTAAATGCTGACTAGTAGTTTTATTTGAATTGTATTTTATATTTTGCTTATAATTTCTTTTTTGAATATATTGATTGAAGCCTATATAGTCCTCTAGAAAAGATGAGTAACCAATTAGAATTGTTCCAAGAGAAATATAAAAAGTGGAATAATGAAATAAAATCTTCCAAAGAAAGAGACTTTGATTTTGATACCCTGTCTGGAGAGAGTCAGGATCCTTGTTACTTTCCTTCGAACCCATCTAATGATTACCTTAAGAAACTAGGTTTTCCAGGGCAATTTCCCTTCACTCGTGGTGTTCACTCAAATTTATATAGGGGNAAACTGTGGACTATGCGTCAATTTGCAGGATTTGGAACTCCGCAAGAGACAAATAAAAGGTTTAAGCAGTTATTAAAAAAGGGTCAAACTGGATTGTCTGTTGCTTATGATATGCCAACATTGATGGGATATGACCCAGATCATTCTTTATCAAAGGGAGAAATAGGAAAATGCGGGGTAAGTGTATTTTCTCTTCCTGAGATGCAAAAGCTTTTTCAAGGTATAAATCTAAAAGATATTACTGTTTCTCAAACGATTAATGGTCCTGCAATTGTTTTGTTAGCTTTTTACATTGCTGCGGGTGAGGAACAAGGTATAGCTCCCTTTCATTTAAAAGGAACGCTTCAGAATGACATACTTAAAGAATTCACTGCACAGAAAGAGTGGGTATTCCCTCCTGAACCTTCAATGAGATTAATTACAGATATGCTATCTTATTGTACTAAGTTTATGCCTTATTACAACACTATATCAATTAGCGGTTATCATATAAGAGAGGCTGGTTCTACTGCTGTNCAGGAATTAGCATTTACTTTGGCCGATGGTTTTACATATCTTGATTATGGTATCAAAGCAGGGATCAATGTTGATGACTTTGCTCCTAGATTATCATTCTTTTTTAATTCCCATCTTGACTTTTTTGAAGAAATTGCAAANTTTAGAGCGGCAAGACGTATNTGGGCAAAAAGATTGAAATTAAAATATAAAGCCAAGAATGAGAAATCATGGAAACTTCGTTTCCATACTCAAACCGCAGGATGTAGCTTAACCGCTCAACAGCCTGAAAATAATATTGCNCGAACTGGATTTCAAGCACTTGCTGCTGTACTTGGTGGTACTCAAAGTTTGCATACAAATGCGATGGATGAAACACTTGCTTTACCTACAGAAAAATCAGCTGANATTGCTTTAAGAACACAACAATTAATTGCATATGAAACAGGTGCTGCTAGTGTAGTTGATCCACTAGGCGGATCGTGGTACTTAGAGCACTTAACGGACAAAATNGAACATGNTGTAGAAAATTATTTTTCAGAAATTGAAAATTTAGGTGGGGTTATCCCAGCAATAGAAGATGGGTTTTTCCAAAGGGAAATTTCCAGATCAGCTTCTGAATATCAAGCTAAAGTTGACAGCNTGCANAGAATCGTAGTAGGTGTTAATAAGTTTACAGATAAACATGATGAAATTGATATNCCTCTTCTTAATCTAGATGAAGATGCTGGGTTAAACCAAATTAATCAATTAAAAATATTGAAAAAGAAAAGAAGTCAGACAAACGTAAATTCAATTTTAGAAAAAATTACAAATGCTTGCAAAAACAGTGACAACTTAATGCCATTTATAATTGCAGCAGCTAAAGAGCATGCTACAATTGGAGAAATAATTGAGGCCATGAAAAATGAGTTTGGAGAGTGGCAGGAAACCGTAGGTTTTTGAATAANAAAAGATGAACGTTGCAACGTAAAATAGTACATATAGTAGGAACGGGTACGATAGGNGAACCATTAATTGGTTTACTTTGTGATTACCAAAAACAATTGGGTATTGATGAAGTCACCTTTTTGAAAAATTCTCCTTCAAAGGATGGCAGGTCCAAAGTTTTAGATCTAGTAGAAAGAGGGGCTAGGCTATGTGTNAAAGGTGGCCTAGAAAAAAAATTTAAAAAACTTGGTATGGATCCAGATTTAGAATCATTAGAAGCCATAAATAGGGCAATGGTGGTTATTGATTGCNCTCCTAAAGGTGTTGGTATTGAGAATAAAAATGAACTTTACTTAAAGCTTCAAAATAATGTTAAAGGCTTNATAGCGCAAGGNAGTGAAGAAGGATTTGGGAAAAAGTACGCTAGGGGAATAAATGATAAAGCTCTTTTACAAAAAGATAAATTTATTCAAGTTGTATCTTGTAATACACATAANATTTCTAGTATAACTAATACGATTGGTATTTCTTCTGATCCAGAAAATCTNGTTGAAGGTAAGTATGTNTGTATTCGAAGAGCAAATGATATCAGCCAACCTTTTGATTTTATTCCTTCNCCTCAGGTTAATACNCATGCNAATGATAATTATGGATCTCACCATGCTGCAGATGCCGCAGGNTTATTTTCAACTTTAGGTCTTGATTTAAATTTATTCTCTTCAGCNATGAGAGTTAACAGNCAATATATGCATGTTTTATGGTTTAATATAAAAGTAAAGGANCCNACCACTTTAAANGANGTAAAAGAAAAGTTGTTCAACANTAAGTATATTTCTTTGACNAGTAAAGATTTGACAAGTAGTGTTTTCTCGTTTGGAAGGGATCATGGTCATTTCGGTCGAATAATGAATCAAAGTGTAGTAGTAGAACAAACACTTCACGTAAGAAACGATCATGAAATAACAGGCTTTTGTTTTACCCCTCAAGATGGAAATTCTATTTTAAGTTCTATTTCTGCTGCTGAATGGTTCCTGTATCCTCATTCATATCAAGATAAAGTTCAATGTTTATCAAAGCTGTTTTTTAATACTATCTAAGTTAAAAAATTATTTTTTTATTAATATATTCTATTCGTTAACGTTGAAGGTATATAGTTGTATAAAGAAAAAATTTTAAAGGATCCTTTTACAAATCTATTCAAAACAGAACTTTTTTCTCTTAGGTACCTAGAAATAAATGATAAAGTAATAGTATCTGCATCAGGAGGACTCGATTCGACTGTTCTTCTATTCCTTTTACAATCAATTAATATTTATAAAATTATAGTTGCTCATGTGGATCACGGAATTAGGAAAGATAGTATTAATGATAAGATGTTTGTTGAAAGTTTGTGTATGGACCTCAATGTCCCATTCTTTTCCCAGACTCTTAATCCCTCTTCCAAACCTAAAAAAGATAGTCCTGAGCAATGGGCAAGAGAAAAAAGATATGAATACCTAAGAAATCTTTCTTTGG
>NZHK01000082.1 GCA_002691285.1 Fidelibacterota bacterium | reverse complement strand
TATTTGGTTTTCATAATACCATACATGGCGGACCTCCATTTTTTTACCAAGATTTTCAATCTTAGTATAACAGTATAACGAATCCACAGAGCTTGGGAAAATTTCTCCTACGCCTACAGGACTGCGGTTTTTGATATTTTTACAAATTTTTATTTCCTTAAGTTTTACTAAGTTATTAAAAGTTTGTCTTTTCTCTTTTTCCAGCGATACTTTTTTTGGCTCATTGATTTTGGTTTTAATATTTTTTTCTTTTTTTACCTTTTTTTCTTTTTCTTTTTTATTAATTGATTTTTTATCTAATTCTTTTTTTTCCGCTATTATTTTTTGGTTAAGACTTACATCTTTATTTGTGAGTATTGGAACTTGGTTATTTTTACCTAACTCATCGGTTTCAAGATTATTCTGAGGTTGAATAGCCTTTATTTTAGTTTTTTTATCATCGACTTTTGAATGAACTTTAACCTTGTCAGTTGATAATTTATTAAAAATAAAAAAAACATAAATTAGTGCTAATGGGATAATTGCTTTTGAAGTTCTAATTTTTATTAAAACAGCTGAAAGGATCAAAAGAGTTAAAGATATAAAAATAGTATCTAAAGAAAACATATTATTTTCCTAATCACCTTTGATACAATTTTGAGTATTTCCATCTATATCCCAGCATCTCTGTTCCTTTTGACCTTTATAAGAAACCGTTCCTTCAGATTTTTTATTTCCATTATCATAAAAATAGGAAAAAACGCCCTCCTGCTTCCCTTCATTATATGTAATAACATTTTCCTTCACACCATTAGAATACCATTTAGTCCATAATCCATGTTTTTGCCCTTGAAAATATCCACCACGTATCTTTTTTTCACCATTTTCATACCATTCATTTACACTACCATTCTTCCCATTCTCACTTGCATAATACATTCTCATCGTACCACCTTCTCTAAAGTATTCAGTCCAAAGTCCACTTTTATTACCATTACTATGCTGTCCATCAATTTTAATATTTCCATTATTATAGAATTCTTTATACACGCCATTTTTAAGGCTTCCCGAGAATGATTCTAAAGTAGAAACATGCCCATTTGGATGGAAGGTTTCTAATTTTAACAGTTCAAGCTTTTTGTTGACAGTACTATAGTATTCGATGCTGAAAATATTTCCATTTCCATCTCTAACAATATCAGTAACAACACTCTGTCCAATTAAAAAACTATACATTATAATAGAAAATAAAGTTACCAATTTTGAAAAACAAAAAATGTTCTTAAGTAAAAATTTACATTTCATAAAAATATCAAAATATTTAACACATAAAGTTAAAGAATTGAGGCCAAAAGGATAACATCCTAATTGAAAAAAGGCTACTTTTTATGTTCATTACTTAACTTCCTATTCATTAGCTCAGATACTGAATCTTTTGGATTTTTTCCCATAAAAAGAATTTCATACATTGCCTCATGTATAGGCATCTCAAGACCATGCTTTAACCTTAGTTGATGAACAGATTTTGTTGTTAAAACGCCCTCTGCAACCATTTTCATCCGCTTTTTTATGCTACTTAAAGATTCGCCTTCACCAATAGCTTGACCTACTTTCCGATTCCTACTATGCTGACTTAAGCAGGTAACAATTAAATCACCAAATCCACTTAACCCACGGAATGTCTTACCTTTGGCACCCATTTTTTTTCCTAACCTGATAATTTCTGTCATTCCTCTAGTCATGAGTGCAGCTTTAGAATTGTCTCCATAGTTAATGCCATCGCAAATACCTGCTGCTATGGCCATTACATTTTTCATAGCTCCCCCAATTTCCACGCCTTTAACATCCATATTTAAATAAGTACGTAAATATTCATTAGAAAAAAGTGCTTGAACAGTTTTTGATGCGCTCTCATTTTTGGACGAAGCAACAAGAGTTGTTGGGAATTTCTTAACCACTTCTTCCGCATGGCTAGGGCCAGACAATACAACCGTTCTTTTGTAACTTTTCCCATAAACATCATTAATGACTTCACTCATAGTCATTAAAGAATCAACCTCTATTCCTTTAGAAACGGTAACTATGATCTTTTTATTACCAAATATAGAATTGTTTTCTGTAAGTAATTTTCTAATAGATTGGGAAGGGATAGCTAAAACAATAATACGGGAAGAATTAATGGCAAAGCTAATATCATTGGTAAATTTTACATTCTTAGANAATTCTAAATCTTCTACTAAATAATGTTTTCTAGTTTTTCGGATTTGATCAATGGTATTTGGGTTTCTATGCCAAAATGTAACTGGAATACCTTTTCTTGAAAGCACATNACCCAATGCTCCTCCCCAAGAACCACAACCTAAAAATGAAATAGAGTCCAAAGTTANTTCTCGTACATTTTTTCAATCGTCGAAGACCAGTTTTCATTGATTTGCTTTCTACGGATTTTCAAAGTAGGAGTCAATTCACCATCATCGATTGTAAAATCTCTTGGAAGTATTGAAAACTTTTTAAGCTGCTCCGGATTTGAAAATTGATTATTCAAAGTTTCAACNCTTTTTTTCACTTCTTCAAAGACTTTANTACTTTCCGTATAATCNGATAAAACATGCCCCTTATCTTTAAGCATGACCAATTGAGCTGNCGGATCTTTTGGTATTTTGTTAGCATCTACCCCTAATTTATCTCTAAGNATTACGCTTACATCCAAAGTAAACAAAGCCGAACAATATTTTCTATTATCTCCAATTAGAAAACATTGCGAGANAATAGAAATTGACTTCATCGTCTCTTCNATAACAAGAGGAGCTATATTTTTNCCAGCAGAACTAACATAAATTTCTTTTTTACGTCCAGTTATATATANATAGCCTTCATCATCCAATTTACCAACATCTCCAGTATGCAACCATCCATCAATAATTGTCTCATCCGTTGCTTGTTGATTTTNATAATACCCNGGCATCACATGATCACCCTTCAATAATATTTCCCCATNATCTGCAATCTTAATTTCTGTGTCTGGAATTGCTTTNCCAACAGAACCTATTTTATTGTTCCCTACATAATTCAAGGAAGCACCAGCAGTATTTTCNGTCATACCATATCCTTCAAATANTGGGATATCTAAACTTTCAAAGAGTGATAAGATATCTGGATTAATTGGTGCAGCACCAGTAATTGCAAATCTTACATTTCCAAATCCAGCTGCNTCGCGAAGCTTCTTTTTAAAAACTCCAGAGAGTCCGGGTATTTTCAATCCNATTTTTAAAATAGCTTTGCTN
This sequence comes from Fidelibacterota bacterium, assembly GCA_002691285.1. Lineage (GTDB taxonomy): Bacteria > Fidelibacterota > Marinisomatia > Marinisomatales > UBA1611. The sequence goes on along the minus strand of NZHK01000082.1, from coordinate 15,577 downwards.
TCAATAGCAGCTTTAAGATTGGAATATACTTTCTCATAAATCCTTGGAACAGAAATAAAAAGATGAGGTTGGATTTCTTTTGCGTAATCAACAGTATTCAAGGGGCTATCAACTACATGCATATGCAATGCTCGTCTAGTCCAATAATGATTATCTAACAATTGNCCAAAAACATGAGCACCTGGTAACCAGGANATGTACAAGTCACCTTGATCAAACTTCAAAATATTCAATGAGGATCCAATGGAGAAAGACCAATTTCTATACGTAAGTTCCACTCCTTTTGGATTTCCCGTNGTCCCAGATGTATAGATTAAAGATGANGTGTCATTCAGATCTATTCCTTTACAAATATCTAGTATGTCATTTTCAGTTACATCAGATCCTCTTAAAATAAATTCATCCCAGGAAATTATTTTTTCATGATCTAATTTTTCTACNCCATCCATTNTAACCACCAAATCAACATCGGCGAGATTATCCAATATAGCTAACAGTCTGTGATTAGGCATTTTTTCTTTTTCATTATTATCATTTGGGTTATTACCTAAAAATACAATTTTAGACTGTGAATTGCCTANAATCCACTCCACTTCACTCGAAGAGCAGGTGTGGTATACTCCAACAGAGACTGCATTGACAAATTGTGCGGATGCATAACAAANATTCCATTCTTTTCTATTGTAGCTGTAAATACTAACCTTATCATTTTTCTTAATCCCACATGCAACAAGAGCCCTAGAAACCTCCATCACCTTCCCATACACATCTTTCCAAGTATCCGTCTCCCAGCTTCCATTTTTATCTTTGATACTTAGAGCAGGTTTATCAGGATATTTTTCAAGGTTTTGTATTAAGTACTGTGGTGTTGTNTTCATAATAATGCACCTCCATGATAGATTAATTGTAATAACAAGGTTAGCTAAACCATTTTTAGCTAAATATCATTTAAATTTATTGCTATTTATTAATAATCCCAATTTTTCTAAAAAACAAAGTTTGTTAATAACTCTCCAATTTTTTTAACAATTTAGNCCAGCCATACCTTTCCAGCTCAGAATCCATAATCCTAAACCCTTTNCCATACTCAGGGTGNTTACTTTTATACATTGATTTTAGTTTTAATTCAGAAATCTTATTTTCAATATTTGAATCATACACATATTTAGATCCCAAATTGCAAAACCCTTCGACTAAGGACTCTCTAAGNGAAATATCATTCTTGAATAAATATACATGTAGCATTTCGTGAGCAAGCACAGCACGAAAATTAATCTCGTGTAAATTTGATAAAATAAAAATGGTAAAGTTTTCGTTTATTTTTTCCCTTCCAAAAGTTTGATAATTGTATTTTGTATATCCTTGTAAACCATTTGAAGAAGGAATTTTAGAGATTCTATATAATTCCTCTTTCGTATCAATAAGTTTTATAGACATAGTTTTTGGTAGGTTAATTATTCCAAGGATTTTTAATTCATTACGTAAATCCGCATAGATATTTTCAATCTCATTCTTATCATGAATTACATTTTCCCGACAAATATTACATACACTTCGATTACCATTTATTCTATATCCTCCATCCGTAGTATTTTTTGAAATTAACCTGTTGCAAGATTCACATGAAGGCATTTTTGATCTATGGTTATTGTGGTAGATATTTCCCCATGGATCTTTAATATATTCGCCTTCAATTGGTTGATAGCAAACATCACACTTATCTAATACAAAATTTATAAAACATTGCTGATGATAACTTTTTTCATCTTTTAGATTATAAATACCATTTATTATGTTTTTGCAATGATCACATTTTAGCTGAATATGATCTTTATAACATTTCTCGTGATATGCATTTTTTTCTTGAGTAATATATCGACCATTGATATCATTTTTACAAAATTTACATTTTAAATTTTTTGAGGATGCGATGTTAAAAAAAACGGTGATTAAAAAAATAGCAAAAGCGAAATTTCTTTTATCATTTATCATTTTAATAATTGATTAGAAACGACCTTTGAAGACATTTGCAGGATATTTTTTCTTATTTTTCTTCATTTTCTGATCAACTGCTTGCTTAATGTCAATATTATTTTCATTGCAAAACGCTATAAGGTATATAAAAACATCAGCTACTTCATCTATTGCATTGTCTCTTAATTTCCCAGACGACATAGCTTTTTCAGCATCTTTTCTTGAAAGCCACTGAAACAGCTCCATTAATTCAGCAGATTCGATTGCTACTGACATAGATAAATTTTTTGGAGTATGAAATTGTCTCCATTCTCGTTCCTTAACAAAATTTTTTACAGTTTTTTTTAAATCGTTGATCACAGTATTATTATCGTTCATGTTCCTACCTATTTAATTATCAAAATTTTTTAATACACAGGTTCAATTTCTACAATTTGATTAATTTCTAAAATATCACCATTTTCACCATTTATTTCACACACATTCCAATAGCGACCTTCTCCTTCTTCTGTAATATCAATAGCCTCTCCATTGCAATTTGGACTATCAAAAATCTGCACCCTTGCTTTTGATTCCTTGAGGATACCATCATTTGAATACTGATGGATATAATATTTATAAATACCGGCCTCTAATTTTTTAATAGTTATTGTCTCAGGTCCAAATCCATCCACATCATCTAAGTCCAAAACAACAAATGGAGCACTTTCACTGTTACCTCTATTTGAGTAAGAAATATGAAAATTAAGGCTATCTATTTCAGGAGTGATTAAGTGAGAATCCATATCAACTGGATTCGAACCCCATGTCAACATTATTCGAATTTCTCCCAATTCAGGTGCAGGACTTATTGAAAAATTATGCTCAAATACATTCGATGAATAATCTGAAGGGATATTAATAGTTCCAATATATGGACAAAAATCATCCCCAACACCGCTAAGTATATATGAATTCAAAAAGTCAGGTACGTATAAAGAAAAGAAACCCTCCTTATCACTCAAAACTTCAAGCCCATTAAGTGATACCTCTATATTTTCTTCTACCAAACCAGTAACAGCATTTTTTACTATACCTTCAATTAAAGCACCACCTTGAACAACAAGAATCTTTAAAAAAGAACCATCTGAAGTACCATTTCCATCATTAACAATACAGCTAATATGATAAGAACCTACTGAATCTGGAGCAATCCAAAATGCAGAATCATTCGTGGTAGAAAATTCTCCTGCTGGAGCTTTCCATAAATACGATATTTTATCATTATCTAGGTCTACAGCATTACAAAACAGTTTTACGGGTTCACCAGACCATACAAAATTTCTATCTGACTGTAATGATATAATTTGGACTGGTTTATTTGGAGATTCGCATGAAGCATTAAATAGGGCAAGGAAAGATAAGATGATTAATAAAATATTTTTCACTGGACCCTAACAAGAATAGAAAGAATATCAACTGCATTATTTGCATCATCTACTTCACAAGTAATAGTCTGAAAACCTGTATCGATTGCTGCTCCAGAAGAATTTACCGCAAACCAATAAACCATACTTCCATTAAAAATAGAATCACTTGAATCGGGTACTATATATAAATCAGGAGTTTTATAAAGAGTATCTTTTGTAGAATCTGGAACCAAAAAGAAACCAGCTGATGCTGACCAATTGTAAGTAATAAAATCTTTTACACGTATACTTGATTCATCCTCATCTTTTGCAATGCAGTGCAAGCGCACTACACCTCCTTTATTAACTGGATTTGGATCGGAAGTTATTTCACTAATGACTGGCTCATAATTACTGAAGCAACTGAGACATAAAATTGCAAACATAAATAACACGAATTGGTTATGATATTTTTGAATAACCATATACAATACTAAAACAAAGAAGGTTCAAACTAAATTATTATTTTGCAGTTTTACTTCGGAAGTCTTAATCAGTATTTACTTCAAAATCGGTATAATATGTCCAATCCTCTATCATGCTACCATTTTTAAATTTACCAGACTTCTTTTTAGTCCCATCAGGGTTCCAATATTCTGCAATGCCATTTAGTCTATTATTTAAAAAATTAATTTGATATTCTTTTTGACCATTATCAAACCATTTAATAGATGTACCTGTTAATTCACTACCAATATATTGAGTTTTACTAATCTTATTTCCACCTTGATTGAAGGTAATTATTAAATTTTCTCTAGATTTTAATTTATAGTTTTTTACTGCAAATTGACTACCATCCATATAATAAACTATATTTTTAATTGAATCTAAATTACCTTTATTATAATAGCTTTTAGAAAAGGGTCTTCCATATTGATCATAATTAAACCAAGTTCCATCTTTTTGGTTATCTGTAAACCTCCCTTTTTCATGTACTACACCATCGGCATCATATTTGAACCACAAACTATCCTTTTTATTATTATGATAATAGCCTTCTTCAATTTTTCTACCAAACTTATCCCACTTTGTGTAGTTTCCGTTCAGTTTACCAAATTGTTCAGAGAAAGTTTTTAAATTTTTTGGAAATTCAGAATAATCATAAACAAGGGCTAAATCGGTATCTTGATTATGTTTTTTTTCCATCATACCGTTCTCTAAAAATGAAAAAGATAATGAATCAAGTACATTATTAGCATATTTCATTTCATTTTTTATTTTACCATTTGGGTGCCAAGTGTAAAACATTCCTTCTCTTCTACCATTAATAAAATTGCCTTCGAATTTCAAAACACCATTTGGATACCACTCCCTATACTTTCCATTAATGAGACCATTAGTTAAATAAGTTTCTAAAATTTTTTTCCAAGTTTTTTTGGACATATTAATAACATGGCCCGTATATAGCTCACCAGTGTTTTTTAAATAATATTTATTATTAGTCTTAGCTAGCATTGAAGTGCTACGAGGATATTCAGCTTGCAAAAAAGAAACAAATACAAAAAACAAGATGATCCTTAAGAAGTATGCATTCCATCTAATTTCATTGAAATATTGTAGTATTAACTTGGATTTATAAATTGTAAAAATCATATTCTGTGAAGTATAAAGATGAAAAAACCCCACAATGTGAGGTCTTAATTAATCCTTAAAAATTCTAAAGGCTTGTAATTAAAGAAGACTATCCATCATCTTCATGTAACTCATTTACACGATTTTTGAAAGCATCTGTACCCCAAACTTCTTCAGCTCCATACCAACTATCACCCCCCATTTCATATGCCAGATTTATATACTCCTGAGCTATTAAACTTAACTTAGTTCTACTATCTCTTACTTTAGCAGCATCATTTAAAGTTAAGAAAATATTTTCCTTTATTCTGTTTTGCTGGGATTCAACAATACTTACCTGGGGAGTTGGAGAAAGCAAGGGTATTTTATCAATCGGGCTCTCGCTTTCATCTGCTTGAAGTTCAAGATTTTGTACCATAAGAGAATCAACTACTTCTTCTAACTTTACTATCCTTTTCCGTATTTTAGAATCTATGTTTGTATTTGAATTAAAATAACGCTGACTAACAGGAGCTAAATTGCTCCCTGAATGTTTAAGATAAATAAGCCCGGAAAAGCTTACTAAAAGAATTAGATATCCATATAGAGTTTTCATTATTTTAAATTCCCAATTATTGGGGCGCCGAATGTAACATTTTTATATAAAAATACAAAATAAAGTAAAAAGTATTAAAAAAGGATCCTCCTCCCGTAGTGTGTATTGCAAAAATATTTTGATATATTCTCCAATACGTCATCTTGATGTTTCAAAAAATCTAACCTCGTAAGTTCAATTTTACAGACCCACACAGCATCATCTCTTTCAAATGGCAGCCCTGAACTATCTGAAATATTTTTTGATTCTATTAAAAATAATTCCAACAAAAAACTGTCTGGGTTTCTTTTTTGATTTAGATTTTCCTGCAATCGATTATTAAAATTAATAAACAAGTAGTATTCGCTTTTTTGAAAATTATTTACGGTAACGTAGCCTTTTCTTTTTAATGTTGCTTTTATTTTTTCTCTAAATACATCTTCATCCATAGACATACCATAAAATTTAGAAATATATATTGTGGAGTTTTTTTCAATAGACTGATTACCTACAGATGAGATAAATACAGAGGAAATACATCCATATAAAAAAAATAAAAAGATTATAATATATTTAGTCTTCATTTTCTAAAGCAAATTTTATATCCTCCAATTTTTGCAAAACTAACTTCACCTGTTTTTTATATTTTATAAGTTTATCAGTTTCTTCATTTTTCTCTAATTCTTTTATTGTTTTGGGAACAGTCTTCACCCAATCCTGCAACATTTTATACGCTTCGTATTCTTTTTTTAATTCAGAATTCCCAGATTCACCATTATTATTCATTTTTGACATACTATTTCCTAAATTTATAAACAAATTATGCTTTAAAGTATCTTACTAAACTTCTATTATAAATAGAATTAAAAAATAAAATTATGGATCCTAGCCTTCTTCAGATTAATCAAAAGCCAAAATCAAAAGGGAAACCTGGCCTACCAAAAACATCTACTGATTACGCAATTGTTTCAAAGCAGGGTTTAGAAAACGACTTTAATAATTTCAGAAGTTTTAAAAAAAAGAATGACCCAAATATGGCTCTAATGCTGCTTTCATATGATATTATAAAAAATCTAAATATTGAGGGTTGGCCAGTGCAACCTGGAGATTTGGGCGAGAACCTGACATTTAATAATATAGATTACTCAAAATTTTCACCACTACAACAATATAGGGTTGGTGAAATTGAAATGGAAATCTCTTTTATTTGTGATCCCTGTATGACTCTCAAGCATCTTCCTTATATTGGTAATGAAAAAGTTAAAGATTTCATCAAGACCCTTGTAGGCAGAAGAGGATGGTATGCGAGAGTTTTAAAACCTGGGAAAATAAGAAAAGGAGACCTTCTTAAAAAAATATAAAAAGCGGTTGTCTATCTTTTATGAATACAGGTAAAAAAATAAAAAGATGATAATAATCACTAAAATTATTGAAAAAAAGTTCAGAGGTCTTCTTTTCCTTAATTCTTCTACATCATATTCTTCCATACAATAATCTTTTTTGAACTGGTTTTTTATTTTGCAATGTTTAAGCTCCCCAAAATTTTCCTTCCATGGTATTCATTCCAATTAAAAACTTGATGAATATTATCAAAATTTTTTTCAGTTATTCCTCCAGCAAGTATAATATTTAATCTACCTTTGAAATGTTTAAGTATTTTTAGTAACATAATTTTGTTATCTAAAACAAACGCACTTTCCCCTGATGTTAGGACACTAGAGACTCCCTTGCATTTCAATAATTTCTCCATCTCAACAAAAATATTATGAGTTTGGTCAATTGCTTTATGAAAAGTAATTTTCATTGGATATGAAATTTTCATAAGCCTATTTAATGAAACTATATCAATCATCTTCCTATTATCTAAACATCCTAATACTACTTCTTTAACTCCTTGCTTTTTACAGAAACTAATATCTGATTCCATTTGAGAAATTTCTTTTTGACTATACACAAAATTTCCTGGTCTTGGGCGAATCATAATTTTGACTGGAATATTTATTGCTTCTAAAACCGATGTAATTGTCTTCCTCTCTGGTGTGAGACCATCTTCATGTAAAGATGAACATAATTCAATTCTATCTGCTCCCATTATTTTTGCCTGAATAGCTTCTTCACATCCTTCTACGCACGCTTCTTTTATAATATCCATATTTTTAATACCCTCTATGAATAATTATTAAGGTTTTTATTTTTATCATTAATTATTAAAAATATAGAGAAAAATATGACCACTGACCCAATAACAAAATGTAATGTTAAAGAATCATTAAATAATATCATACCAGCTATGATGGAAAATGGTACTTGGAAATAACTTGTAGAAGCAGCTTTTCCTGCAGGCAAAATTTTATAACCGAATGTTAAAAATAATTGTCCCAGTTGAGTAAAAACTCCCACAAAAAAAATGTATACCCAACACAAAATTGAAGGCATGATCCAAGTTGAGAACATAAACGGTAAACTGATTAAAACGGAAAACAATGGAAAATAGAACATAATTGTATAGGGAGACTCACCCAATTTTGAGGCTTTCCTAACAAGAACATAAGCAGCACCCGTTAAGCAAGCTCCAATCAATGCTATGCTCAAGTCTTCTATCAGGATAGATTCATTGGATAAAATAAATGGAAATTCAAAAATAGTATAAACTCCTGCAAGACCGAAAAAAATTGCTACTATTATATTTCGTGATAATTTCTCATTCAATAAAAACAAACCAAAAATTGCTGTAAAAATTGGATATAAATACTGGATCACTGTTGCTTCAGGAATCGAAATCCTTTGCAAAGATTCATACACAAAAAACAGAGCTATGCTTCCAGTTATTCCTCTCAAGAATAATACACCTCTATAATTTCCCCAAATAGAAGCTTTATATTTTTTTATCAAATAGTATGTAGATAAGAGTGTAAATACACCTCTAAAAAAAACAATTTGGATAGTTTGGAGTTCATTTCCTGCAAGCTTGACAAAGATTGTCATAAGACAAAAAAAGAATGCACTGAAGACCATGTAAATGTAGCCAGTCATTTTATTAAACTGATTGATAAGGTAATCATTTATATCTTTTTCTTATCAGTTCAATCAGAGCACCAATAGTTTTGCATTGATTAATTTCTTCTGCGCTTGCAACAACGTAAAGATCCGTATTAACAACAATAGGCAGCTTGGTTTTTTTATCCAAACCTATTTCAGATAAATGATCTGAATATTTGAAATAGATAGGAATATTTAAAGATTGAGTAAACTGTTTCCAGACTTTTACTTGTCCATAATTATTGTATGTAAGACTACATAAACTACATTCATAAGTAGAAGGGGAAATAATCTTATGGAAATAATCAATAAAAGCATTCAAAACACCGCTTCGAGCGTTATATACAAATATTAAACCATCCATTCTCATTTATTAAAATATATGGTAATATTTTCAGAAAGCTGCTTAACATATCTCTTTGCAACCACTATACTTCCATGATTTGCATTTGGAAAAACAAGTAAAGTTCCATACTCTAAAACAGTTGATATTTCTTTTGTATGCTCAGGTTTAATCAACTGATCTTCTCCTGCTACGACAATCAAAATAGGGGTAGTAATTTTTTCTAATTGGCCCAAGGAAATTTGAGGATACAAACCTTCTTTATAATTTTCTAATAATGTTTTTGTATTATTAAACTTCTCGCCTTCATCTATCCTCTTATAAGAACGATTAAATACTTTTAAATAAAAATTGGTATGATGATCCGTGTTTTTTTGGAAACCTTTTTCTTTTAAAAAATCATACTTATTATTTTCAAAATTAATTCCGCTTACATTATACAAGGAGGCTATCGAGACCGCCCTTCTTATTTTTTCTGGATATTTTTCGCATATCCCAAGGGTTAATAGCCCTCCCATACTATGTCCAACTAAATAAAAAGAATCTAAATTTAATTTTTCCGTCAACTTTATTACATCATCAATCATATTATTAAGGTCATATTTAATAGATGGCAAGGAGGATCTTCCATGGCCTGGCAAATCAATTCCAATAATGAAAAACTGATCAGATAAAGAAGTTATAAACCTTTTATAAGCTTCAGTGAATGCTAATATACCATGTAAAAATACAAGAGGCGGATTGTTTTCATCTCCTAGTGTATAATAAAACAATTCCATTTCTGAAACGAATTCACTTTGCATCTTTGCATTTGCAATTGGTCTAGTCATTTGATATGAAGCAATGGATGCACAACTATATACAAAAACAATTGAACTAAAAATGATTATATTCCTTAAAACTGCTATAGTATTATCCTTAACTAAAAAATATTGATCAGAATAAAAAGATATTAATCTCTATTTACAGTATCCAAACTAAACGCAGGTAGACAGATGGCAATGTATTCAGCGCCTTCATTTGGGGTACTATATCGTACCCACTCTCCTGAATTTACAATTACTGCCTCTCCTTCTTTTACAAAAACTGTTTCGGTTCTAGATTCAACTTTTAAAATACCATTCAAAACAATTGTATATTCATCAAACTGGGGTTTTTGACCTGGTTCCTTCCAACCTGGAGGAGAGCTCATTTTAGCAATACTTATAGAATTTGTATCACTATTAACTCTGCCTACATATTCTTTGATAACCTTTGGTTTGTTACCCGCAGACTCAATTATTGATGGTGAGCTAATCTTTTTCATTCTATTATATCTTGTGGAGAATAATAAAAATTACAATTTTGAATGGAGATAGGCTATTCCAATAAAAACAAATTGGAAGGGAAGCCTGCCCCAGGCAATTAAAGGTGAAGTGTCTAAGGCAGCACCATTGGTATATGCAAGATATATGTTAGCAGGATAGACTAAAACAAGCAATAGAATTAAACCATTTCCTGCTAGGAATCTCATTTTAGGATAAAGTAACATAAAACCTAATATTACTTCAGCAACTCCACTAATAAGCACTAACTCAAGTTTATAAGGCAAAAAAGGAGGTACAATTTCTACATACCATTCTGGACGCCTAAAATGATCTATACCTACACTTACATAAAAAATACTCATTAAATAGACGGATGAAATCTTTAATGTATCTAACATATAAATAGATAACTACATTATTGAAATCAATTACCGAAAAAATCTGACAAAATGAAAACCAGAAAGATTAAATAGAACGTCTGCAAATTTATTCAAAAAACTTTCATTCGCCCATTTGTAAGGAAGAATGAGTTCAAGCAATTCCCATGAAATAGAAATGACTAATACATGAATGGTAGCAACTTTTGGAAATAATGCCAAAATACCATATTCAATGAAATGTATAATGCTGTATAGGTTTACAGGATCTTCAAAAGGCATCTTAAACAAATTAAGTTATCAGCAAAATCCTATATGTATAATATTATCAGTTATTAATTCTTTTCCAAAAACCATTTTGCCCTTCAATTACAAAAAGCCATGTTTCGCCACTATAAAGATCGATTTTCATAACGCTTTTTAATTCGGTATATCCATTGATTACTGAATTATATTGGCGATAATTTACATCAACTACTTGATACCTTTGAGCAGTAGAAGAATCATGTTCTAAACTTTCATTATCTAGATTATCATCTTTGTGCAATGTTTCTGGATTTGTTCCTGACTGTAATGCCTGAAGTTGAGCTTGTAATCTATTTAATTCTTTCATTTGGGATTCAAGACTAGTCTGCCCAGAAAAAATGAAAAACATTACAGTAAATAGGAAAAAGGTTTTTAAAGATAATTTTCGCTTAAGCATGATTTGATCCTGATATATGTATACTAAAATTAAGCATTATTTTATAGATATTTGATTTATCTTTAATTTTATAAAGTTTATTTTAGTCAATATAAATATATTTTTATGCGTGTTTGAAAACTCATTCAATTAAACCATACACCTATGCCCTTCAAACGAAGTCGTTCGCCTAACATTTTTTCTATGTTTTCTACATCTCTTCTTGAAAGAATTGTATTGTATTTATCATAAAGCTCAGGTAAAAGTTTTATACCATATTTCCTAGCATAGCTATTTGATTTGTATCCCTCTTTATGTTGCTCAAATCTCAAACAAGGAGTTCTGATGGATTGTCCAACATAAACGCAGCCACTGCCTTTTAAGTACAATTGGTTTCTTGAGAAGAATTTTTTAAGATTTGACACCTTTTTATCCAGCTCAATTACATATACATAATACCTACTAGACAAAAGATTCTCTTTACTTTTTTATGATTTTAGATCGAAAATAGTAATCAAAGCCAAGGCAAATCCCTAATCTAAATGGAGTGATTATTATAAAAAGAATTAAAAGAAATAATGATAGGGAAATAATCATTTTGGGATGTATTTCAAAATAAAATGCTACCACAATGGGGAAAATAAATAAAGTTCTATCTATAATTAGAAGAAAAAACCAATTGTCACCGTTATTTTCAATAAAATTTATACCACAATTATCACAAGATTTTTTCATTTTAAAATAAGATAAAAATAATTTTTTTCTTGAACAATTTGGACATTTTCCAACCATACCCCTTGTGATATATTTTATTAGAACAATAATATTGTTTAACATTTTAGAATATTATTTTATTCGTAAATAAATTTAACCAATGAAATCAAATAATATCCTTTCATTTTCTTATTTTAATAATGAATTAATATCTTAAACATGAACGGTAAAAAGTTTATATATCTCCTATTTTTCTTTTTTTTAGTTTTTTCTCTATTGATTTTTTTTAGTTTATATAATGGAGGATGGTTTGATACTTTTTTAAGAGGTGGATTCAAAGAGCTTTACGGAAAATAAAAATTGAATTGAGTTAATAACGAATGTAAGCATGCTAAAAAAGGGGTAGTAGGGAGTATTTAAACTCCCTACTATTGTACAACACTTGCCAAAAACAAGGGTTGCTTATTCAAGAAACTATTACTTGGCAAATACTATCTTTTTTGATAATAAAACACTATTTGATTTGATCGTATAAAAATAGACTCCAGACCCTACTTCTGTCCCATCACTTCCTGTAGCATTCCAACTAAATTTATGTATACCACGATCTAAGAATCCACTGAAGATAGTTTTGACAAAGCTCCCTCTCGCGTCAAAAATCTCAATAATAACATCTTCCCGGTTTTTTATTTCAATCTGAATAAATGTAGCTGGGTTAAATGGATTAGGATAGCTATTTAATAGCAATATATTTTGGGGCAGGACGTTTTGAAAATCAATTCCTAAGGTTATACAATCGGTGTTATTTTCACCGGGAGTAGGAGTTGTGTAACACCCATCACCATTACTTGAAAAACTCTGAGATAATTGAACACCATCAAACTCTACAGAGGCGTTTAGGAAAACCATTTTTGTATTTCCTAAAGGGTCAGATAACCAGACTTCATCACCATCGCTACTCAACCCAGAACTAAAACTTGAATCTCCATCTTTATATCCAAGCCAATATCCTCCAGCAGTAATAACAACATCCCCAAATGTTAGGTCGTCCATTTCTTGATTATCATCAAGTCTAAAACCTTCTAAAGAGCAGTCCTCCACACCATTATTGTAAATTTCAATATAATCCTCAGGATCACCAGAAGTATGGGCCTCAGAAACGTATATATCGTTTAAATCACAGATCTCTGTATCATACTGGCCAAGAAGGTCAATAATTAAGCTTCCTAAATTATCAGGTAGACCACTAGTTATATTTTGATGAAGTACTAAATCTCCATTAAGATCTAATACAAATAAATCTCTTTGGGAAGCTCCCCAATCATTCCAAACTTCATTAGAACTGTTATCTGTACAAACAGGAGAATTGTTATTAGAGGTCCAATTGCCAAAAGAAGAAGAACTCTGAGAACCACTTGCAATACCAATCAACTCAACATTATATCCTTGAGCTTTTAAGTCTTCATAAATATTATTTAACTGACCGAACCGGTTAGTACAAGTTCCTCATGTGAAGTAACCAAAATAGTGAAGTGTAACAAAGTCTTGAAAAAATGAGGTGCCAATTTGCTGCCCATAGGTATCAGAAGAGGAATTTATGTCCTCAAGAGTGTAGTCGTATTGGGCTGTAACAAGACAGAAAAAAAAGATTTTAGAGAATTTTTTAATCATAAGTAAACTTTCTTTATTATTGAACTTTCTTAATCTATGAACTATATCTTGCAGAGATCAAATGGAATCGTTAAAACTGATTTTAATTAACCTAAATCTGTATAATTGATTTGTTTCCCTCAGTAAACCAATTTTTTACTTTTCTTTTATTCAACAATACATTTTCAGCATCTTTTATCATCGCTTTTGCTAATATTTCTACACTTAAACCCGTGCCGGTAATTTTTAATATTTTATCGTAAATACTATTTTTATCCATGTGACGAATTAACATACCAGGTTTAAAAATTGATGTGTATGTAAAGAAATGATTTGATAAAACCGTCTGCTCTTTTTGACCCATTGTTTTGGAATAAAAGAGCGGATGAATCCATTTTTTTGCCCATAGGATATGATTAGCTCCACTTGCTGAAATCAGAGATGCATGCGGAATTTTACTTTTGGAAGCAACTCTTGCAGCTTCATTCGATATACCATATTCAATATCATGAAATTGATCAGCTCCACCAGCTTTTTTCTTTGTAGTTCCTATACAATTAAAAAACACATCATGATTTATCCAACATTGCTCAACATTAGATAAATCCAAAAGAGTATCTGTCACAATATGATTTATTTTATCATGCATCTGATCGGAATCTAGCTTTCTCCTACCAATTGATGTAATCTGAGAACACCTTTTATTTACAATTAATTGCTTTAAGACCTTTCGCCCTGTAGCTCCAGTTCCACCAATTAGTATAGATTTAAAATTCAAAACATTAACCTCTTCCTATTTATTAAAATATAAGCCCTAATCTAAAGAGACAATTACAGCTCCTACAAATGACAACAAGATACCAATCTTCTTTTTTATGGTTAATGTATCTTTCAAAAAATACACAGCCATTATAGATATTAGCACCGTTGATAATTGATTGTAAATTGCTGCTCTTCCTGCAAGAGTGTATTTATATCCAGCAAGCCACAATATCACCGAAAGATAGGTTCCAAAAAAGGATCCCCCTAAAAGAAAAATATTTCTATAACCTTGTTGAAGGGTAATAATGACAAGGCTATATCCTGATTTAAGGAGCATAAAAATAATAGCGCTCATTAAACCAACTCCAAAACGAATGAGCGCAACATATAGAATGGGATTATTCAGCATAATAGGTTTTACAGATAGAACAGATGCTGCAGTTAAAACTTGTGCCAAAGCTCCAAATAAAACACCTGTAAATAACTGCGAAGATTTAATTTGTTTTGGAAAATTATAGGTCGAAACTACTATACCTCCAAGAATCAAAAATGTACCTAAAAAAACATTTAATGTAGTGATTTCATTAAAAAAAATATATGCTATTATAAATACACTTGGAGCATATACAGTTGCAACAATTGCTGATAAGCCTGATCCAATTTTTTTTAAGGATTTCAGAAAGAAAAGATCCGCAATTCCTACACCAATAAAACCACTAATCGCAAGAATTAGTAAATTTTTATTAGAAAAATTAGGGTAAGGTATATCTAAAATTAAAATAGTAATAATAAAACCAATTACTCCAAATGAATTTTTCAAAATATTTATCTGTAATGGATTTAATTTATTTGAAGATAATTCAAAAAGTATAACTGCAAAGGACCAGCATACTGCAGTTAGCAATGCGTAAATATCACCCATTATATTTGAAAACTATTTTCATAGATTGTGCAAAAACAAAAAAGCCCCTTTTCTAAGGGGCTTTTTTTGGAAAGGAACAAAAATTTAAACAGGCGATATATCTACTGCTTTTGGACCTCTTTCACCCTCTACAACTTTAAATTCGACATTATCGCCGTCTTTTAGATATATGTCATTTGATACACCAGATGCGTGAAAAAAATAATCTTTCCC
>NZHK01000081.1 GCA_002691285.1 Fidelibacterota bacterium | reverse complement strand
AATTTCATTATTTGATTTCAACTACATTAAAGTATAAAATGAAATTCCATATTTTTATCGTATCTTCTGTTTTATCATTTTACGTATCGTGTACTAATGATATAAAAAAAAATAATGATATACAATACGGCTCTTTTCTAAAAAAAAATGGTGTAGAGTTTAGATTATATGCACCAAACTCATCGAACGTTGAATTAATTATTTTTGAAAAATTTGATGATAATGATGGTTTGGCTTATCAAATGAATAAAGATGAGGCTGGGAATTGGAAACTATTTTTAGACAACCAAGGGGTAGGTACAATGTATGGATATAGGTTGGAAGGTCCATTAAATCATGATAGTTTGATAATTGCAGACCCCTATTCAAAAGCAGCTATTACGCAAAATACATGGAGGCATGTTGCTAAGACCCTAGTTATTGATGAATCTTTTGAATGGGAAGGGGATACCTGGCAAAATAGGGATCCCATCGATCTTGTAATATATGAAGCTCACCTCAGGGATATGACAAGACACCCATCCTCCAAAGCTAAATCGCCTGGAACATACAAAGGTTTTATTGAATTTGAACAGAAAGGGGGACTAGAGTATTTAAAACAACTTGGTGTTAATGCAGTCCAATTTCTACCTCTATGGGATTACGCAAATGTAGAAATTCCATACAAAAAATCTGTTGATGGTATGTATAATGATTGGAATCCCTACGAACGCAATCATTGGGGCTATATGCCTACCTTTTTTATGGCACCAGAAACATACTATGCTTCAGACGGCAGTCGCATACCTGGAGAATGGAATGGTAAGGATGGAAGAGCAGTTAAGGAGCTTAAAACTTTAGTAAAACAGTTACATGAAAACAATATTTCCGTGATACTAGATGTTGTTATTAATCACGTATCAAATTACGATTTGCATCCATTAAAGTACATTGATAGAGATATCTATTTCAGGCTTGATCAGAATGGTAATTTCCTTAGCCAATGTTGTGGCAATCTTTTAGATACAGAAAATATTCATGTTCAGAATTATATTATTGAAAGTTTAAAATATTGGATGGAGGAATACCATATTGATGGTTTTCGATTTGACCAAGCTCATTTACTTTCTTTAGAAACAGCAAAGCGAATCTCTGATGAACTCAAAGCCATAAATCCAGGAGTGATCATATATGGAGAGGCTTGGGATAACCGGAGTCGAGAATTTTCTAAAATAGGTTGGGGATCATTTAATGCTCACTTCAGAGATGTTCTTAGGGGTGATTTACATGATTATAGAAAAAAGGGTTTTTTGTTCTCTTCATTTAGACCAAATGATAATAAAGAAGATTTAAAATCAATCATAAGCGGTAGCCCAGATAATTTTGGAGGGGTATATGATAGTCCCTCGCATTCCATCAATTTTTTAGAGGTTCACGATGATTATTGTTTTAGTGATTTTCTACGGTTATCAACAGGTGTAAATAGTAAAAATGACATTATTTTGGATAAATCAAATCATATTGTACTTTCTTCACAGCTTGGTAAGATGAACAAGTTAGGAGCATTTATACTTTTTACTAGTCAAGGGGTGCCGTTAATTCACCAAGGCCAGGAGTGGGGGCATTCCCAAATCATTCAAAAAACTGATGTTATGGATTTGGACGTTTATAAGATGGATCCCAATCCTTACAATAAAGATAATGAAACAAACTGGGTAAACTGGAATGAATTAAAACAGAATGAAGACTTGGTCAGATTCTATAAAAAGTTAATAAAAATAAGAAAAGAAAATGCGTCGCTTAGGAAAAAGGATTATGGAATGGTAGAGTTTATTGAATTTAAAAATAGACATTTCTTAGGTTATAAAGTAGATGAAACAATGATTGCATTTATTAATGGGGATAATAAAAATCATTTTACAACAATATTACCAAATGGATCTTGGAAAACGTTAATTAGTACTGATAAAATGGTAAATGATATGATTTATGAGGGGGAACTTATTTTAGAACCTACAAGTGGAATATTATTAAGGAAAATATGAGATATTTAGTTTTCTTAATAATCTCTTTTATTAGTTTAAATTGTGGAGGATCTCAGATGGTTAGATCAAATACGGATTGGATTAACAAGCAAACAATATATGAAGTGAACTTACGCCAATTTACCGAGGATGGAACAATATCTTCTTTTCGACAACATTTGCCAAGATTAAAAGAAATGGGTTTTGGAATTTTATGGTTCATGCCCATTTATCCAATTGGAGAAAAAAATAGAAAAGGGGAATTAGGTAGTTATTATTCTGTGAAAGATTATTTTGCTGTAAATCCTGAATTTGGAACAGCTGAAGAATTTAAATCGTTAGTTAATGAGATTCATAAGATGGGAATGTATGTAATTATTGACTGGGTTGCTAACCATACTGCATGTGACCATGAAATGGTATCTGCAAATCCTGAATGGTATACCAAAGATAAAAATGGAGATTTCCAACCACCTTTAGGAACAGATTGGAGTGATGTCTACGACCTGGATTATACAAATTTAGAGCTAAGACAATATATGATTGATGCCATGGAATATTGGGTGAAAGAATATGATATTGATGGATTTCGTTGCGATGTTGCCGGAATGGTACCTACCGATTTTTGGGAGTCTGCTGTAGAAAAATTAAATTTAATAAAACCTGTATTCATGCTAGCAGAATGGGAAGATCCAAAATTATTAGAAAAAGCATTTAAGGCAGATTACAATTGGAGCTTGTATCATATTCTAAAGGATATTTCCTCATCAAAAAAGGAAGTAAATAGTATACAAGAATACTTTGAAAAATCAAAAAAGAAGTATCCTGAGAATGCTTTGAAAATGAATTTTTTAGATAACCACGATGAAAATAGCTGGAATAGAGTTATGATAGAACATTTTGGTAATAAAGTATATCCATTATCAACAATGTTATTTACATTGCCAGGAATACCAATGATATATTCAGGACAAGAAGCCAGAGTTGAAGAAAAGATTAAATTTTTTGAAAAAGACACCATTCAATGGAATAATTATCCTGATGGTAATTTTTATAAAAAATTAATAAATATAAGAAAGAAACATTCTGTATTTTGGAGCAATAATACGACGTTAGAGTTTCTAGATGGTTTACCAAGAGAAGTTGTAGGTTTTAAAAGATGGGATAGTAAGAATATTTATTATGTTATATTAAATTTTTCAAATCAAGCGCAAGAAATAGATTCAGAATTATTATCTGATAATTATATTATTAAAGATGAAAATTCTACTACCCATTTACTTGCAAGTAATGGTTATTTTATTTTCAAAACAGAAAAATAAAAATAGGCTCAAGAATTGCATCCTATGATTTTTAAAAAAATATTACTTTTTATTGTTCTTTCAAATTTTATTTTCCCTGATGAATCATGGAAAGTGTATGATGAATCAGAATTAGCGATTATTTATATTACTGTTGATCCAGAGGATTTAGAATGGATGTATGATAATGTGGAAAGTGATTCAATACACTCTGCGACGATGCAGTTCCAAAATGCATATTTAGATGAAACTATAGATTCTATAGGGTTTCGTTTACGCGGAAACACCTCACGTAATGCGGCGAAGAAGTCTTTTAAGATTGATTTCAATCATTTTATCTCAGGCCGTGATTTTTATGATGTAGAAAAATTGAATTTAAATGGTGAGCACAATGATCCCTCCATTTTTCGTTCAAAATTATGTTGGGATTTTTATCAAGATATTGGAATGGCGAGCAGTAGAGCATCTCATGCACTTCTTTATATCAATGATGAATACTTTGGGTTGTATATATCCGTGGAGCATATTGATGACAAGTTTCTATCAAAAAACTTTGAAAATGATGATGGAAACTTATGGAAATGTATATGGCCAGCTGATTTGACATATAGAGGAAATGATTCTGAGGATTATCATCCATATTATAGCGAAACAAGGCCTTATGATTTAAAAACAAATAGAGATGAATACGATTATTCAAAATTAGCACGATTGATTCGTATTATTCATAACACACCCGATTCTTTAGAAGCAGTTTTAGATATAAAAACAACACTACAGTATTTAGCAATGAATATCATAACTGGTAGCTGGGATGATTATCGTTTTCTTCGGAATAACTTTTACTTATATCATAATCCTGANNATGATTTGATANANTGGATTCCTTATGATTATGATAACACTTTCGGTATTGANTGGTTTANTATTGATTGGTCAAATATNAATCCATANGAATATGCNGTNATAGATGGCGATGGNCGTCCTNTNACNGAATATTTATTTTCTCAGGTACGATATCGAAATTTATTTTCTCATTTTTTNCAATTTTACAANGAGCAATTGTTCAACTTAGATAGNATGTATCAAAAGCTAAACTATTATGNTGATTTTTTAAGNAACGCAGCTCAATANGATACATATCGAACTCTAGATTATGGTTTTAGCTTTGANGANTTTTTACANAGCTATGGGAGNANNTTTGAAAGTGCNCATGTAAAACANGGGATTTTAGAATTTATTGCNAGNAGAAAAGAATCGCTTTCTAATCAAATAGTTTTTAGCGGAAATGATCCCATTATTTATGAAGGTGAGGTGGAGAATAGTATTGTTTTTGTTGATGAATCAGTTAGTTTGAGAGCTGCTATATTTGGAGAAATAAGTAATGCAGAATTTTTTTATAAGCATGAAAATGAAGAGGAATGGAGCTCTGTATCTNTNACGCATCANCCNATNATGGATAGTAAGCACNTAGAAGATCATGACCGTTGGNTTGTTGATNTTTCATTTGGAGANCCTGGGAATTATGATTGGTATATTTTTGTTTCTAATAATTCTACTTATGATAAATTTCCAATATATGATTATAAAACATTAGAAGTCTTAGATGTAGCTGAGAATCAATCTGTATGGATAAATGAAGTACTTGCTAAAAATGAATCTATAAATGTAGATGAAGCAGGAGAGAATGATGATTGGGTTGAACTATGGAACTATGATCAATTTGAGATTGACTTGGCTAACTATTATTTAACAGATAAGTGTGATAATTTAACAAAGTGGGAATTCCCAGATTCCTTTTCTCAAATTTTACCCAATGAATATATGATAATATGGTGCGATGAAGATCAAGAGGATGGAGCACTTCATACCAATTTTAAATTATCATCTGGAGGAGAATTTTTAGCTCTAGTCCACCCGGATGGAGAAACTATTATTGATTCAATATTTTTCCCTTCCCAAGAAGAGGATGTTTCTTATGGTAGAATTTTTTCAACTAATAATGAAGTTGAATGGGATTACCTTGCACCAACCCCAGGTTATTCTAATACCTCTCTTCAAATTTCTAATAATAAACTATTTATAAATTCTTTTGATTTAAATAGTGTATACCCAAATCCTTTTAATTCTAAGTTCGTCATTAGTTTAGATGTTCATAACAATTTTGAAAAATTTAAAGTAGATCTAGTATCATTAATGGGTAGAACAATTTTAACAAAAACTGTAATTCCATCTTCTTCAGGAACTTTGACTATACCAATGAATATGGATAAAACTTATGCCTCAGGAACATATCTAGTAAGAATAAAAGGAAATAATACCTCAATTACAAAGAAAATTATTTTGTTAAAATAATAGGATGTTTAAAAAAACTTTATTTTCTTTACTATTATCTATTGGGTTTGGATCTAACAACTTTAAATATTCTTACACTGTTATTACTACTAATGAAGAAATAAATATTGATGGCAATTTGGATGAATTGGTTTGGGAAACTGGAACTCCGATCTCAAACTTTTCTCAAAAAGATCCACAACCTGGTGAGCCAGCGCGACAAAAAACAGAGGTCAGAGTTGCTATAGATAATGAATTTATTTATGTAGGGGCNTATTTATTTGANAANTCACCTGATTCAATAGCCAAACAAATTTTAAGAAAAGATGGTTGGGGATATTCAGACTGGTTTGCAATAAGTTTAGATAGCTATTTTGATAAAAGGACGTGTTTTGGTTTCCATGTTAGCCCAAGTGGATCTATGCGTGATATGTTACATTTTAATGATACAGATACAGATGATTCTTGGGATGCTATTTGGGAATCGAAGTCTGTAATTAATAATGATGGCTGGTCCACAGAAATCAAAATTCCTCTTTCACAATTGCGATACATTCCTTCGGAGGAAGAGCAAGTATGGGGGTTAAACTTTTATAGAAGAACTGCAAGATATGGAGAAGAAAGTTTTTGGGCACCTATGCTCATGGAATCCAAAGGGTTTGTTTCGCAGTTTGGAGTACTCAAAGGTATTACATTATCAAAACAAAAAAGAAGAATAGAAGTATTACCCTACATATCTTCTANAGATAAATTAGAGCCAGGAGATAGTGAGGATCCTTATTGGAGAAAACATAATACGATCGGAAATATAGGAGTTGACTTTAAAATTGGATTAGGATCTAATTTTACTCTGACAGGTACCGTTAATCCCGATTTTGGTCAAGTTGAGGCTGACCCCGCAGATTTAAATTTATCAGCATTTGAAACCTTTTTTGAAGAACGACGTCCTTTTTTTTTAGAAGGTACAGATATTTTTCAGTTTGGAAAGACTCGAGCATTTCGAGCAGGTTCTCCATCCATATTTTATTCACGAAGAATTGGAAGAAATCCTAGAGGGTCTATTACAGATAATAGTACGTACGAAGATTATCCTTCGCAAACAAAGATTATTTCTGCATTAAAATTTAGTGGTAAGACAAATAATGGGTTATCCATTGGAATTTTAGATGCTATAACTGCAAAAGAAAATGCAAAATATAGAGACTCAACAAATACTGATACATTTCAAGCAGTTGAACCATTCGCAAATTCATTAGTTCTTCGATTAAAGCAGGATTTAAACGACGGGAAAATAATTTTCGGTGGATTTTTAACGAATAAACAGCAAGTATTAAATACAAATTATCTAAGATCATCTTTTGTATCCAAAGCGAATGTGATGGGAGTAGACTTTGAATATGCTCTCCCTGATCCAGCATGGGTAGTTAGTGGATATACAGCGACTTCAACTTTATTGGGAACGGAGAAAGTTATTTCGGAGATCCAAAGGAATTCTGCCCATTACTTTCAAAGGCCAGATGATAAGATTGCATTGGATACTACTAAAACGCAATTAGATGGAACTAGCTCAGAATTAAGTTTAACTAAGATTTCAGGGAAAAATATTAAAGGATCTTTTATTTATCGGCAAATATCTCCTGGTTATGACATAAATGAATTAGGTTATATACGCTCTGCAAATACAAAACAATTGAAAAGCTACATTGAATATGGAGATTTTGTTCCAAAGAAATATTGGCAGTTATTATTTTTTAAGTTTGGTTCNTGGCATGATAGGGATTACCAATGGAAAAATGGAAGTCATGGTTTATGGGCTGATTTTTGGGTGCGCCTNAATANTTGGTATTCTTTTTCANTAGATTTTCAAAGATCCGAAGGTGGGATAAATAGAACTTTGACTAGGGGTGGCCCTTTAGCTGGCTTGCCTGCTTATAATAAATTTGNATTTCGAATACGAACAGATAGAAGAAAATCTTTCAANGGCTATTTTGGGATGAGTAACAGAAGCGCTNTAGATGGAGAATATGATAGGTCATTTANGACAGGAATTAATTATAGNCCNAATGAACAATGGAAAATTGANTTNGATNTNTTTNCAAANAANGAATTTGATACAGACCAATTTATTACTTCCNTNGATGATGNATTAGCNATAAANACTTTTNANAAACGATATATTTTCGCTGATATAACNAATGATTCAAAAGGGTTTAGNTTTGANGCAAATAGGATTGNATCACCNCAATTATCTTTTCAGTTTTTTTTGAAACCAGAAATCTCACANTATGAATATCAAGATTTAAAAGAGTTNNTAGAGCCTAAAAANTANAANTTTNACTACTTTAGCNANGANCANATTNNNCANGTTGANGATGAAACNATTGAAATTGATCCNGATAGAGATGGTATNGCTCCATCATTCCAATTATCTAGTGATTATATCAAAGGATTTAATTTNTTNTCATTGCGATCAAACTTNATTATNAAATGGGAATATAGACCAGGNTCAGCTATGTTTTTAGTNTGGCAACAGCAAAGAGATCATTTTGAGGTTACAGAANCTAATGTGGAANTAAATTCTAGTATAAATAAATTAATGAAATCCANTGCAATTAATACAATTTTGCTTAAAGTAGCCTANTGGTTTAGTTCNTAACCTCNATAACATGATCCAATAGTAAATTTTCTGTGATTGGATCATAACTGATACACCTTCCTTTAATTGTCATTTTTTTACCCTCAGTAAATAAAAAATCTGAGATTCTTTCAGGTGTGCATATAATTTTGTAATGTAATATAAAATCAGAAGAATCAACTTTTGTTACATTGCCATCTATTTGGATCACATTGTATAGAAGTTCCNCTCCTTCNTTCATTTGGAATCTCCAAAGAANATCATGTGCGCTNGTTTTTAAAANTGGATTTAATTTGGTGTANTCTGTNTNNAGGTTTTTTGTATANTAAACAAANAAGATCATAGCAATAATAGGTATTATTGATCTAACTATTTTCCAATTCATTTCACCACGANTCATAGGANATTCTAGATTTAANATGNAACAATAAGCAAACCATTTTCTAAAAAGAACTATAGAAAATATTTTCAAAAAGATATTTTACTTGAGATGGTTGGTTAACACTTCTTCTGATAGTTTCAGTTTTTATGATAAATATACCTTATTGGAAAGATTATTTTA
>NZHK01000080.1 GCA_002691285.1 Fidelibacterota bacterium | reverse complement strand
TATCTATCGCATTGTAATCTAAGTCACTTGTAAATAGTACGAATTTTATTATATTTTAGTGTTCCATTTCGCTGTTATGGATTACTTTTAATTTAAAATTTTAAAGATTTTGTTGCTATGAACCCCTTAAAACTTAAAATTTTAAGAATTTTTATTATATTTTTCACTGTTCAGGTAAGCATTTCGCTTGCCCAAAAGAACGACATAATCATTCAAGATAACTGGGATCAAACAACTGATAAATTAGCTCATTCAACTACTAGTTTCGGTCTTTATTACACTTTGAGATATTTTGAGTTCTCTAAATTTGAATCTTTTACTGCGGCAGCTCTCATAGGTTTTTCTTATGAAGTATATCAAATAAACGACCCCAGGGAAACGGATAGTGATTTTAGAGGTATTAGTATTCAAGATATGGGTTATAATGTTTTAGGTATATTATCAGCCTATATTTTTGATAAGGCTATTTCTATAACAAAGACTAATCTGAAAAAATATCAAGCTGCTAATAAAAAGCGATCCCGAGATAAGTACGCATTAAAATAAATATAGTCTGGTTAGGACTCCTCAAATTTCTTATAAGATCAAAAAATTTTAAAATACATCTAGGCCTTACAGCTCAACCTGCTAGATTTTAGAATATAATTCATTGTTGATAAAATTTAGTGTCTGCAATTAATAATTTTTTTATTTTTTGCACCTTTATTTACAATAAAAATACTTCTTTAATTAAAAAAAATTAAATAATGATTTCGACTTCTAATGTATCCATGCAATTTGGATCAAAAGCTCTATTTGAAAATATTTCTATAACCTTCTCTAACAACAATCGTTATGGTTTAATAGGTGCCAATGGATCGGGTAAATCCACCTTTATGAAAATTCTAGCGAATGAGCTAGAACAAAGCTCAGGAACTGTACAAATAGATAAATCAAAGAGGATGGCAATACTAAAACAAGATCAATTTGCATATGAGGAAATCAAAGTTTCAGATTGTGTTATCATGGGGCATAAAATACTCTGGGAGATAAAAAAAGAAAGAGAATATATATACGAACTACCAAATATTTCTGATGAGCAGGGACTGAAAGTAGCAGATCTTGAAGTTGAATTTGCAGAAATGAATGGATACATGGCAGAAACAGATGCTGAAGAATTGCTATTAGGAGTAGGAATTCCTGTTAATGATCACAGCAAGTTAATGAAAGAAATTGCTCCTGGATTAAAACTTCGAGTTTTACTTGCCCAAGCACTCTTTGGAGATCCAGGTGTTTTACTGCTTGATGAGCCAACCAATAATTTGGATATCAATACAATTAGCTGGCTTGAAAATACTCTTAAGTCTAGATCTTCCACAATGATAATAATTTCTCATGATAGACAATTTCTTAATGCCATATGTACCCATATGGCAGACCTTGACTATGGCGAAATTAAAATTTATCCTGGGAATTATGACGATTTCATGATTGCTTCCACCATGGCAAGAGAAACATTACTTAATGAAGATGCAAAAAAAAGAAAAAAAATTAAAGAGCTTCAATCTTTTGTAAGCAGATTCTCCGCAAATGCTTCAAAGGCAAAGCAAGCTACCTCAAGGGCTAATCAAATAAAAAAGATCAAATTAGATGAGATTAAAAAATCTACAAGAGTCTATCCATATATTCGATTCAATCAACAAAAAAAAGTTCATAACAAAGTGATAGAAATTGAAAGTATTTCCAAAAACTATGATGAGATTTCAGTTATAAACAAATTCAGTACAATTATTAATTCCGGAGATAGAATTGCGATTATTGGTGAAAATGGAGTTGGAAAGACTACTTTACTTAAATGTTTGATAGAAGACCAATTTATAAATGAGGGAAAAGTTAAATGGTCTGAGAACGCTCTGGTTGGTTACTTTCCACAAAACCCAAGTAATGAATTTAATTCTAATATTTCTCTTCTTGATTGGATGAACCAATGGAGCCATGAAGAGGATGATTTAGAAACTGTAAGAGGAACACTTGGACGCTTATTATTTTCTCAAAATGATATAGATAAACCAATCAGTGTATTATCTGGTGGAGAGCAGAGGCGTATGCTATTTGGTAAAATAATTTTACAAAGAGCAAATGTAATTATTTTAGATGAACCTACTAATCATCTTGATATGGAATCAATAGAATCTCTTAATCACGCTTTAAACCTTTTTGAGGGAACTACCATTTTTGTAAGTCATGATAGAGAGTTTATTTCATCTTTAGCTACACGAGTAATAGAAATAGATTCCGGGAAAATTATTGATTATGATAATAATTACAATAACTATATTTCCAAAAAATAAGATCTCAAGATTGAATAAAGACTACTGGACCTTCTATTTTAAACCACAACCAACAAAGATCGACTGATAAATTTTTAATTATTTAAAGTATTCTTAAATAATTTATGCCATTACCTTAAGTATTTTCCCAATTTTTAAATCTTTTTCAACTGATAGTATTAAATGAATATCAAGATGTATATCCTGGCACTCCAAAAAGATATGCAAATCAGAAGCTATATTTTTTACAGACTTTATTTTTCCTTCAATAATTAATTTACCTTTTGAGTTTTTTTGACTAAAAAGTTGAAATTGATTTGGTCTTACATGAATTAATGGCTCTTCATCATTTGAATAAATTATGTGATGATTTGATTCTGGATATAATTCTAATGGAATAAAATTAGTTTCCCCAAAATATCTGGCTACCAATTTTGAAATAGGGCTATCATAAATTTCTTTAGGTGATCCATCTTGTAAAATAATTCCATTATCAATTACAATTATCCTATCAGATATTTTCATTGCATCCATAATATCATGAGTAACAATAATTGCAGTGGTAGTATACCTTCTTATGATCTCTGATATCATTAAACTGATTTTAGATTTTAAGTGAAAGTCCAAGTTGCTAAGGGGTTCATCCATTAATATTACATTCGGTTGAGTAGCCATAGACCTTACGAGAGCAACTCTTTGTTGTTCTCCACCTGAACATTCATGAGGATATTTGTTTAAAATTTTTTCAATTTTTGTAACGTGAATTAATTCAGAAACTATTTCTTTATTATTTTTACTGCCTTCACCAAAATAAATATTTTCAAGCATTGTCATATTTGGGAACAATGCATAGTCTTGGAAAACTAATGAACAATTTCTTTTTTCAGGAGGAATAAAAATATCGGAGCTATTTACAACTGCATCATTTAAAATGATGTTACCCAATTCAGGAATTTCTAGCCCAGAAAGGATTCTTAACAGGGTGGTTTTCCCGCTTCCGCTACTTCCTACCACACTAACAATTTCTCCCTTACCAATACTAAGACTTAAACCATTTAAGACTCTCTGTTTACCATAATACTTAACTATATTTTCAAATTCAACCAAAGCTATAACTCGTCTCTTGTATTTCTATTTATGAAATATATAGCAGGGAATGAAATTACGATTATTAAAAGGGATGGTAATGAGGATTGGAAAAATTGAGCTTGATTGATTAAGTCATATGTATAGGTTGCAAGTGTATCAAAATTAAAAGGCCTAAGAATAAGGGTAAGAGGCAATTCTTTTGCAACATCTATAAAGACAATTAATGCAGCGATTAATAGTGGCTTTCTTAAAATAGGCAAATTAATTTTAAAAAGTGAGGTTGTCGAGCTTGCACTTAAAACCCTTGAAGCATGGTTGATACTTGCGCATTGTTTTTTCATGCTCGATTGTATAGGCTGCCAGGCAACTGCTAAAAAGCGTACTCCATAAGCAAAAACTAAACCAAAAACCGAACCTATAATCAAAATATTAAAAGATGTATTTATGTGACTGTTTAATTTTAAAATCCCAATAGCAATTATTGCACCTGGAATTGAGTAACCCAATATTGCTAATTCGCTAATTTTCCTTACAATTCGATTATTGAAATAATTTTTAACAAAATTTATCGTGAAAGCAATGCATACAATTGATAGGCTAGCGATTAATGATATGAAAATGGTATTAAATGATATTTGTACAATATTCATATCTTCAAAATTAAAACTTGAATACAAAAGCCATGTCAGCAATCTTACAAAAGGAATTAAAAATCCAAAAATGAATGGTGTGAAACATAGAATAAAAACCAAAAAAATCTTTTTGTTTTTTACAGGAATTTTTGAAAATGTGTTTTGACTTCCATTTATGTTATTATATCTCTCCTTCCCTCTGATTATCTTTTCAGTAATTAAAATAGAAAAAACAAATAGTATTAAATAAGAAGATAGTTTTAATGCACTGGCCATATCATACATTCCAAACCATGATCTAAAAATTCCGATTGTTAGAGTTGAAATACCAAAATATTCTACCGCAGCATAATCATTAAGTGTTTCCATAATTACTAGACTTAATCCAGCAATTATAGCCGGTTTGGTAGAAGGTAAAATTAATTTTTTAAATATCTTATTCGAAGGTAAACCTAATGTAATAGCTGATTCAATAAGCCTATTACCAGATATTAACAAGGATGCTCGAACACTAAGGTAGACATAAGGATATAAAACAAATGAAAAGAGAATAATAACAATTAAATAAATTAAAAAGCTTTCAACCATCATTGTTTCTTTTATACCAATATTAATTCTAAACCAATTAAAAATTGGATTTAGCAACTCCAAGATATCATAATAAGCATAGGCAGCAATATAAGTTGGAATAGTCATAGGTAAAATCAATATCCATTCTAAGGTTTTTCTACCACGAAATTCATGACATGTTACATACCAGGCGCTTCCTACACCAATGATGGTACTTAAAACACTTACACCTAGAACTATATATAGAGTAGAAAAGATATATTTTCCTAATAGGTTCTCCCTTATATGAGCCCAATTATCTGATTCAATGTTAAAGTTATAGATAATTAGAAAAATTGGTAAAAAAATCATTAAAGTAATTAGTATAGATAAAAAATTCCAACTATTCATTTTGAATAGAAGTTCATTTTTTAAATATTTAGAAAAGGAATTCAACGAGTAAACTAGCTAACTATTCCCAACCCACAATATCAAAGACCTTTACAGCTTCCAGATTATTTTTGCCAAGGATAGATAAATCCAATTTATCTGCTTTAAAACTGCCCCATTCCAAAAATATTTCAGAATCTGCATTTTGATATTCTAGTGGGTATTCAAAGTTGGATTCAGCAAAAATTTTTTGATTTTCAAGTTTGGTTAAATACTCTAAAAACATTATTGCCTCTTTTTTATTTTTTGAGCTAGCAGTTAATCCTGCTCCACTTACATTAATATGGGCACCTCTGTTATCCTGATTTGGGAAAAAAACCTTTAATTTGCTGGCAACTTCCCTGTCTTCTTTTTTTAGGGAATTTGCCAAAAGCCCCAAATAGTATGTGTTAATAACTGCTAAATCTGCAACACCATTTGCAACTGCTCTGGCTTGATCTCTATCATTACCTCGAGGTTTTCTAGCCATATTTCTCTTCACAGATCTTGCCCATTTAGTAGCTTTTCGTTTTCCATTGTGTTCAATGATTGAAGCCAATAATGACTGGTTGTATATGTTATTTGATGATCGAATTACTAACCTACCCTTCCATTTAGGATCAGCTAAATCTTCATAGGTTGACAATTCTTTTTCCTCTATTCTATCCTTTGCATACACTATTACCCTTGCCCTAACGGATAGACCGAACCAATAGTTCTCTGAATCTCTCATTAATTTTGGCACATTTTGATCTAAAGCATCGGAAAAAACAGGTTGTAGAAGCCCTAAAGTTTTAGCCCTAACTAATCTGCCAGCATCTACTGAAATCAAAACATCTGCAGGAGAATTTTTTCCTTCACTTTTAAGTCTCTGTATCAGTTGATCAGCACTACCTTTTATAACGTTAATTTTTATCCCAGTTTGGTTTGTAAAGCTTTTAAATAAAATCTTATCTGATTCATAGTGCCTGTGGGTGTAGATATTTAATTCCCCTAAAAGGAAAGTAGAAAGAATATGTAAAATGACTAAATTTTTTAAATGTTTTTTCATCATAAAAGAATCTCCCACCGTTTATTTTAAAAAAGATGTTTGTGAAAATATTAAATGAGAATCGATCTCAATATTGACATAACTTAAAATAATATTATTAAATATTATTTTCTAATCATTTAAGACTACTTCACCTATCAAAAGTATTAAAAGGTTTGAAAAGTAAACAATAACCAATCTCCAAAAAATCAATTTCAACGGCATGTCAGAACACTATTAAGAATAAAAACAAAACATATTTTTAAAAATTAATACTTTATAACGAAAAAAAACATGTTCGATGATTTAGACTTCTTTGTTAGTTAGTTTTTCTTCTAATAAACCTTGATTTTCTATATTTACTTGTTCTGAAATTTATTTCAAACATAGCCAATCAAAAATCCACCTGCTCCACCAATTAATATCCCTATAAAATATTTCATATTTTTCTAATCATTTCATCTGTTAATATATTCCGAATTTAAATATCCTTTTAAGGACATAAATAAAGACTTCTAACAACAAATTTGAATAACAGTATACAATGATTTATATAATTTTAATCACTAAATCATTATCAATTCGGAATCTTTCCCCATAAATACCATTGGGATCAGCTTTTCCTACTCCTATTACCATAACAATATGTGATTTACTGTTTAATTTTAATATATTTTTTACTCTTTTTTGATCAAAGCCTTCCATAGGACAAGAGTCATATCCTTGTGCAACTAATGCCATCATAAAATTTTGGCATGCAAGCGCAGTAGTTTTAGTTACAATCTCAAATACATCATGTCTAAAAATTGGACCTCTAGGTACCGGCCTAAAAAAACCTACAATGCTAATAAAAAATGACAAAATTTTTTTCATTATACCTAATAATCCAATTCGATCATGTACATAAGATAAAGGAATTAATTTATTATAATATTTTTCTACAACTGGAATCAGATTACCCTTTTTTTTATAGTTTTCTAAAATAAGGTTCCTGTTTCTTTTCCAAGTATCAATTCTGGAAACAGCAACAATTAATTCCTGAGCTGTTTTGGCTGCATTTTGTGAAAAGCATGCTTTAATCAAATCATTTTTGTTATTTTTATTTTTTACCCAATAAAATTCCCAGGGCTGTAAATTAGAAGAATTAGCAGCTAGCAAAGATGCTTTTAAAGCCTTTATGACAACTTCCTCTGGAATGGTTTCATTAGAAAATTTTCTAACTGAACGTCTTTTATTAACTAAATCAAAAAAATCCATATTTGATACCCTTTTTATGTAAAAAATTAGAATATATTTAAGAATCAAATTCGCTATGCATATACATCACTTAATTTTGTGAAAGCGATTGAGAATTTGCTGAGAAATCAATTTAATTGGTATTTTTGTTTCTATGGTTCATTGCTTGTAATCATATGAGATGAAAGTATTGAATTTTCCTTAAAAATGATCGAGAAGACATTTTTGGAATCTACACCACCCATAAATCCACTTTTGAAGAAATACAGTATTTCAATATAGCATATTTCTTAATATTAATTGCAATGTTGGTATAATGAATTACTTTAGAAGAATCATTTTCTTTGTATTCCTGTATTCTCCTACTTCTATACTATAGAGATAAACTCCTGCAGATACCAATTGTCCTCGATTGTTAGTTGCATTCCATTGAATTGATTTAAAACCAGATGATTGTTTTGTATCAATAAGATTCTTAACCTCGTTACCAAGCATATCATAAATAGTGATTCTCACTAAATCATCATCTGATAAAATATATTTTAAAGTCGTGCTGGGGTTAAATGGATTTGGATAATTTTGAAATAATTGAAATCTTCTTGGATTTAAATTTTTATAATTTAGTAATGTTACAGCCTCATAAATCTTGACATAATCAATTTCCATACTTGCTGCTGTAAAGTTTTGAGAGATACTTTGTTCAATTGCGATATTAAGAATTAGGTATTGAGGATCCTCAAATGGCCAAGTATCAGAATTTTTTATAGCGGGGTTATAAGTATAATGCGGATTATCGTTCACGCTGAAAACCATTTTCTCCTCAGTCCATTCTAAAGTGTAAATATTGAAATCATTTGTTGAGTTAGCGACATACTGACCTCCATGGTTAATAGTTCCACCATAACTGGATGGTGTATGTATAGCACTTTGGATATAACTTTGATTTCCACCCCAATGTTCCATAATATCAATTTCTCCACAAAAAGGCCATCCGGTTGTTCCGTAACCCTGAGTTTCCCAATATGCACCTGGTTCACTTATATTTTGACCTAGCATCCAAATAGCAGGCCAAGTTCCAACACCTTCTGGTAATCTTGCTCGAACCTCAACTTTACCATTTGTAAATGCAAACTTTGAATTTAGACGTGCTGAAGTAAAGTCCTTAGTATGACCCTGATCTGTATATGTTTCTCTTAGCGCTACTATTTTCATAGTGCCATCACTTACATAGGAATTTTGCTCTCTATCGGTATAATGCTGAATTTCACCGTTATACCAACTATTTCCATTTGGTAATTGTGTTTGATGATGCCATTTTAGGGTGTCTATTGCTCCATTGCCATCAAATTCATCGGACCAAACCAATTCATATTCAATAGAAGTTTCGTCAAAACAAATCTCATCACAATTTCCAAAGCAAAAAGGACCTTCAACCAAATCGTTATTTTGTACACTTACTAGCCTATCAAAATATGTACCATGAGCACAACCACCATCAATCAAGCTATTATCACTTTCCCAACCTGGTGAATCCCAGTAATCATAATAACCATTTCTAAATTTATAGGTATAATCTCCGGGTTGAAGGTTAATTGTTATCTGCCATATTCCATCACCATTATCGTTCATTTCAAGACCGCTAGGACCGTTGATATTAGCTCCTGAAAGATAAACCGCAGGATAGTCTCCATCTCCAGCCACAATTGTTTCTTCGGACATATTAACAATAAAAGTTACTTGACCAGCATAACATGTAGTCAGAAAAACAAAAATAAAATACTTTTTATTTATCATTTAAAATTTTAGTATAAAATTCAAATCAAAGTATTACTTCAAATCCTTCAAATTCGGGATGCCCTCGGTAGATACCTTGATGCTGTCCACTAGCACTATGGGCTTTCCTAAACGCATCTGATTTTTTCCAATTTTCAAAATCAGTTTTAGAATCCCAAGTGCTATGTGAAGTAAATAAGGTGTAATTTTCTTTAGTATCGCCCCGTAATAGATTGAATTTTTGAAAACCCTGCACATCATCAATATGAGTCTTCCTGTTTTTCCAAATATCTTCAAAGTCAGACTCTCTTCTAATCGCAATTTTAAATCTGTTCATAGCTATAAACTTTTTTCACACTAAAAATTACCTATCATTTCACAAACAAAAAACCCATGAATATGGAGAATCTTAAGAGATATCTAAATCGTTTTAATGATAAGATATAATCGAAAAAATCAGAAGTAAGAAATATGATGGTCACTCATGTATCGAAGGTGTTTGTATTTGCCATCACTAGAGAATCTGATCGACAGAGTGAATCTGCGACTTTCACAACCCCATTGCGATCAAATAACAAATATTCCAATACAACTTTTTCAATTAAAAATAATGAAAATTATAAGCTATTCAAATTATTCCTTTTAAATATTATAATTTGACTAATTATTATTTAATTATAGTTTTAATTTATTGTGCATGATTTATTATTTGTACTTTCCGTTTTAAGCATGATACAAAATTCATTTATACAACTACCTGGAATTGGGGAAAAAAAAGAAATATCCATTTGGAATGATGGGGTTTTTTCATGGGGTGATTATATTAAAAACAAAAAAGAATCAGGCGTTAAGATTGATGAAAATAAGTCTCTTATACAAGTTCAGAAGTGTTTAAGTAATTTAGCTAAAAATCAAGTTGACTATTTTTATAATGCTTTACCATCTTCAGAGGAATGGAGACTTTTTAGAGAATTTAAAAACCATTGCTTATATCTAGATATTGAGACTAATGGAGGTGATTCATTTTCAGGGTATATAACTACCATTGCTACATATGATGGAAGTAAAATTAAGTATTATGTTAATGGAAAAAATTTAGATGATTTTATTATTGATGTCTTTGATTATAAAATATTAATTACTTATAATGGAAAATCGTTTGATATTCCTTTTATCCAAAATTATTTTAATGTTGAATTAAATCACGCTCAAATTGATTTAAGATATACATTAGCAAGTTTGGGGTTTAAAGGTGGTTTAAAAAGCTGCGAACAGCAGTTAGGACTGCGCCGTAAGGGGCTTGATGGTGTTGATGGATATTTTGCAATTCATTTATGGAATGATTATTACTATAATGCAAATCAAAAAGCACTAGAAAGCTTGTTAGCATATAATATTGAAGATTCTATTAACTTAGAAAAATTGATGCAAATTTCTTATAATATGAAGATTGACAACTTAGGATTTGAAAATTTTGAAAAAGTACCTAATTGTAGAACACCTAGCAATATCTTTCAGCCGCATTTTGAAACAATTTCAAAAATTAAATCAAAAACTGGTTATAATTATTGATAAACCTATTTTAAAAGATATAGATTATAAAGGTTTTATTAATTTTAGTTGATTTAGAAAGCTTCTTAATTAAAACGAAAGGATTTGAAACTGCGATCCCCACAGCCCCATTGGTAGCAGATAAGCACTATTTCACCGCACCTTATCTCTAAATACTGAATGATATTTTGATATAATGCACTTACTTTAGAAGATATATTTTCTTTGTAAACTCATCATACCATAAACAAAAAACTCCATGAATATTCATGCAAAACTTTATCTTTTTATCAATTAATTCGCTAATAGGATTGAAGGACACTATACATTATGCATCAGATTAAACCTATGTATCTACTCACCTACAAAAAATTTATATTCTCACATTTAAGTGAGGCACATTATTTAAGGTAAATAATCAAACAAATTTCCTGACCATAAAACAATAATATTAGCATTTATTATTGACTGGGAGATATTAATAATACATCCGTATTTTTTTAAATTAAATATACCCTGTTCTGTATCTCTCATTATACCAACTGTACCAGTTATGGAATATGAATCCTTATCATCATCCTGTACATAGTATATATCTTTATAGGGGAGATTATTCGCATTATCATACCTTTTTAAGAAAGTTTGTCCAAGCGTAAGTCCACC
Source organism: Fidelibacterota bacterium (assembly GCA_002691285.1). Lineage (GTDB taxonomy): Bacteria > Fidelibacterota > Marinisomatia > Marinisomatales > UBA1611. The sequence continues at coordinate 4,953 of NZHK01000080.1, read as the reverse complement.
TCCAAAATAAATACTTTGTTTAGTATTTCTTCTTTTTGAAAGGCCTCCAACTATATGAACGTATTCTGTTTGTGTTTCTATATTAATATCATCAAAAGTTAATTCGCTCTGAGTATAAGTATTTTTACTGCTACGTTCGCCTGTAAATGGTGCACCAAAACTAACAAAATAACCTGAAACATGTTTTTCTTTGTCGGGGGAGCCCTCAAATTCCCCAAATATATTGATTCCTAGTTTGCCGCTATAACTTAAACCACCACCACCCATCGGATTGGTCATTGAAAAACAATAAATATTAAAAAGCGAAAAGAAAATCATCCAATTAAATATAAAATATAGAATCTTTATTTTGGTTTCCATGAGTCCTGTAGTTTTTATTGAATTAAAAAGGTTTTTAAAATAGCATTATAATTTTTATTTATACTTTAGAACTCTTAAGGCCCAATATTAAGATATACAATAGCTGCAAGTCCAACTAATAAGGCACATGCTAGGAATGGTCTTGGTTTTATCTCTTCCAATGAATCCAAATACTTTTTTCTTTCTTTAATTAAAGGAATAATCTCATCTGATGAATCCTCAAAATTTCCAGGATTATTTGCTGAGTAAGTACCAAGAATGGTTCCTAGAATCGATAAGCCAAGACGCCAGGGTGAAGTAGTGGCATCATCAGATATTATTTTATTTGCAACCCAGTAATAATGTTTTGTTTCCTCACTTTCGCATTCATAAGCGATATACCATTTATTCCACTCTTTCTTTTTTACTTCTCCATCCAAACATTCGCGTAGTTTTGTATTGTCAATATTACATTTACTCCATTTTGTTTGGCCAAATAAAATTCCTACGCAAAAGAAAAATATTAGTTTAATTCTTATCATATATAACCTGTTTTTTTAACCTTTCGAACTTTCAGTTAAATAAATTAATAATAAAGTATTTAGTATTTTGATTTTTAGAATCTTCATTCAATTACGGGCTTGGTCATGGAGGCTTCAAACATTTTTCCACAAATATAGCCGTATAATAATGGTATTGTAACCGTTTTAAAGTTTGATACCACAATTGAAATACCCCATTCAATATTTCCAAACTGCTCATCCATTCCAGCACCTAAAAATCCAAGACCAACTAAAAAACCAATCCAACCAGCAAGAAAAAAGTCTTCTTTTAATGCCTTACCTAATTCATTTTCTTTTAACGTATGTTTTCTCATTATAGTGAATCCTATACCAACACCAAAAACAAGGATAAATGAGGGGATACTCACAAATTGGCCAAAACCGCCTGGTTCCCCAATAATAAAAAGTACATAAGCCATAGCGCCTAAGATTGATAAGTAGTAAATGAAAAAACCAATAACCATTGACCAGCTTAGATATACTGCAACATTTCCAAACAGTTTAATCTTCATAATTGTTTTCTTTTAAGCATATTTTAATTATTATTAATCATAATTTAATCAAAATTAAACATTATTATACATCTGAGGAATAGTAAAATTTTTATTAAGATTATATATGGAGTTTTGTTGAAAGAAGCAATTGTCACAAATTCAAAAAACACCAATATGGAATTATACTTATATATACTAGAATACTAGCATTATGAGATGGTATAAGTTTCAAACATACATACTTTGGCCCTCCAGTTTGATATTTTATGCTTTTACATATTTTATGGGGGGTATGATTATAGATGAAGCATATGTTAACGACATACCTTTTGATACAAGCTACGCTGATGCAATTGTTAATTATTTGATACCGATTAATAGTTTACATAGTTTATTGCTTATATATCTATTTCATATCAAAAGCCATTTAAGCCTAAAATTTCTAATAGTATCAAATATAATATTAGTGATTTCCAGTTACTTATTTTTTAAAATTCCTATTGATGTATTTTACATCATACCCTATCTGGTTTGTAATTTTATTTATTACAATAAAAGAAAAAATATCTTCATACATTGAATTGAAAAATCAATGGTAAGCCACGATGATTTATCTCTTTTTACTAACAATAAAGCCTTGAACAATAATCAAAGAAACATAGTATTTGAAGTTTTTNGATTTACNTTCTNAAANGATTCCGAACGACAGGATTTGAACCTGCGACCCCCACAACCACATTTCGAGCAAATAGCCAATATNCCACTACAACTTATCTATTTATATNGANTAATGTTTTGANATAATGCAATTCCTTTAAAAGAACCATTTTNTGGTNNTCCATTTTCCNACAAAAAAATTAAAGTTAAANGNCTAGTNTATTTTTGCAAATATTAGAATCTATTTTCAAATCCACCTTCTTACATTTTCTTTATACTTTAAAAAGTCATCTTTAAACAAATTAAGCATAGCACTCTCTTCAGGTGCAATTTGAAAGTGGTTTAAGTATAAAATAAATAAAGGAACAAATAATAAACCTCCAATGGGGTTTTGTATAATACTAATTCCAGATAAAATTAATAATAAACCCAAATACATAGGGTTTCTTGAAAATTTATAAATACCATGCACTATTAATTTTGTAGCATTAGAAGGGTTTAAAGGAGTAATGGTAGTTTTATATTTTTTAAATAGAATAATTGCTGATAAAATAATAAATAAGCCAGTGATTATCATAAAAGAACCAAAAACACCTCCCCATCCAATTTCAATTTTGGGAAATATGCTTTTTGTATAATTAACCAAAAAGCCAAAGGTTAATGCAACTAAAGGAGGTGGGATTTTAGTTTTTATATTTATCATCATTGAAACAATCCACTCATCATCCAACAAAAAAATTAAAAAATCTAAATACGGATTTAGGATCAAGCACTAATCATTATCCTGGCCCAAGTTTGAAATCATTAGAAGGCACACCTACAAAGCAGCGTGGTACACCTGGAAATTCATTTGTAATTACATAGTAATAAGTGCCATCAGGGAATTCAGGCGTTACACCTTCCCTTCCATTACATTCATCTAAGTCACCAAGGCCTTCAGTGTATTCATAATCTGCAGAATAAACTCCAGAATATGTTCCGCAAGGAGCACTTTCACCATCTCCAGGTCTTTCACCAGATTTAAGTTGATAACTAGAACTTAAAGTTTTCACAATGGAAGAATTATCATCTGCAGTGCTGTAGCCATATGCATAATAGATAGGATGACCATCTGCAGCCCAGCCGACATGACGCATTTCATTTAAATTTGATGCTATAGATTCTAAGTAAAGGTTCGGAACCCCATGATAGTGGTATTTCCCAGTAGGTTGAACGTGAGCAGTATTACAATCTAGACCTATATCAACCATAGTTGCTTCTAAATTCCAATTCCAATTATGACTATTTGTAACTGGCTTAGTATGTGGCCATGGCTCAGCGGCTACAGGGTCAACCTCTACACCATTTAACAAAATACCAAATGAGTATGCAGGTCCATTGTTCAAAAGATATGTTTTTGAATTTGTTATTGATGGAGTTAAGTCAATATCATAGCTGCTATTTTGCTCAGTAATACTATTGGGATTTAATGCCCCAAGAGCATTACCAAACAGACCAACATCATGGGCAGGAATGTTATTTGCTGTTATTTTTCGTAAATCTCCTGATGTTGTAATGCTAAACTCATTTGCAATGTTAAGAATTTCTGAACAATCACCTCTAGATGAATCAACCATTATTAAAATATTACAACCAACAGCTGAATCATTATTCAAGGCATCTGAATCACTATTTTCACAACTATAAAACAACATAAAAGCAAAAGACAATAGAACATTCACTAATAGAGAAAATTTTGACATAATTTTACCTAAAAAGATTTTAATTTGATTAATGGATTACCAAATATACAGCATAACATTATATAGTTTTTGAACGGTTCATATCTAAAGATAACTCAAACTTTTTTCAAAGGATCTAAGTGTTTGGTTTACCCTATAAAGAAAGTCGGAACGAAAGGATTTGAACCTGCGACCCCCATAACCCCATTGTGAGCAGATAACCAGTATTTCACTACAACTTATCTCTTTATATTGAATAATATTTTGATATAATGCAATTACTTTAAAAGAAACATATTAGTACTCAAAAGTTCATTCCATTTCCAAAAATATATTTTCAATCAAACCCTTTATTCTCCCTAAGTTTTTTATACCCTGTTCTTCTTGGCAGTGATAATTTAATATTTTTCCTAGGGAGTTCTCGATGTATTGATGTTTTTAATCCAGTTTTTATAGCATCCACAATTTCATCTTTATTGAAACCTGATGAGGAATAGATTAATCTCATGTTTCTATCAATTACAACATTATAAGGAACAACACCATTACCAAAATAATTATAAATTTTTTCTCCCTCTGAATCATCTAATATTGGATAAGTAAGATTAAATTTTTCAACCCACTCTTCGCAACTGAATGGATTATTCCAATCCATTCCTGCTCCAACAACCTCCACTCCTTGGGTTTTGAACTCTTTGTGTATTTTTTCTATTTCCTGAGACTCAGTCTGACATGGTATTCACCAAGTTGCAAATGAAGAAATAAAAAGTACATTACTTAATTCCTTTTTTGTTGATGACCATTCTAGACTACCATTTTCACAAATATTTCCAGATAAATTTTTTACATAGTCGCCATTTTGGTAAACTTGTGAATAAATAATAGTTACAAAAACTAATGCGTAAAAATGTAGTCTAAAAATCATATCCGATTCTACTTATCATCCCACAAACAAAAAACCCCAATAATATGTGTGAGTTAGGACTTTATTCTTTGGTCACTATAATTTCATAAAATAAAGTTTATTCCCATAAGTAACATTATTATGTTCTCAATAATTGTTGCTTCAGTCATAGGGAGGTTAAGTACAGAACCTAGGCAAGCGCACCTTATACTTTTTTTTGACAAAAGAGATTCCGCTACACCGTATGTAGTAACAGATAAGATTACGATTGTTAT
>NZHK01000079.1 GCA_002691285.1 Fidelibacterota bacterium | reverse complement strand
TGTGCCATCAGATAAACTTATCTTTTGTTGATATCGAATTCGAATTCAAATCCAATAGTATTTGGGTTCGATCTATTGTAAAAACCAAAGAATCTACGGGTGTAGAAATGGAAGCTCTTTCTGCGGTTTCTATTGCTCTTCTAGCCGTATATGATATGTGCAAAGCTGTAGATAAAACCATGGAAATAAGTGGGGTTAAATTGATAGAAAAAAATGGCGGAAAATCGGACTATGCCACCAGATATAGACCCAAAGTAGGGGTTGTTACTCTGAGTGATGGGGTTGTTAGGGGAAAAAGAGAAGATATATCTGGGAAAATATTGGCAGATGGATTTTTGAATTCTGGATGTGTAGTTGATCATAGAATAGTTTTAGAAGATGGATCTGATCAATTAGTTCCTATGATTTATGATTGGATTGACTCTGGTGTGGAGCTTATTCTTACAACCGGTGGAACTGGCCTTAGTCCTAGGGACCTAACTATAGAAGTTTTGGAAAGTATATTTGAATCGAAATTAACTGGAGTTGAACAGGCTTTGCATGCTTACGGTAGGGGGAAGATAAAAACAGCCATGCTTTCGCGATTAACTGCAGGTCTTGTGAAAGGAACTCTTGTTATCTGTTTACCTGGGAGTTCTGGAGCTACAAGAGATGCGTTAGAGGTTTTAATCCCAACTATATTTCATTCTTTTCATATGTTGAAAGGTGAACAACATTAAGTGGAATATTTTCTACCTATTCTCTTTCTTTTCGTTTCTTTTTTTTATTCTTCTGTTGGACTTGGTGGTGGTTCATCCTATACAGCTATAATGGCGATAATGGGAATTAATTATCAGCTCATACCTGCTACTTCCCTTTCTTTGAATTTAGGTGTCACATTTATTGGGATGATTAATTTTTGGAAAGCAGGATATGGCCGAATTAATTTAGTCGCACCATTTTTAATCACATCTATTCCAATGTCATACCTAGCTGGTTCAGTTCAATTACCAGAGCTAATTTTTGAAATTATTCTTACTATGACCCTAATACTTGTTATATCAAGAATTTATTTTTTTGATAGGTTAGCTTTTACTTACCAATTATCAAACATTGAAAAATGGTTATTGGCTATTTTTCTAGGATCTTTTTTGGGTTTTATTGCCGGTGCTGTAGGTATTGGTGGTGGTATATATTTGGTTCCATTAATCATCATGTTTGGTTTGGGAACTACAAAGGAAGCTTCTGCAGCAGGAGCAATGTTCATTTGGTTTAATTCTTTTGCTGGACTCCTCCCAAGGTTACAATCAGGAACCTATGATATTAAATTTATAACTCCATTAGTATTTGCAGTATTACTTGGTGGTTTTGTTGGATCGTATTTTGGATCAGTAAGGTTTGACTCTGTATTCATTCAAAAGATTATNAGCGCTGTAATTATTTTAGCGATCATTTTTTTAATTCAAAGGATAGTATGATTTCTTATCAAAAAGCTAAAACTATCATANATAAACACCTTTCCTTTTTAGATAAGGAAAATNTAGATCTAATTAATTCTCCAGGNCGTATTTTAGGTGAAAATATTGTTGCATCTTTNCCATCTCCAATTTTTAATAATTCAGCTATGGATGGGTTTGCAGTGCGCGCCACAGACACAAAACATGCAACTGAAGANGAACCTATTGAGNTAAAGATTATAGATATTAGCTCGGCTGGTTCTCCATCAGAAATAACNATAGGAAAAGGAGAATGTATCCAATGTATGACAGGGGCAGAAATACCAAAAGGAGCTGATGCAATTATAATGGTGGAAGACACGAGTGGCTTCTCAAATAATGACTATGTAAAAGTTATGAATTCAGCATCAAGCGGTGCACATATACGCAAAAGAGGTGAAGAAATAAATGAGGGTGATGTATTAATAAAAAAAGGTACTCGGATTACAGCAAACGAGTTAGGCACTTGTGCTACTTTTGGATATGGAGCTCTTATAGTATCAAAAAAACCTAAGGTCTCAATTTTTGGGACTGGTAATGAGCTTGTAGAACCAGGAAAAAAGTTGGGTAAGGGGCAGATTTATAATTCTAATCTTTATGTTTTTATAGACTTAGTAGAAAAGGCTGGAGCTTTAATTCAAATGAAAGAAGTGATAAAAGACGATAAAGAATCCTTAAAGTCATTTTTATCACAAGCATTGGAAGAATCAGATATTATTATTTCCTCGGGTGGCGTATCAATGGGACGCTATGATTATGTTCGAGATGTTTTTATTGAACTTGGGGTGAAAGAACATTTTTGGAAGGTTGCACAGAAACCTGGGAAGCCACTGTTTTTTGGGACAAAGGAGCATAAATTAATTTTTGGACTGCCAGGTAACCCGGTTTCTTCATATATAGGGTTTATGGAATGGGTATGGCCCGTAATACAATCGCTTATGGGTGAAAATATTGAAAGGCCTTTGTATGGTAAATTAGAGGAATTCTTCCCTAGAGAGAAAACAAAGCATAGATTCTTATTTGGACAAGCAGAGTATAAAAATGGAGAATTAAGATGTCGTCCTGCTAGTCGGTTAGGGTCTCACATGTTGACATCCGCTTTAGATGCAAATTGTATCTTGGGATCGGATTCAGGAGACGGTCCTCTCAAACCAGGTGATTTGATTAAAATAAAGTTATTGCCTTGGAAAACTCTTTAATGATCATTACGCCAGAAAAGTTAAAAAAATGGTTAGATAATGATAAAAATTTCACGTTGTTAGATATAAGGCCAAAGAATCAGATTAAACAGTCTCCTTTAAAAGAACTAAGATGTATTATTGGGCCCCCTGATTCTATAGATCAAATCAAAGGCGATAAGGTTCTTGTTTGTCAATTTGGAATTGTGACAGAAGGGATGATCCTTGAAAATGATCTGCAAAATTCTTATAGCCTTTTAGGCGGTGTTCAAGCCTGGAATGAGTTTATAAAAGATAAAAATGATTTAAGTCGTTGGTCACGTCAAACTATTTTGGAAGAAATTGGAATAGACGGACAAAAAAAGATAATGAAAGCGAGAGTTGCAATAGTTGGTATGGGAGGACTAGGATGTCCAGCGGCTACGTCATTAGTTGCCGCTGGTATAGGCACTTTAAATATTATTGATGGAGATACTGTCGATTTATCAAACTTACATAGACAACATCTATATAATGCTGAAGATATTGGTAAAGAGAAAGTTATTGTTGCAAAAAGATCCTTAGAAAACATTTCAAGTCAAACTAAAATTAATCCGTTTAATGATTTTCTCAATCAATCCAATGCAAAATCCTGTTTTGAGAATATTGATATAATAATCGATGCTACAGACAACATTGTTTCTAGGCAAATTATTGATAAAGTTTCTAAAGATAAAAATCTTCCTATGGTCTATGGTAGTTTATATAAATTTGAGGGGCAGGTTGGAGTTTTTAATACAGAAAGTAAAATAGGATATGCAGAGTTATTCCCAGATAATATTTCTGGAGGTAAAACCTGCGAAGAAGCAGGAGTAATAGGTATGTTGCCATCCATTATAGGTAATATGCAGGCTCTTGAAGCAATAAAGTTGATTCTTAATCTGGAGCCCAATTTAATTGGGAGGCTACTCATCTATGATGGTTTGCAACATACGACAGAGGTAATTGAATTATGATAACAATAAGATTAAAGTGCTTTTCACAGGTAAAGTATGCGCTTGGAAAAAATGAGATCATTTTCGAACTAGAGAATGGTGTTTGTACAGATGACCTGAAGAAAATAGTTCGTAAAAAGGCGAAAGGTAAGTTAAATGANGTAACACTAAGTACTGCTGTAAATAAAAAATATATATCAAAAAACACAGAACTCAAAGATGGCGATGAAGTAGCTTTTATCCCACCTGTGCAAGGTGGATAAATGATAAAGGTTGAAATTGTAGGTTCTTCTATAACTCCTTTTGATTCTAATGATAATCAAAAAGAAAAAGGAGCAGAGCTAATATTTAATGGCAGAGTGCGAGGAACGGAGCATGGGAAAAAGATAAGAATGTTAGAATATGAGCAATACGAGGATATGGCTGAAAAAGAGTTAAGAATTATTGCTCAAGAAACTCAAAATAAATTTCCTATAAAAGATCTTTTATGTAGACATCGAATTGGTGAAGTTAAAGTAGGAGAAACAAGTTTGCATGTTTCGGTATGGTCAAAGCATCGAAAAGAGGGACTTGAGGCAATGTCCTTTTTTATAATTGAACTAAAGAAAAGAGTTCCTATTTGGAAATGGGCAATTCTTGAGAATGGTGAAAAAATTCCGAGTGAGTGTAAGCACGAATAAAATTAGAAATGTAAATTAGANTAATCAATGTTTGGATTTTCAGAGCGTTCTATTTCTAATATACTTTTCTGGATCACTAGAAAGAAATGGCTGATCCTTTCTTTTATATTAAGNATCTCTTTTTTTTACTTNCCNACNCCAGACGGATTATCTTCAGAAGGCCATCGCACATTAATTATAGTATTAGTAGCTCTTTCTCTAATAGTTAGTGAAACTATTCCATTACCTGCCGTTGCTTTACTAATCTTAATCATGGAAGTTGTTTTGGGTGTTGATACCCCAGATGGTGTAGCATCTTCATTTATGAGTGATGCTGTATTTTTTATAATGGGTTCTNTAATGCTAGCAGTTTCAATTGTCCATCAGGGACTNGATAAAAGGCTGGCTCTTTCAGTTATAACTATTACGGGTAACAAAACATGGAGGATTGTATTGGGTTTTGTAACCATATCAGCTTTACTATCATCTTTCATTGGAGAACATACTGTTGGAGCTATGATGCTACCTGTTGCATTAGCATTAATTCGAAATGCNGGATTAGATACTGGGAAAGCAACAAAATTATCATCTGTTTTATTATTTTCTATTGCATATGGTTGCGCTATTGGTTCAATTGGTACCCCTTCTGGCGGAGGCAGAAATGCTATAATGATTGGTTATTTATCTGAGTTTGGTATGGCAGAAATTTCTTACTTGGATTGGATTAAAATGACGTACCCAATGTTAATTCTAGAAATTCCTATTGCTAGTTTAATATTGTGGAAAACTTTTACACCTTCACAAAAAACTATGGANTCTTCCGTAAGAAAATTAAAGGTNCANGTTGCNAAAANAGGNAAANTAAATGCCAATCAACTANTGGCNATTGGTATTTTTATACTTGTTTTTTTAGGATGGATTTTTTTTAGTCCGATTTTTGGTTTAGGAANTGTAGCTCTAAGTGGTGTGTTCCTTTATCTNTCATTTGGCCTAATTAATTGGAAGGAAATCAANAGGAATACAAATTGGGGCGTAATTTTATTATTTGGNTCTGCTATATCTTTGGGTATTCAAATGAAAGAAACCGGTGCTGCTTTTTGGGTGGCAGGACAAACATTGACGTATTTAGAAATTATTTTTCAAGATGTTGAGATTGTACGTTGGTTTGTTNCTGTAATTATNACTGGNTTGNTAACNAATTTATTAAGTAGNGCTGCTACAGTTGCCGTACTTGGCCCAATTGTTCTAGATATGGGNGGNAACCCTGTGATTACAGGATTTATGACATCTATAGCTTCAGCATTTGCTTATTTAACAGTTGTGGCATCTCCTACATGTATGATTATACATTCTACTGGATTAATAACCGCATCTGACTACTTTAAGGCAGGATGGAAACTGTTTATAATATCAGTTTTTTTACTTTTAATAGTCTCACTATTTTATTGGCCTTCTTTATCATTATGAAAATACTAATTGGAATAAGCAGTAAAAAATATTCGGAGNCTACACTTGATGTGGGGATGCGAATAGCAAGCATCTTGAATTCATCCACAACCATTTTAGATGTTGGTGAAAAGATTAATGAGTTTAGCTATAAGGATGTGAGCATAGCTAATGAACTAATGGAATCNTGGGATTTGGATAGGCCGGGTGTTGATGTCCTTGAATGGGCATATAATTACTTACAAAAAGAAAACTATATAACTAAAAGTTCAAATGACACTGGCTTCTCAAAAAACCTTTTGGTAGATAAAGGCAATGGACGGTCTGAAGTATTTTTGAAAGGNTCTGCTGTAAAAAATCTTAATCTAATTTTAAGAAATGGAGATATTATTGAAGAATTNAGGGATGAGGTNCAATCTTTTAATTATGATTTAACGATTATTGGAGGAAGTGGAAAACGTAGTATGGCCCATGATTTAGTCCAATANATTGACAGNTCTATNTTTGTAGTAAATAATTTTAATCGAAAACAAACATACAGAATATTATTAGCTGTAGATGACTCTAAAGGCAATAAAAAAGCGGTAAAATTCGCGGTACGCGTTGCTCAAGCTTTNAATATTGAGGTTGACATAGTTTCAATNAGTAATGAAANGAGAGTTTCTGANAAATTTCATTCATACTCATATCGNGCCGAAAAAATGATGAGAAGAACAGGTGTACAATCAAAAGTGAGATTTGTGAAAGGTGAATTAGTGGATACCTTACTTGATGCTGCGGGGAATAATCATATAATTATNATGGGCAGATCNTCTCAATCACCACTTTCAAAGTTTTTTCTAGGAAGTAAGCCTCTTGCTGTAATGGAATCTTGTAATTGCCCCATGGTAATTGTAAAGTAGNTTTGGTACGATTATTCATCTTTTTTATCTAGTNTTTTTATAAATTTTCCATTGATATAAAAAACTTNTTCCCNNTCAGTTTTTGAATCATTTACAGAATCGTTGAAATTTAATAAATTAGTGTAGGTNNTATACCTTAATAAATAAAGGGAGTAAGTGAATAATTATGGAATTAATTCATCCAATTTTTAAATGGCTACATGTACTAGCAGGTATTATGTGGATAGGNCTNNTATATTTTTTTAATTTTGTGAATACTGCTTTTGCACCTACCATGGATGGTGAAACGAAAANGAAGGTCGTGCCAGANCTTATGCCTAGGACCTTATATTGGTTTCGGATGGGNGCTGCTTGGACATGGGGTACAGGAATTGTTTTACTTTATGTGATTTATTGGGCTGGAGGTATGATGCCAGATGATTTCACNTCAAATGAAGTAACTGGTGATCCAGCAAATATGTCTATTCATATACTTTTGTTATTTACTTTTGTAGCTGTGTTTCTTTATGATGCNATTTATAAAAGTCCATTAGCATCAAATGTAAGAGCAGTAACTGCAGTNAGTTTTTTACTTATTACAGCTTACGTCTTTGCCATGCAAAAATTGGGAGGNTTNGGATATCGAGCTGTTAATATTCACCTTGGTGCNTTNTTTGGAACAAATATGGCTTTTAACGTTTGGTTCCGAATNTGGCCTGCCCAACAGAAAATTATTNCTGCTATTAAAAATGGTGAGGCACCAGATGGTGATCTTTTAGCATTGGCAGGTTTAAGATCTAAACATAATACNTATATGTCAGTTCCTCTTGTTTGGACTATGCATAATCAGCATCATGTTACAGCACCTACTGCTCTTGGTATACCTGATGAGTTCTCATGGGTTTTGCCCATGGTAATGGTAATTCTTGGTTGGCATATAGTATGGCAACTATATAAAAAATCTACCACAATTAAAGGTTTTTAAATAACCCCCTTAACCAATAAAATTAAAGAATGCCCTCTGTTATTTCAGGGGGCATTTTGTTTTTTTTAGGCTTGATAGGTTTTTTTATTGGTTCATGTTTTGCTGTTTTCCCATTTATGAATATTGTACTTTTTAAAGCAATGTGGTTTGCTTTATCTATTGGCTTTACCATTCTCTTAATGGTTATGTTATATTTTGAGCATCCTCTCGCTGCAGGCACTTCCTTAGGTATGACATTAGTTGGTTATAGTAATAGCGCTGCAATTGCAATTATTATTAGTGTTCTTTTATTAACTATAATTGCTTATTTATCAAAACCTTATTTGGAAGATTTATTTTAATCTATGAGCCGAAAATTGGCTATTCTACTTTTGATAATTACAGGAGTTCTATGGAGCACTGGTGGCTTATTCATAAAACTAATACCATGGTCTCCTATTAGTATTGCTGGTATTCGCAGTGGATTTTCAGCTGTAATTATTTACCTTTATAGTAAGCCCTATAGTAAAGGTTTTGGAAGAAATATATGGGCCGGAGCCTTCTGCTACTCCGTTATGGTTTTATGTTTTGTTTTTGCAAATAAGATTACAGCCTCTGGGAATGTGATTCTTATTCAATATGCAGCTCCTATTTATGTAGCATTATTTGGTTATTCTTTTCTTGGGGAGAAAGCTTCAAAGATAGATTGGATTACTATTGCAATAATCATATTCGGATTGAGTTGTTTTTTTTATGAAGATTTATCATTAAAGCAAAAATGGGGTAATGTTCTAGCCATTTTTTCTGGATTAGGTTTTGCAGGTTTAACATTATTTATGAGAAAAGAAAAAAATGCAAATCCAATCGATTGTGTTTTATTAGGTAACCTCATCACTTTTGTGGTTTGTNTACCTTTTTATTTTACAGGAGTTACNATGGAAGCCACTCCNTGGTTATCTNTTACATTTCTTGGTTTTGTTCAACTTGGNCTAGCTTATATTCTTTTNAGTANTGCNATCAAANATGTTANTGCACTAGATGCTATTATATACCCTGNGATTGAACCTCTTTTTAATCCNNTATTAACTTTTATATTTTTAGGAGAACTNATGAGTCAAACAGCATTAATTGGAGGCTNCTTAGTAATTANTGGTGTAATTGGNAGNGGTTTTTTAAATGAAGCCTNTANTTAATTATACTNTTTTTACCCTTCTCTAAGGTTATANGCAACGTGAACTCTATCAATTGCNACCATGAAGGAAGCAATCCTCATNGGAACTTGCTTGNTTTTTTTGACTTCGTATACNTCATTAAATGCATTTACCATTTTATCTTCTAGNTTTTGATTAACATCATNTTCTGTCCATTTGAATTGCTGAAGATTTTGAACCCACTCAAAATAGGAAACGGTGACTCCNCCTGCATTGGTAAGTATATCAGGAATAATAGCTATTTTTTTATNCCATAATTTATTTGCNGCTGAACCAGTGACTGGTCCATTAGCGGCTTCTACAATCACCTTNCAATTTAATGANTCAACATTTTTTTCATTGATAGCACTCCCNAAGGCTGCGGGTATNAGAAAGTCACATTCTANTGCTAGCAACTCATCATTTGTAATCTTTTTTCCTTGATCNAATCCATCTATAGTTTTGTTTGNNTAGTTATATTCAAAAAGAGAATCAATATCAAGACCNTCAGGATCATAAAGTCCACCTGTTACATCGCTTACNGCAATNATTTTACATCCNTATTCATGCAAAAATTTTGCGGCATAGGAACCTACATTNCCAAAACCTTGAATNACAACCTTGGAATTTTTTAANTCAATATNCCAGTTTTGCGCCGTTTCTNTTGTTATTACTGCGGTNCCCTTTCCTGTTGCNGCTTCTCNNCCAGCGGAACCNCCTAACTCTAATGGNTTACCTGTNACAATAGCAGGGGAGTAACCATGTAATTGGCTATATTCATCCATAAACCAACTCATGACTTGAGCGTTNGTATTTACATCTGGNGCAGGAATATCAACATTTACTCCAATAATTGGATCAATNGCTCTAAAAAACCTNCTGGACATCCTCTCTAGNTCNGTTTTACTATATTTTCTTGGATCNACACCAATACCNCCCTTNCCTCCNCCATAAGGTATATCTAAAAGNGANGTTTTCCAGGTCATAAGAGTTGCCAAAGAACGAACTTCNTCAATGTCTACATGTTCGTGNTATCGNATGCCGCCTTTAAATGGGCCTCTGGTATTGTTGTGTTGAACTCTAAANCCTACAACACTTTCTACTTCACCATTATCNCTNCGAAAAGGNACTTCTACAGTTAATTCNCTNTCAGGAATNTCTAAGGCTTTAGCAATATTTTTTTTTAATCCTAATTCTTTTACNGCNTGTGCATAGGCTGCTGATGTTGGATCAGTACTTGANGACATANTAAACACCTTTTAATTTTGTTNAATATCATNAAAAAAATCAGAACNNAAAGGTAATTGATATATNTTAACAAAGCCAGTNTTAAAAATCTTAAAAATTTTNNTGAATGTAAGAATANGGAAATTTTAAAAATTAAAGCTAGGTTGATTTAGATCTTTAATTATTGTNNTTATTTGTTTTTTTAATTTGAAAAANCCTTTCTTCGCATGAGGCCAAAANAACCTATCCCATTCAGAATNAATAAACTCAAATTTAAANCCTTTATTTTTCTCAATATCTTTCATGGTATCATTTACATACCCCACAGATGGNTATGGACTGTANATGGATTCNNTNNNATTTGAATCTAAATACTTTTTGATATTNNTGTGATCATGGAAATTGAAAAGAACAATTTCNTTGTAATTTGCTTTATTAACATCTTGCTNAAAACTTTTNAAGGCTTTATCAATGAAATCATTGACTGNNCTAGCTCTTTTTATGGTTTTAATGCTTTCTTTTTGAATAAATAAAAAATCNGAACNTGGGAGGTTTTTNATANATAAATCATTTTCATGTATAAGNAAATACTTTACCTTCTCCGTNCCATGAAANTTTTTTACTNTTAGATCGATTGGGTTGTANNTTTNCCATTCTGNAGATNGAAAACTANTGTATTCAATCTGACCTTTTGGGTANTATTTATTNTCAGTAAATTTTTTTATATTTTCAGCGGAAGCAAAATATTNTTTATTNNTAGTATGAAGTCCTGCNACCCATCTCCACGATAAGGTATTAGANGCTGGGTCTGCATCATATAAGTGATTCATAAAGAATTCTGCTCCTAGTTGCCAGGGTAAANTCAANGTGTAAATCCAAATACTTGCGAACCACATCCTAGTATGATTNTGTAAATAATTGTTNTGNATNAGNTCATGACACCAATCGTTATAGCAATNTATGGTNGTNTCNCCAGTTATTGCTTTTGCATAGTCGCTACTTTCCTTTTTTAATTCAAATTTTACTAAATCATTTAAATAGTCCTTCCATATCTGAGGACGATACTCAAGATATCCTTTCCAATACGTACGCCAGCATATTTCTTGTATGTATTTTTCAACAGAATTGAATGAAAATGATTTAAGTATTTTGCGCACTACATAATCTTCTGAAATAATTCTTCGTGTGATTGCAGGAGAAAGTCCACTTACAAAGTTTGTTTCTATGGACCCTAAATCAAAATTTCGCATTTTTGAATACTTTGCAGCTTTGTTTTTGATGAAATATTCTAGTTGATTAGAAGCATCGTCATAAGAGAATAAATTATTAAAATTTTGCATCGTTTTGTAATCAGTTATTTAATTTAGATTTTCAATATATCTCATCTCTAAAAGAGCAGAAAGATCGATGTAATCAAGCGCTTTTTCGTGCGTAGCCTCTAAAATTACAAATGGCGCTGAACCAATATCGTATGCCTCTTTCCATCTAAGCGCACACAGGCACCAACGATCACCAGATTTTAAACCTGGAAAGTTGTAGATTGGATTCGGCGTAGAAAGATCATTGCCAACCGATTTAGTAAACTTTAGGAACTTCTTTGACATTACCGAAGCAACAACATGGCTTCCTCTGTCTCTTTCATCTGTTTGACAGTACCCATTTCTAAAGTAACCAGTTAAGGGATCAAAAGAACAACTGACTAATTCTGTACCAAGAATATTTTTCATTTTTTACATAAAATTTAGTTAAAAAAGTCATTGACCTTTATAAAATACTTGAATTATATTTATATGTCAAGAGCGTTTTGAGCGATTAACAGTTTATAGCCGTTTTGAGCGTTTAATCATAATAGAAAGGAGAAACTATGTACCTAAGTACTTCATTACTCGCTGCAAACGATTATGTTGGAATGTCGTTCTGGCTTGCGTGTGCAATCATGTTGGCTGCTGCCGTTTTCTTTTTTGTGGAAAGAAGTGATGTTAAAGGAAAGTGGAGAACTTCCCTAACAGTAGCAGGTTTAGTTAATGGTATTGCCTTCTGGCATTACTTGTATATGAGAGAGGCACATGTCGCATCACTAGGTGGTATGGCTGATGCAACTACAACCGTGTTCAGATATATCGATTGGTTAGTAACTGTGCCATTACAAATTGTTGAATTTTATTTAATTCTCGCTGCAGTTACGATTGTTCCGTTGATGTTATTTTGGCGATTACTTGGAGCTTCCTTAGTAATGCTTGTTTTCGGTTTTATGGGAGAGGCTGGTTTAGGCGACCCAATG
>NZHK01000078.1 GCA_002691285.1 Fidelibacterota bacterium | reverse complement strand
GGGAAAAAATAATATACCAATAAGGTTAATACAGTTGCACTACCTGTATGGCCAGATGGAAAACTGAATTCATCAAATGGTATAAGCTTACTTTTTACTCCTTCAATTTGTCTAAAAGGCCTCGGACGCTTAAGAGATTTTTTTAGTATTAAATAAATGATCTTATCTAAAGCTATTGCAAACAAGGCGACTTTAATAAATTGGTATGAATTATCAGAAATGAAAAAACCAAAGAGTGTGGTTAGAAAAAGTAAATAACCATCTCCTGTTTTGGATACGTACTCAAGAAATATTTTCCAAAAGCTACGTGTAGATTTATTATCAAAAATGATGAAAAAGTACTTTTCATCTTTTTGTTGAACCCATTGTAGCAATTCACTCAAATTTAATATTCCTAATTGAACTGCTCGACATTATCAAAATAAAGTCAGAATAATGTAAGAAATCTATTTGGAAATTATTAGAAAATCCTTTATCTCTTCAAAAAGGCAGAAGTACATCTAGCTCCATCTGGCAAAACTTGTTACCATAAATACATCAAAAGAAAATAAGGACATAAATGATGAAAAAGATTTTCAAATGATTTTCAAAATCTTCTCTAACCATTTCTTTTTAAAATAAAAAGGTTCTTTTTGATATTAACATTAATGTTAAGCTTGATAATAAAGATTTTGAGATATGTTTATTGGAACTAAAAAGGAAAGTAGGCTCTCCAAAGCAAATTAATTATAAAAAATCATGAAATAAATCTTAAATCAAGATTAAAAAATATTTATTGGAGTCCTTCTTAAAGTATCCAAATAATTGTCTAACAATTTATATGTATATTTGTCAAACTAGCTTTGGGTATCATGTGTTAAAAAATTCTCTATTTGTTTTACTTTTAATCGTAAACGTTAGCGCTCAAGATCCTTGTGTGCTGGGTATTGTATATGTGAGTGAGGGTCATACCTCTGGTGACCCCGAAGATTATATTGAATTATATAATTCTGGTGATACAGATTGTTCTCTAGAAGGATTTCAATTAGATGATAATGAAAGTCTTTCAGACTTTACATTTGGTGAAGTAATAATTTCCTCAGGAGGATATTGGATTGGTTATGAAGATCAAGAAGGAAGTTTTTCGTCGGGTCTTAGCTCTGGAGGGGATATAATAGTGTTCGCTGATAGCGAGGACAACTATCTTATTGTGACATTGGAGCCTTCTCAGGAATTGGATAGCGTCCAGTTATCCCAAAGTTTCAATGAAAATGGAGAAGGATGTTATACTAGCCCTACCCCAGGTGCACCAAACGGGGAATGTATAACACTTACTATGGATGAAAATATTAATGTACCCAAATATTTTTCACTCCACCAGAATTATCCTAATCCATTTAATCCCACTACTACATTACGATATGATTTAAATAAAGGTGAGTTAGTAAATGTCACCATTTATGATATGCTTGGAAATGTAATTAATCAGTTGGTAAATGAGGTTCAAAATTCTGGCTATAAGTCCATTCAATGGAACGCTACCAACAATCAAGGCGAGCCAGTATCAGCAGGAGTATATCTCTATAGTATAGAAGCTGGAGAATTTAGGCAAACTAAAAAAATGACATTATTGAAATAGAATAACCTTTATGCATAAGCCCCATTAATGTGGGGTTTTTTTGTTTGTGGGATGATGACAGTGTTTGGGGATTTTATTCTACTATCTATCTTATGTCAAAATAGAAACGAATTCATATAGCTTTTAAGAAGGAACAAGGAGGAAGAAACGCCACAGGAATAAAACCTTGGAGCAATATAAAACCTGTAGCATTTCTTTTTCGCTTAACCTTGTTTAATAAAATTATAAATAGTTCATTTGAAGACTGTTTTAATAAGATTTGAATTTTATTAGAACTTCCAAAAGTATCAAATTCTTTATATTAGAATTTGTGCTATTTTTGCATTACACCACTATTTAGGTAATGCCTGTTTCAATCCATCTATAACAATTCTAGCGGTTGAGGTATTAAGTGCAAAAGGAATATTTTTTGTAGCACAGGTTCTAATCAATGTTTGAATGTCATGCTCATGTCCATGTGCAGTTTGAGTATCAATAAAAAAAAGTAAAGCATCAAATTTATCTTCCAATATATTATAAGATATATGTACATCGCCTCCATCCGGGCCATGGCCTATTCTATTTATTTTTAATGTTGGGCAAACTTTTCGTATAGCATCTGCCGTACCATCTGTAGCGAATAATTCATAGTTTTTTAGTTTTTTATAATGCTCTACACAGAATTGCACCATATCAATTTTTTTATTATTGTGCGCGACAAGGGCTAAAGATTTTTTGTTATTCATGATTAAAAACTAACTCGTTATGATCATTATATGTAAACAGAAATATTTTGAATAAATATTATTAGATGAAAAAAACAGAATAATTAAAACTAAGACAACCCTTTTAGAATTATATTTGGATTTAATTAATATTTTGTTATAAAAAGGCTAGAATTGTTTTTGTATGTGCTATTTTTGATAAAGTAGATTAAGTGCAAAGCATGAATATTTGATACAAATCTTTAACTAACATTAAATATATAAAATTGAAAACTTATTTTGATACTAGCACTTAAGAACGCTTGAAAATGAAAACAAAACTAATTTCAGAAACGGTAGGCACCTTATTTTTACTTCTCATAGTAGTGGGCTCTGGGATCATGGGAGAGAATTTGACTGAAAATAAAGCAGTAGTTTTACTTGCAAATAGTATAGCAACTGCATTTGGTTTAATCGTTTTGATTTGGACTTTTGGACCATATTCTGGTGCTCATTTTAACCCTGTTGTTTCTATTGTAATGATGCTTTTGGGCAAGTTAACAAAACAAGATATGCTGTTTTATGTTCTTTGCCAATTAATTGGTGGTGTATTGGGAGTAATTTTTGCAAATATGATCTTTGATTTAGATATTATATCCATATCTGATAATAAAAGGTTAACGAGTGGAATTTTTNTATCTGAGATCATCGCAACTTTTGGNTTGTTAATAACGATTTTATTGGTTNGCAAACAAAAAACTGAAATGGTNGCTCCTGCAGTTGGATTATATATTGGAGCAGCATACTGGTTTACCTCATCAACCTCCTTTTCCAATCCAGCTGTTACAATAGCTAGAACNCTTAGTAATACTTTTACCGGAATTATTCCTTCAGACGTTATTCCATTTATATTTGCTCAATTAATCGGAACATTGACAGTTTATTTTATTTATAAGTATGTATATGAATAATAACGTTAAAACAGTTTTATTTGTTTGTGTGGAGAATGCCTGTAGGAGTCAATTGGCTGAAGCTATTTCTAATCATTTTTTTCCTGATCAATTGAAAGCCTTTTCGGCTGGATCAAGGCCTGGCAAGGAAGTCAACCCCAAAGCCATTCGTTCTTTAAACAGCATGGGAATTGTCCACAAAGGGAAAACTAAATCAACAAGTCAAGTAGAAGAGAAAAAGTATGACTACATTGTTGGGATGGGATGCGGAGATGCATGTCCAATCATTCCTGGAGCACAAATATTGGAATGGAGTATTCCAGATCCTAAACTTTTTGAACTAAAGAAATTCAATAAAGTAAGAGATATGATAAAAGAAAAAATTGAGACGGAGTTAATTTAAAAATTAGCGGTTATCATTAAATAAAAGAAAGGAAGTGTTTTTTCACTTCCTTGGTCGGGAAAATAAAAAACAGATCCTATTTCTGAAGAGATTTCGTCATTGTGCTTAGTTTTAAAGATAAAATTCACTTCACTACCATAATGGATATCTTTTACAGCACTTCTAAAATTATGTAAAGCAACGAGTAAGTTAGTTCTTTTTAGGATATCGATATTTGCTTTAGCATTTATTTCATTCAGTCCATCATGACCATGACCAAAGTATTTCTTGTGTAAGTTGTAGTCATAGAAACCATGATGTTTGTGCCTTGCTCCAAATTCTTTTGAAAANCCTTCTGCTGTCTCNGTAGATGAATCATCACCAGATATTCGATCTAATCCTAGNAAAACACTNTTTANAAAACNTNTACCANCAGGTTTATATCCTAGATTAAAGGAAAAAAGACTCGCAGAAACGTCATTATTTGATGATGTTCCTGAACTATTTTGAAGAGTTAACTCGGATTCTAAAGCAAAATTACCTTTTTGACCATTAAACCTCAGACCNATATTGTTATAGGACGCTAATGAGTTCCCCGACCCAAGAAAATCCATATTTCTGAAATTGAGAAAATATACATCATAAACCGAATTCTGCTCAAAAAACGNAATAGTTTTGGTCCAATATATACCATTAATTACANCATCATCTNGGTCATCATGTGATTCACTCATGGTTTCGTTAATAAACAAATGCATTAANAATAATTCACCAGATAAGAAACTGTCTTTTCCTAAGAAGCCTTCGAAGCTTCTCCCAATGTTGTTCCAATTGTTTTTTGCTATCAACCTTTGATTTCCTAAAGCCAATTCAAACCGACCAACTTTTACAAAGTCATAGTCAAAGAAAGGAATTTTTAGATTGCTAAAAGTAAAATATGCCTGGTGTAAAAAAGGCGATGCAGTGGTAGCGGTAACTCCAGGGTTGTTTTCTACGTTTCCCAAATATCTAGAGTCTTGTAGAATGAACTTTGCAGAAGCATATTCACCTAATATGTCAAGACCTAGACGAGACCGGGTTTCGGTAATTGTTGCAAATGTTTTTCGCCAATCTACTGATGAAGCTTTATCGGTTCTAGCACGGAAACGTAAATTGGCAGACCAGTTATATTCTTGGGATATTCCAAAATCAAGGATTAGGATAAATAAGAAAGCAAGCGGGCGAAAGTAAATTTGTTTTATGTTTGACATATGTTTTTCTCTTAAGTCTAAAAAAATTGGGGAGAAATTTAACTATATAGATCAAACAGAAAAGGGGAATAGTAAAAGAAAATTACTGTTTCTTATACCCAATATATTCATATGGATTCACCATAGTAGTGGATATGTTTTTTAAATGAGAACCTATTCGTTTTAAATATCTTGCATAAAGCGGTACAACAGTAGCCTCTTTATTGTCTTTGAAGTCTATTTTACCAGATATACAGTTGTGTACGATGTCATCAGAAAGGATCGCTAAAGATTCTTGGTGGGTTTTTAATAACTTTTCTGCTAAAACTAAATCTTGCCTGCCAACAGATTCACATGTTTTTTGAAACCTTGACATTACCTCATTTTCAAGCGCGTTAAGATCTGGAAGTAGTTCTTCGGATACCAAGGCTTCTGGATAATGGATTGCCATATCTAAGATGTTTTTTGTGTAATCTCCAAGTCTTTCAACGTCAATCACCATATTTAAAAGCACTAATCCGTTAGGGAGGCTGTCTATGTTTTTTGAAACGGAGAAGTGAGTTACAACTTTTTTGCGAACGTTTTGTTGGAATTCGTTTATTTTTTTATCTTCTTTCTTTAGTTTTTTTAACTTCTTTATTTTCACTCCTCTACGCATATATTTGATCGCAGAGGAAAACATATCTTCAGAAAAAGACATCATTTCTCGTGATTCATCCCACGCTTGAGATAATAAATCTTCAGAGTTCCAAATGGAAACTAGATCTTTAAAAATAGACATAACAGATACCTTTTATGATTTTAAGTAGTTAATAAAATGATTGANAGTGGAATTGCACCAAACATAATTAATAGATATATAATGGGTATAAATTTATTTTTTACTGATAGTTCTGATATTTTTTCTGCTAGCATAAGAGGGATTGCTCTTAGCTGAGGAATACAGTAAATAATCAAAATTCCAAAAATATTAAACAGCAAGTGGCTAATAGCTGCAATGAGAGCGGCAACGGTACCAGTCAGCGCAGCCAAAAGTGCAGTAACGGTTGTCCCGATGTTTGCACCTAGAGTGAATGGAAATATTTTTTGTAAGGTTAATACACCTGCCCCTGCTAAGGGTACAACTAGGGAGGTTGTAATGGATGAACTCTGGACCATAATGGTAAGAATAATACCAAAGCCAATTGCGCGAAGTGCAGTTTTAAATATATACTGATCAAAAAAAGCTTCAATTTTTTCTAAAACAAGACTGCGAAGCAGTTTTACAATGGANACTAAACAAAGAAATGTAATTAATACGCTTATTACCAAGTAAACAATATTATTGTCAAATGCAAAGGATTCAATAAACTTGGCTCCCGATTTAACAGCTGCCTTAATAGGGCTTTTTGCTTGAAGCACATCAACGTTTAATACGCTACCAAACAATATTTCTGCTAATGTTCTAGCCAGTTTTTCAATAAAATGGAATGTGATTTCGATAGGGAATATAATTATCACTGCTAGAATGTTGAAAAAATCATGTACTGTGGATGCCGCAAAAGCGCGTTTAAATTCATTTCCTTTGTTTATATGTCCAACTGAAACAATAGTATTTGTAACCGTTGTTCCGATATTGGCTCCCATGATCATCGGGATTGCACCTGAAATACCAAGGGCGCCACTACTTACCATGCCAACAATTAAAGAGGTTGTCGTAGAAGAACTTTGAAAAAGAACGGTGGCAAAGACCCCAATGAATAAAGCAACAAAAGGATTGCTTGTTGCGGTAAAAATTGATTCAGCTACTCCCGCTCCCATGTGTTTGATTGCAGAAGACATGCCATTAATTCCAACAAGAAACATGTAGAGCGCAGTAATAACACCAAAAATTTTTACAATGATATTGGCTAGCTCTTTATTCAAGATTGCTCCATTAAATATTAAGTGAAATGTTAATAGTTTATTGTTAGAACTCTGTTAGTTAATTATACATCATGTTTTAACCTGCTAAAGGTAGGCTCTTATTAATTAACTTTAGAAGAATTCTTTATACATTAATGATCAAAAGAAAGCAGTATATCAACACTACTGTACCCTGAATAACCTTTCTAATTTTTTATTAATGTTTGAAACATCTTGTTCCAGTAAAGATCATTGCAAAACCATATTCATTACAGGCGTCAATAACCTCCTGATCTCTTATGGATCCTCCGGGTTGTAGAATAGTGCTGATTCCAGAATCCTTAATGGTATCGATGCTGTCTCGGAAAGGGAAAAATGCATCAGAAGCAAGAACGCCTCCTTTTACATTTTCACCGCCTTTTTTTAGAGCCATATGTACAGCATCAACTCTACTTACTTGACCTGCACCTAAACCCACGGTCGTTTTGTTTTTTGAAATTAGTATTCCATTAGATTTTGCGTGTCTTAACACTTTCCAAGTGAANAGAGCAGTGGAAAAATCTTCTTCCGCTGGTTGTTTGANTGTTACTACCTTAAAATCATCTAAGGATAGAATTTTTGTATCTGTATCTTGTACTAATATTCCTCCATCCACATTTCTGATNTCTAATTTATTTTTTCGCTTACTGAAATCTCCAANTTCCAAAACNCGAAGATTTTTTTTCGTTTGCAAAATTTGTAAAGCTTCAGGTTCAAAGTTTGGAGCGAGCACTATTTCTACAAACACCTGAGTAATTGCTTCTGCTACTTCGGCAGTACAGGTACGGTTTAGTGCAATAATTCCACCAAATGCGGATAACGAGTCGGCATTAAAAGCTCGGTTATAAACATCCAATAAATTATCACCTGTTGCAACACCACAGGGGTTGGCGTGTTTTACAATAACACAAGCGGTTTCATCAAACTCTCTGACACAGGCAAGGGCACCGTCAGCATCCATTATATTATTGTAAGACAGCTTTTTCCCTTGGTGAATAGTAGCATTTAAAATATTAGGTTCATCATTTCCAGGAATCTTGTAAGAGGCAGCAGATTGATGCGGGTTTTCTCCATATCTCATTTCAGAGTGTTTTTCATAGGTAAGCGAGAAAGTTTTTGTAAGGGGTTCTTCTTTTAGGAAATTGTATATCAAGGCATCATACTGAGCAGTATGTCCAAAGGCTTTTGATGAAAGATGTTTTCTAGTTTCAAAAGAAACTTCTTCGTTGTTTTTAATCTCATCTATTAATAATGAATAATCCTTTGGGTCAATACAAACAGTAACCCAACCCACATTTTTTGCTGCAGACCGAACCATAGTTGGTCCACCAATGTCTACATTTTCCATTGCTAAAGCCAGATTGCAATCTTTTTTAGAAATAGTTTCTGAAAATGGATAGAGGTTACAAACAACAAGGTCAATCCATTTAATTTTATTTTCTTCTGCATCCGTAACATGTTGGTCTCGAAGCCCTAAGATCCCTCCTTCGACTAGAGGGTTTATTGTTTTAACTCTGCCGTCCATAATTTCAGGAAAACTTGTATAGTCACTAACATCTATCACAGGGATATTATTTTTTCTGAGTGTTTTTGCTGTACCTCCAGTAGATAATATTTCAATATTTTTNTTTACAAGGAGTTGTGCCAATTCTACTATGCCTTCTTTATCAAAAACAGATAAGAGGGCCCTATTTATTTGTATGGGTTTTTTATTTAATGTTGGGTTTTTAATCATTTTTTTCAATTACGGCTAAGGTTAAACGGCTTTTGCACACAAANTCATCATTTTCATTTTTAATATCTATTTCCCANACTTGAATTTTTCTCCCAACTCTTATTGCTGTTGCTTTACCAAAGACCCATCCTGTTTTTACAGCTTTTAAGTGGTTTGCATTAATTTCTATTCCCACAACAGATTGAGATGATTGATCTACGTTCATACCAGCACCGATGCTACCNAGAGTTTCTGCCAGAGCGACACTTGCTCCTCCATGAAGAAGGCCAAAAGGCTGTTTTGTTCTTTCATCTACAGGCATTTTTCCAGAGANAAAGTTTTCTCCGATATCTATTATTTTTATCCCGAGATTTTCTACCATTGTTGATGAAGATCGATCATGTATTTTGTCTATTATTTCTTTTTTATTCATGTTTTAACATATGTTTNGTTTCGAATAAAGGTATAGCTTCTAAAAACGCTTCTCCTTCAAGTTTTTGAACTTTTCTTTTTAAGGATTTAACGGTGTCTTCTGGTTTTACGGAACATTTTTTTTGGANAAAAATAGGTCCACAATCTACTTCATCTGTGACAAAGTGTATAGTGCAACCNGTCTCTTTATCTTTATTTTTTAAAACTTCGTCGTGCACATTTGTATCCATTCCACCTGCATACTTTGGCAGAAGAGAGGGGTGTACATTTAAGATTTTCCCGTTCCATTCCTGACAAAAAGATTTGGATAAAATTCTCATAAATCCAATTAAGAGGACCAGGTCAACTTTGTACTCTTTTAGAACGCTCGTTACTTTTTTATCAAAGGTTTCACGGTTTATATTTTTGTGAGATATGTAATAAGATGGGATCTTATGTTTTTTAGCTCTTTCTAAAATAAAAGCGGTTTTTTTGTTTGAGATAACTACAGAAAGGTCTGAATCTAATTGCTTCGAATTAATAGCATCTAATATTGCTTGGAGGTCTGTGCCTCTAGTTGAACCAAGCACTCCGATACGAATCATCTTAGTGAGTCCATGTGATTAATTTTTTTTTGAATGAGCTTGCTTGTTCCGATGTCTTTTCTATAAAAAAGAGGTCCTTTAATTTTTGATATTTCTCTTTGTGCTAATTTTTCTGCCTTTTCAATCGTTTCATCTACTCCTACCACTGCGACTGTTCGACTACCAGCTTCCACTAAGGCACCATCTATTACATCTACAGAAGCATAGAAAAGAGAGTCTTGGTCCTCAACTTTTGAGAGGTCTATTTTTTCACCTTTAATTGGTTTGTCAGGGTATCCTTCAGGAACTGCATATTTGCAGACGGTTGCTTTGTTTTTAAATTGTACATCTATTTGATCTAGTGTCCCTTGAGTTATTCCATCGCATATATCGAGGAAGTCAGTTTTAAGAATTGATAATACGTTCATAGCTTCGGGATCTCCAAAACGAGCATTGTATTCTATCAATTTCACTCCATCTTTGGTGGCCATAAATCCACCGTATAAAACTCCTTTAAATCCGTATCCAAATTCTTTTTTAAGAGCATTTGCTGTTTCTTGGTTTATATATTGAGCTTTTTGTATTTCTTCTTTTCGAAGAAAGGGTAAGGAATGATCTGCATCTGAGTAGGTTCCCATTCCTCCTGTATTTGGACCCTGGTCATTATCAAATACTCTTTTATGGTCTTGAACAGCAGGCATGTGTTTCAGGTTTTCACCATCGCAAAAACTCATTAATGAAAACTCTTGTCCAATAAACTTTTCTTCAATTACGAACTCATGGTTCTTGTGTATCAGTTCTTCGCAATATGCTAATGCGTCTTTATGGGAAGCTAAGTGGTCTCCAGATACCTTTACACCCTTTCCACCAGCAAGTCCATCAAACTTGACAACATAATTATCACCTAGGTCTTCTAAAAAACCTAGAACCCCAACCATAGAATCAAATGTTTTGTATTTTGGACCACCAGAGATTTTATGTTTTTTTAACAAATTTCTTGTGAATGCTTTTGATGTCTCAATTTGAGCGAGTTCTTTTTTGGGTCCTACAACTTTTATTTTTTCGTTCCAAAGAGCATCTGCTACTCCTTTTTGTAATGGGTTTTCTGGGCCAATAATTGCCAGGGTAATATTTTTTTTGGTAGCATAATTGGTTACAATTTCAGTGTTGTTAAAATCATCGATAATAAATTCGTCACATAGATTGGCGATGCCGGGGTTCATATTGGAGGCAATACAAAATATTTTGTTTGGTTTAGATGAGCGTTCTATTGCTCTTATTATGCTATGTTCTCTTGCTCCAGAGCCAAGCACAAGGATTTTTTTGGTCATTATATGTACGGTTTGTTTGTTATTTTGACAAGTCTGATCGAGTATTTTCTAAATTTACCAAGTAGTCTTTTGTTATATTTCCAACGCGATAATTCCCTGTAAACACGGAGTCTTCAAATTCTGTTATTTTTGGGTTTCCTATTGATGCAGAACGTTTCAAATCCTCTAGGCTTTGATAAATTAGTTCATCNGCTTTTATATATTTTTTGATTTCTTTGACAGACCGTTTATGCGCAACGAGCTCTGTTGTTGCTGGCATATCTATACCATATATATTCTGATGTCTAATAGGAGGAGAAGCGGAGGCTAGAAATACTTTTTTTGCACCACACNTTTTGACCATCTTTACTATGTTTTTAGAAGTGTGTCCTCTCACGATTGAGTCATCAACCAATAAAACTCGCTTATCTTTAAATTCTATTTCAATTGGGTTTAGCTTTTGTTTAACAGATCTTTTTCGATTTTGTTGCCCAGGCATAATAAAAGTTCTACCAATATACCGGTTTTTCATAAACCCCTCTCGGTATTTGACACCAAGTTTATACGCAACCTGCATTGCAGAGGTTCGACTTGTATCAGGAATGGGTATTACTACATCTACATTAAGTTTGGGGTATTCCTTTAGGATTTTTTCTCCTAAATAATCACCCATGCGAAGTCTTGATTTGTGGACAGAAATATCATCTAATGAAGAGTCGGGTCGAGAAAAATAAACAAATTCAAATAGACAGGGTGTGTGTGAAGTTTTCCTTACAACTCTTCTCCTTGTTAGNTCACCGCTTTCATTTAAAATAATTGCTTCGCCAGGTTTAATATCTTCAACNGTTTCAAAATCTAAAGCNGTAAGTGCNCTACTTTCTGATGCGATCATATATGATTTTTTTTTAGTTCCTAGTGACAGTGGACGAATACCGTTTGGATCCCGGAANGCAACTATTCCGATTCCTGAAATAAGAGCGACGACAGAAAAACCACCAGAACATTTTTCGTATATTGATTTTAACGCTTTAAAAANATGTGACGNAGTAAGTTTTCTAAAATTTGTTTTGTGGAGNTCGTAAGCAAAAAGATGCATTAGTGCTTCGGAATCCGAGTTAGTATTAAATTGACAAAAATGTGTTTTTAACAAGTTTTCACGTATTGATTCGCTATTCGTTAAGGTGCCATTGTGAGCGAGGGTAATATTTACAGGGTTGCTAGTATAAAAAGGTTGGGAATCATTTACATCATTGCTGCCAGCCGTTGGGTATCTTACGTGACCGATTCCTAAATTCCCAATCAGGTTTAATTTTGATTTATCAGATTTAAAAACTTCTGTGACAAGACCAGTATCTTTATACAAATGCATTTTGGTGTTATTTAGAGTAGAAATTCCAGCTGCATCCTGGCCTCTATGCTGTAGCTGTATCAGTCCATCATAGATACTGTTGGCTACATTTTCATTGGGGCTAAATAGCGCTACAATTCCACACATTATAATAAATCAAATATTTTTGAAGCAACACCTGTATATGTTTGAGGTGTTAAAGATAAAAGGATATCTTTGTCTTCCTTTGGAATGTCTAACTCTAAAATATAATCAGCTAAAACTTTTCGGTTTATTGTTTCTCCACGAGTTAACTCTTTTAATTGTTCATACGCCTTGGATTGCCCAGATTTTCTGAGAACTGTTTGAATCGCTTCTGATACAACTTCCCAGTGATTATCAAGCTCAGCAGACATTTTATTTTTGTGTATGGTTATTCTACTTAAACCCTTTAAAACATTTTTAAGAGCAAGGAAGGAATATCCTAGCGCAGATCCTTGGTTTCTTAATGTGGTTGAATCNGTTAAGTCTCTTTGCATTCTTGATATAGGAAGTTTTTCAGCCAAATAGGAAAACAGTGCATTTGATATTCCAATATTTCCCTCAGCATTTTCGAATTGGATTGGGTTGATTTTATGAGGCATAGTAGAAGACCCAACTTCCCCGGCAACTTTTTTTTGTCCAAGAATACCACGGCTTATGTACAGCCACATATCCGTACAAAGATCTTTNATGATTGAATTGATATGATTAACGCATTGATAACTTTCTACTAATGAGTCATGGGGTTCGATTTGAGTAGTTATCAGATTTGGTTTTAGGCCAATTGATTTAATAAAACGAGATGAAAAACGAGGCCAATTAANTTTGGGATAGGCAGACAAGTGTGCGGACCATGTGCCTGTCGCACCACTTAGTTTTCCAGATAGTTTTTGGTTTTTCAGTACTTGAATTTTATTATTTAACCTTGAGCAAAAAACTGCCAGTTCTTTTCCGAATGTTGTTGGGGTGGCTGGTTGCCCATGTGTCATGGATAGCATAGGTGCCTTTCTAAATCTTTTTGCCAATCTTTTAAGTTCGTTGTGTACCGATTTTAGTTGTGGTATATACACTTGTTTTAATCCGTGCTGCCACATCAATGAGTAAGACAAGTTGTTCACATCTTCTGAAGTAAGTGCAAAATGAATCCAAGGGTGAAAAGACTTCTCTGTTTTTTGTTGAATATAGTATTCGACTGCCTTTACATCGTGATTCGTTTCCGACTCAACTTCTTTAATGCGCTTTGCAGATTCTATATCAAAACTTCTATATATTTTTCTTAGGTCTTCAATCTGCTCTTTTGTTAAAGCAGGGAACTCTTCAATTTTTTTTTCAAAGCTTAGGGCAATAAGGTATTCAACTTCAACATAAACGCGATAGCGCATAACGGCAGCCTCTGAAAAAAACCCGTTCAGTTCTTTTACGCTATTGGAATAGCGTCCATCTAGTGGGGAAAGTGCTCCTAGTTGGTTATACACCAAATATTCGTTTTACTGCAAGAGCGCAGTTGCCTGGGTCAATAACGGTTAGTACGGGTGTGTTGCTAGGCATTTGAAGTGTAGAGTGAATATTAACTAACATATCAGATTTATCTGAAAATGGTGGGCATCCTAATGTCGGGAAGTTAGAGTTTGCAGCTACAAACCCAGAAAGTGCATTTGACCTACCTGCAATGGTGATATATACTATGTTTTCTTTATCTTTATTGTCATTTAATATTTCTAACACTTTAAGTGGTTGTTTGTGGGCAGAAGCAGCGTGTTGTTCCCAAGAGATTCCATATTCGTCTAGTTTATCTGTTATCTTTTTTGCGTGATGTTCATCCGATGTTGAACCCATTATTAATATAGCTTTCATAGTTTTTCCTCAATATTTTCATTAATTCTATTCTGTATAGGCTTACCAGTGTTTGGAAACGGGAATACGCTTCCGGTAATTGTTTCGTAAAGATATATGTACCTACTCGACAATTCTGCAACAAGGTCTAATGGTGCCTCAGGTAATGTGTCGTCATTGTATGGGTCGCAATTATCGACAAACCACAAGCGCAAGAATTCTTTATCAATATTTTGTGGTTCTTTATTTTTTTCNATTCGATCATTATAACTTTCAGCAATCCAGTATCGGCTGGAATCAGGAGTGTGTATTTCATCAATTAAAACAATCTTCCCATTGCTATCTTTTCCCATTTCATATTTAGTGTCTACTAATATCATTCCATTTTCTAGTGCAGTTTTTTGCCCAAAGGAAAACAATTCTATAGCTTTTTTGCTGCAATAGTCCCAATCTTCTTGAGTCATCCAACCTTCTTCAACAATTTCCTTTGGAGATATAGGTCGATCGTGATGTTCTTCTTTTGTAGTTGGAGTTAGCATGTTTTCATCGAGTTTTTGATTTTTTCTTAATCCTTCAGGTAATTGGTTTCCACAGTATTCTCGGTCTCCATTATTATATACAGTCCAGAGAGATGTGCTTGTGCTACCTGTTATATATCCTCTAACAACAAATTCTATCGGGAAAACATCGCATTTTTTTGCTAGAGTAACATTTGGGTCTGGAATATCTATTACATGGTTTGGTATAATATTTTTTGTTCTTTCAAACCACCATGCACTTGTTAGGTTCAGGACTTGACCTTTAAATGGAATAGAAGCTAAAACTCGATCAAAAGCACTTTGTCTGTCCGTTGTAATGAGAGCAATCTTATCCTCAAGCACATATTGATCACGAACTTTCCCCGTTTTCTTTGTTCCTTTTGGAAAGGTTGTTTCCGTTAATGTGTTTTTAACTTCTTTTTTTATTCTTTCTTTATAGTGTTTAGTAGATTCTATAGCATTCATGAGATTCTTGATTGTAAAGTATATTAGTGTTAATAATTTGTTCTAAAACATCCTGTATATTACCGCCATTCAATGAGATATTCCANACTACGCCACTAGTGATTTTATTAATTCCGCTAATTTTAAAACGATTCGAAAGNGATTCGTATTTCATTCTAGCATTGACGTCATCTTTTTGTAATACTAGTAGAGATAAATCGTAGTTNTGGTCNGTNTTTTTATCAATGTATTCTTTGTTTGAGTTATAGAGTTCTCCTGATTCATCAATCTTTTTTAATATTTGATTTTTATTATTATCTGTTTCTATTTCCCAAAAAACTTGTCTGTTTATATTTACATTACAATTTAGGTTTTGTAGNGTTTGNTGAACNGTTGATGCTGTATTATCAGTTATAAGGGCGNTTATCCTCCAGTAGCTCGCCTTTGGGTTTGGTGTAAAATTAACAAGTCTTTGTCGAGAACTATTATATGCAAGAGTATGATTTGAAACTGGGTTNTNTTTTTCTATGTACTCTTTCATGGAAGAAAATATAACATCACCCTCTTTGGTCCGTTCAGGATGTGGCATTATTGCCATTACATTTCCGGCCGGGTTGCATACGGCAGCAAGGTTGTATATAGAGCCATTAGGGTTTGTTGGAAACTCATTTTCAGTGTTGCCATTATTGTCACAGTATTGAAAAAGTGTTTGCCTGTTTTTTATCATTTCGTCTAATAAGTAATTCGGTATAAGAAACCGACCCTCTCCATGGGCAAATGGAACTCGAATACAGTCANTGGTTTTTAAGTGCCTTGTAAATGCACTGCGATTAGGATTGCTAGACATTTTTAAATTTGTCCAAGTGTTNTAATANCCNACACCCACTACNCGATTGTTTGTTATTCTTTTGTTATCTGTAAGAGCCACANAGGGGNTGTTGTCTTTGCATCCAGGGACAAGACCGCTTTCTACTAAAATTTGTGCNCCATTACAAATTCCTAGNACAGGTTTTCCNTTTGAAGATTCTTTTTTNATTTGATTCATTATNGGGTCTAACGCTGCAATAATACCNGCNCTTGAACGGTCTTCATAAGAAAAACCTCCGATAATAATANACCCACTAAAATTTTTCAGCGAAGANGGTGGAGCGTTCCACANAAANTCCTCACTTTTCATATCAACTCGATTACAGGCCATGATTGTTTCGCGCTCTGTATTGGATCCAGGGAATTGAATGATTGCAATTGGATTCATTATTTTAACCGTACAGTTTTATNCCCTGAAACAACACGACCAATTTCATAGACTTTAGAATGTTTTTCAAGGGCGNTTTTTACCGCTCTAATATGTTCTTTGTCTAAAACAAAGACCATTCCAATTCCCATATTGAAAGTTCTAAACATTTCTTTTTGTTCTATTTCTCCAATAGATTGAATACAAGAAAACACNGGCAGANAAGGCCANGACTTTTTCTTAATNGTAANACTNAGCCCNTCAGGTAGTATTCTTGGAATGTTNTCTAGTAGCCCTCCTCCAGTAATGTGTGCGATGCCTTTTACAGGAATATTAGAGTTTAAAAGTTCNAAAACGTGTTTAGTATAATTGATATGAGGCTCTAAAAGAGTAAGCCCAACAGATTTATTCAGCCCAGGTATTTCATCATTGACATTGTAATTACCAATATCAAAAAACACCTTTCGGGCTAAAGAATATCCATTTGTATGTAAGCCGNTGGAAGGNAAACCCAAAACAANGTCTCCNGACTGAATTTTTTCACCAGTAATGATTTTGTCTTTTTCGACAATTCCTGTAATTATACCAACAAGATCATGTTCGCCTTTTAGATAGGTGTCAGGCATCTCAGCTGTCTCCCCTCCGACAAGAGATACTCCTGTTTCTCGACANCCCTGTANCATTCCTAANACTATTTCTTCAANTATANCNGGATGTANTTTTTCATTCGCAATATAATCTAGAAAAGTAAGAGGTNTTGCTCCCATAACTAGAATGTCATTTGCGCAAGCACTTAACAAGTCAATCCCAATTGTATCATACTTTTGGAGTTTTCTAGCAATAATAGTTTTTGTTCCCACTCCATCAATGCTTTGAACCAATACTGGATCACTATATTCNTTTAATATTGTTTTCAAACTAAACAGAGAACCAAAGCTTCCAATNCCTGTTAAAACATTTTTTGTAAAGGTAGATTTAACGTTTTCTTTAATTCGATCTACAGCATCGTTTCCTGCGTCAATATTCACACCTGCATCTTTGTAGCTTACCTTAGACATTTAGAAAAATCCTTTCAAAGTTATAGCTTGTTCCGCAGCCCATTTTNCCAACTTTTTTTTGCATCATCAACTGTAATATCAATGGTGTTATTTAATTTTATTTTATTACCTCCGGTAACTCCAATTACATANGTTTCTAATTTGTATTGATTAAATATAGAGTGAATGGATTCAATNTTTTCATTTTTAGCTTCAAGAATAAATCCACCAGTTTCTGAGAATAGAATTTTTTCAGTAGAAAGTTCGCTTTCTATTTTTACGGAGCAACCAATAGAATTNCCAAANGCCATTTCGCACAAGGAAGCGGCTACTCCTCCTTCAGATATATCATGACAAGCANAAACTAGGCNTTTTTCAATACAGTCCGTGATTCCATAGATTTGGTTTTTTACCTCCTCAAGGTCTGGGGTTGGGACATTTTTACCAAGTTCGTTATGTAAATCATAAAAAATAGAACCACCTAATTCATTTCTTCGTTTTCCAATCAGAATTATTGATGAGTTTTCTTTTTTAAAACTCATTGTAATTGCTTTTTTTACATCTTGTATTCTTCCAAGGCAACTGATGATTGGGCTAGGTGGAATAGGTTTATCTTTGGATTCATTATAGAAACTTACATTCCCAGCAATAATTGGAGTTGGACTTTCTTTGGAATGTTTTAACGTAATCGTTTTACATGCGTCATTTATTCCTTTAATTCCTTCAACAAATTGCCACATTTGTTCAGGTTTTTCAGGGTTTCCATAGCATAAACAGTCCGTAATCGCATGTGGAGTTGCTCCAACAGAGGCAACATTGCGCATGGCCTCCACCACAGCATTTATTCCGGACAAATATGGGTTTATAAGTCCGTGGAGTGGGTTGTGGTCTGTAGATAAGGCAATGCCTACGTTTCTTATTTCTTTTGGATATTCGGATGAATTAAATGGGGCCATCACACCTGCATCTGCTAAACCAGTTTCAATATAGGTGCGACCTTGGACTTGTTTGTCGTACTTTTCATAAACTGGAGTTCTACTACAAACGTTTTCATGAGAAAGAATTTTTAATAGAATTTTGTTATAGTTATTTGGTTCGTCAATGTTTGGTTCAGTATGATTTGCTTCTATTGCTTTGTATGGACGGTCATATAAAAAACCTTTTGTTACCTCAGAAGAAGGAGCGTTTACAATTTCTTCTTCACCGTTATGTACAACATACATCCCATCATCCCTGATTTTCCCTATTATTGAAGCTCTGGCTCCAGAACTTACAGTTGGCAAATCAAAAGTCTTGTTATAATGATCTACTATTGTTTTGGTAATCTCTGGATGGCATACCCACATAAAACGTTCTTGTGTTTCACTGCATAAATAAACGGATGGGTGTAGGTTTTTTAATCCAATATGAATTTTTTCCATCCAAATTTCTGATCCAAAACCCGATGTTTCAGCTAGTTCAACACTTGCGCAAGCAACTCCTCCAGCGCCGAGGTCCTTAAAACCAACTTGACTTACAAGATTTTTTTCTCTTAAAATTTTAAAAAGAGCGTAGGTAGATTTTAAGAGGTGCCTCTCTAAAAAAGCATTTGGTTCTTGTACGGCACCTTTGTTTTTTTCTTTTTCATTTTCTTCTAGCTCTAAAGATGCAAAGCTAGCTCCGCCAAAGCCGCTGTTATCGGTCGGTTTTCCGATTAGAATTAAATCGTGTCCATTTGCATTTTTTGGAGCGTAGGAATGTATAATGTGGTCTTCTCTAATTATTCCAAGAGTTACTAGTGTTACCAAACAATTTTCATTATATCCTTTGTGATAATATAAGTCTCCACCGATATTAGGTACTCCAAGTGGGTTTCCATAGCCAGCTACTCCAGAAACTACTCCATCATGAATCCATTTTGTTTTGTTTCTTTCTATTTCGCCAAATCGAAAAGAATCCGTGCATGCAATTACTTCTGCCCCCATGCACATTACATCCCGTACATTTCCACCAACTCCTGTTGCCGCACCTTCGTATGGTACAATTTGAGAGGGGTGATTATGAGACTCGTGGCTCATTACAATGCACCAACGTTTTCCGTTGTTATCCTGAGCTATTGCAACAACTCCAGCATCTTCTTTGGCTCCCAAAACTACATCTGGGCCTTCTGTTGTAAATAGCTTTAAGTATTTTCTGCTACTTTTGTAGCTACAATGCTCAGACCCCTGAATGGAAAAAAGAACAAGTTCTGCTAAAGACGGGGCACGACCAAGCATTTCATTTTGTATTTTTAATGCTTCTTCGGGGGTAAGAGGAATATGTAACTCTTCTAGTTTTTTTTGAACTTCGATATTGTCAAGTTGAGAAAAATCAACAATCTCTTTTGTAAAAGCCATTATCGTAAAATAGTTTGGTGTCGCTGTGGTCCGACGGAAATAATTTTCACAGGGCAATTAACTTCGTCTTCTATAAATGAAATATAGTCTTTAAGCTCTTGAGGTAGGCTATCATACCCCTTTTCCCAAACTTTTTCAGGAAGAGAACTCCAACCAGGCAATGTTTTATAAACAGGTTTGGCATTTCTATATCTTTCTAAACTTGCGGGCATTTCATTTACTGTTTTTCCTTCAATATCATAAGATATGCATACATTTAAAGTTTTGTAATTATTTAGAATATCAAGTTTTGTCAATGCTATTTCTGTAAGCCCATTTACACGAACAGCCTGTCGAACTTGCACAAGGTCTAGCCAGCCAATTCTTCTTGGTCTGCCAGTAGTTGTTCCATATTCTCCACCCTTTGTACGTAATGATTCAGCATCAGCACCATTTATTTCTGTTGGTAATGGACTTTCCCCAACGCGACTTAAATAACCTTTCACCACACCAATGACTCGATTTATAGTTCGGAAAGTTACACCTGTTCCAGTAGATATATGGCCGGTAGCCGTGTTTGATGATGTTGTGAATGGATATATACCATGGTCGACATCTAGGCTTATCCCCTGTGCTCCTTCAAAAAGAATTGATTTTCCATTTTGATAGGCTGTATAAAGTTCAACAGAAGTGTCACATATATATGGCGAGAGCTGCTNTCCATAATATAGATAATTTTCCAAAATTTCATGCATTGGAGTATCAAATTTTTGAAGAAGGGCTCCTTCAATAATTTTTTTTGAAAACAAATAGCCTTTTTCTAGCTTTTCTTCAAATACGTTGGGATCTAAAAGGTCTATCATTCGAATACCGTTCCGGAACATTTTATCCGCATATACGGGAGCGATACCCTTACCTGTACTTCCTGCTGCTAATTTTCCCTGGTGATTAGAAAGCGCATTGTCCAAACTAATATGGTATGGCATGATTACATGGGCTCTATCGCTGACGACTAGCTTTGGGTTAATACCTTTCTCTTTAATGTATTTTAATTCGTCTAAGAGTACTTTTGGATCAACTACAACACCGTTTCCAATTACTGAAATTGGTTTTCCGTAAACGACGCCAGAAGGGATTAAATGTAGTTTATATGTTTTGTTATCAACAATTACTGTATGTCCAGCATTATTTCCCCCATGAAAACGAACTACATAATCAAANTCGCCTGCGAAAAAGTCAGTTATTTTCCCTTTTCCTTCATCACCCCATTGGGCCCCTACAATTGTAGAAATTTTTGAAGAATGATCTAACACTGAAATTTTTGAATGGTTAAAAATATGTTTTTTATTTAAAACTNTAGATTAAATTGCATTGAAGATTACACCAAAAACCATCCAAACCAAAAGACAGAAAAATCAAAAAGTAAATTATNCAAAACAAAACAATCTTCAATGTGTTTAGAGGCTCTTTTTATATTTATTTTTTGCCCAATTAATTATTTTTTTTAACTGCGGAAAATATTCTGCTAGTATTATCAGGCCAGGGATACCAAAAACCCAACCTTGGAAAATGGGTATTAGGCCCCCAATTATTCCAATTAAAACTAGAATGACTCCTAAAGTTATTTTAAGTGTATGTTTAATCATTTACATCTTGGCTATTAAGTTATTATTCAGGAGTTTATTATAGTCTCCTATCGGTTTATCTAAAAGATGCGATTCTAAAAAAGTAAAAATTAAATTGTTTATTAATT
The DNA here is from genome assembly GCA_002691285.1 of Fidelibacterota bacterium. Classification (GTDB taxonomy): domain Bacteria; phylum Fidelibacterota; class Marinisomatia; order Marinisomatales; family UBA1611. The sequence continues at coordinate 53,197 of NZHK01000078.1, read as the reverse complement.
TGTGTGAGGTTGAAAATGGCAGGTCTCCAACATCCATTACGTATTTAATAATAGGAGAATATAATGGAATATCTGTGTAGTCTAAATGCAGAGTGTTTTTAATTATTATGTTATAGCTAGGAGCAGAAGAATTAGAAAAAAATTGGTTTAATATGTTATAATTATCTGGATAATCAGAGCCCTCCCAGCTTGGCCTACCCATACAAAGTAGAGGTTTTTGCATTCCTCGCTCTATAGTAGCTTTTGGTACTGGGTTTATCCAGCCGTCTAAAACAAAACATGTTTTAATCCTTTTATCTGTTTTAGCAGATTGAATTGCAGTTGCTCCTCCATATGAATGTCCACCTACCGCTATTTTTTCAAGATTAAGTTTCCCGTTTAATTTAGATTTCAAATTTCCATGATGAATCTTAGTTATTTGATTTAACACAAAAACAATGTCTTTTGTTCTTGTGTTAATTTGTTTGTTTCGAATTCTAACGCTATCAGGGTTTCCGGTTATTTCAGATCGATAATCAGCAACTCGCCCGTCTGGGAAGATTGTAAGATTGCAATCATAGCTATGGTCTAATGCCACAACGACGTATCCTTGGCTGGACAAGTGTTCAAATAGCACTTGATGTAGATGTCTGGAACCTGTTATCCCATGTGAAAAAATAACAGTGGGCAGGCCGCCTTTCTTGTTTTTGCAAGGTATCTCAAAATAGCTATTTGTTTTTACAAAGTTAAGGTGACTTGGGAAAAAAGAGGGCAGGTTTCCTGCTGCGGCTATTGTTTCCGACCTCAGTTTAATGAAATCCATATACGGTTCGACTTTTTTATTTTGGTGATGCGACCCGGGATACCAAATTTGAGCCATAATTTCTCTATAATCATTTGATTTCTCTTTTGTAAACCACTCTAGCCTAGAGGAGTCAACCCAGTGAAATGTCTCTGTGCCGACAAAATCTTTTCCTTGTGGAGATGGCAAAGAAAAAACTGGAATTATGTATGGGACAACAAAGGCTAAAAGGAACCAAAAAGAAAAAAAAACTTTAACAATAGAGAGTATATGTTCTTTTTGTTTTATGTGGTAAAAATATATTGCAGGAAGAAAATATATAAAAATATAGAATTGCCAGCGAAGACCCTCAGTAAAGTATTGTAAAATTGAAATTACAATTGTTAAAAAAAGCAATGAAAGGAAATAGGTTCTTTTTCGGTTAAAAAAAAGAAATAAAAGAGTGATGAAGAGAAGAATGAGGCTTAGTGTTTCTAGTGGGCGCATTTTATTTTTTTTGTAAATTTATTATAGAAAATACAATGAGAAATAACTTATGGCATTTCAAAAATTACAATTCAATTTATTAACAAAAACAAAAATGCTCAATCATTCAAAATCTTTTCTCACTAATATTAGTTCAAGAAGATCTGTTAGAGACTTTTCAGATAAAGCTGTTCCAATAGACCTTATTACCAATGCAGTTAAGGCTGCTGCTAGTGCACCTTCTGGTGCAAATAAGCAACCATGGCATTTTGTTATCGTTACTGATCCACGTATTAAAAAAGAAATCCGTTTAGCAGCTGAAAGGGAAGAAAAGGCATTCTATAGTCATAGGGCTTCTGATGAATGGCTAAAAGACTTAGAGCCCTTTGAGACAAATTGGTCCAAGCCTTTTTTAGAAATAGCTCCTAGCCTGATTGTTGTTTTTAAAAAGGCATATGATGTTAGAAAAAAACAAAGAAAAAAGAATTATTATGTAAATGAATCTGTAGGCATTTCATGTGGGATTTTACTTGCCGCTTTGCATAATTCTGGCTTAGCAACGCTTACACATACTCCATCCCCAATGGGTTTTTTAGAAGGGGTCTTAAAAAGGCCAAAAAACGAAAAAGCTTTTTTGCTCATACCAGTTGGGTTTCCCAGTAAAGACGCAGAAGTTCCGAGGTTAACTAAAAAACCATTTAATGAGGTTTGCGATATTTTATGAGATTTTTATGTCGATAACTGTTTTTGTAACTGGAGGGACGTTCGATAAAGAATATAACGAGATTTCTGGCGAGTTGTATTTCAAAGATACACATATTCGCGAAATTTTAGAATTAGGCAGAGCTCATTTAGAGGTTAAAATAAAAAAATTAATGCTTGTTGACAGTTTGAATATGACGGATAAAGACAGAGGGTTTATTTTAAGAGAATGTACTAGTGCAAAAGATAAAAAAATTGTTATTACTCACGGCACGGATACAATGACTGAAACTGCAAAGTTTTTAGCTAGGGGAAATTTAAAAAAAACAATTGTTCTTACTGGTGCAATGATACCGTATAAGTTTGGTAGCAGCGATGGTCTTTTCAATCTTGGATCTGCCTTTGCATTTGCGCAAGTTTTACCAAAGGGAGTTTTTGTCGCAATGAATGGAAGGTTCTTCAATTGGGATAAGGTAGTAAAAAACAAAATTTCTGGAAAATTTGAAGAGCATATTTTATAACATGTAGTTCTATTGCCGGCAATAAAAGCTATCCTTCTCGACTACAATACTTAGGCTTTGCAAGAAATTGACCTAAAATTTTAATATTATATTTTATCTTGACTCCCATAAAAAGCTCTTTTAGGTTTGCATGTTAATATCTTGGGGTAAACTAGAATACTTCCATGCTTTTTTACGCATGTGGGGTTTTTATTAATAGAGTTCGATTTTGGACTACTATTTGTATCGCATCTCTAAAATTTATATTAACAAAAAATAATTATCTAACGAAATCAGGAGATATGAAATGAGAAAAGCCTCCTTTGTGCTAGTGCTAGTTTTTTCTGCTTCCTTTTTATGGGCGCAGCAAACTACTGGTAAAATTAGTGGACAAGTTAAAGCAACCGATGGTTCTAGTCTTGCAGGTGCAAACGTGCAGATTGATGGAACTGCAATGGGAGCTGCAACTGACGCAGAAGGCAGTTACACTATATTAAATGTACCTGCTGGTAAATATTCTCTAACCGCTTCATACATTGGCTATAAAAACACAACAACTTCCAATGTAGAAGTAAAAACAAACTTAACTACACCTCAGAATTTTTCATTAGAAACATCTGCGATTGCAGGTGAAGCAGTGACTATTGTTGGTGAAAGGAGATTGGTTGAGTTTAGTGCTACCAACTCTGTAAGGAGTGTAGGATCAGAAGAAATTCAAAATGCAGCATCTAGAAGTGTTGAAGGCATGCTTGATATGCAGGCTGGAGTAACTATCACAAATGGCAACCTTCATATTAGAGGTAGTCGTGCAGAAGAGGTCGCCTATACTTTGGATGGTGCGCAAATAACAGATGTAGTTAACACGGGTAGAGACCTTTCTGCTATTCCTGAAGCCCTTGCTGAAATTACGGTTGAAGCCGGTGGTTATGGAGCACATGTTGGTGGTGCCAATTCTGGTGTTGTTAGGCAGACAATGCGTACTGGAGGTAATGATTTTGGTGGGAATGTTCGTTTTGAAACAGGGGACTATGGTCATCAGGATATTACAGCTACTTTAGGTGGTCCTGCAGGTCCAGTAAAATTTTTTGCTGCTCTTCGTTCTTCTCATGTAGATGATTGGAACCCAACTTTTTATGAAGATTTTAAAATTGATTTAGATGGTGATGGCGAAGCGGACATGTTAGATAGTTATGTNTCNGGTGTTACTCCTGATGGCGACCAAATCATGGTTGATTTTAANACAGATGGTGGGAAAAAAGTAAAGCATAGATCTGAAGATAATCTTCAGTTCAACGGTACAGCTACTACAGATCTTGGGCCTTTAAACGTCCGTTTATCTGCAGTTGTTGATAACAGNACNGCTGAGAGCAACACTTTACCAATATACAGAATGTTTAATACTGAAAGGCTTCCTGTTAGTGATCGCAAACTCAATATGTTATCTGCTAGAGGAAATTACTTTCTTAATTCTGATATGCTAGTTTCTGTTGGTGTTAGTACGCTTAACAGAACCTATGAGAGTTACGATGGTCTTTTTGGATCTCCAGATGGTTTCGGGAATGCTCTTTCGTGGCACGACTCTGCAACTGTAGTTGGTATGTATAGTGGTGCGGAGGCTGAGCAGGTTGCAGCCAACTGGAAAAGCTCTTATCAGTCACCGGATTTATACTATGCTGGTCAGTTTCCATTCCAAAGGCTAGGGGACATGACNACTGGGTGGTATAAGAATGCACGTAGCACACTAGGTCTGGACGCTGGTTTAACCTGGCAGNTGGGAGACCATGAAATCCGTGCCGGGTTTGATATGAAAAATTACACATATCGTAAATATGAGCTTGGTACTGGAGCAATGTATAATATCAATCGTATGATTGCAAATGNAGAAGTAACTAGAGAAGACGCAAATAGCGGAGACAATCAGGCTGTAACTGATGAATTGAGCCAGTCAAATAGGAATGGTCAGATTGGTTATGATGATTATGGTAATGAAGTAGATACAGATGGTCTTGCTGGGCCGCGTAAGCCTTCTACTACGTCTGTTTATGTCAATGACAAATACGAAGCAGGAGATGTTGTTGTTAGCGCTGGTGTGAGNGTTGATATGTTTAACATGGATGATTATAAATTAGTAGACAAAGCAAATCCACCATGGGATGAAACAAACCAGGGTGTTTATGAAGATGGAATAACGAAGTCAGATACGAAAACAGAAATTCAGCCTAGATTAGGTTTAGCCTTCCCTGTTTCGGATGAAGTTGTTTTTCATTTGCAGTATGGTAAGTTTGCTCAGATGCCTGAATTGGATTTGCCCTATGCTTCCTCTCGATACATGCATCTTGTTTGGGGTGGTCAGAACTATACTCCAGACCCGATGGGATTTGACTTAGATCCTGTTTTAACAACACAGTATGAAGTTGGGATGAGCTANCAGTTCTTACCAGATGCTGCGATTGATGTNACNGCATTTGCTAAAAACACAACTGGCCAGGTTGTNTTAAATACATATCCTGAAGTTGAAATTGGTAANACAAATAATGTAGAACCAAGTTCTAAATATTATACNAATGGTGACTTTACAACTGTGAACGGTTTTGAATTTACGTTTAGAACAAGAAGAATAAACCGTCTTCAAACATTTGCATCTTATACATATTCTGATGCNAGAGGTGTGAACTCAGATCCAAATTCTAATGCTGGAAACTTGAGTCAGAGTATGTTGTCGCCACCACCGATGATGATTAACCCTCTTTATTACACCAACAAGCACCGTGGTGCCTTATCTGCTGACTATAGATTTGGTGAAGATGATGGAGTGTTGTCAGGTTTAGGNGTAAATCTTCAGTACAAGTTTAATTCTGGTCACCCATTTACCTTAAGTGATGGGGGAATGGGGCAGCGTGCAGCTTATGCTGGTGCGTTACTTGAGGATGCTCGTTCAAGAGAGCCNCAAGAACCAGTTGGTCAATCAACAACACCATGGCAATCTTTTGTTAATCTAAAAGTTGATTACAACTTAAGCTTAGGTGGAGTTGGCGTGCAGCTNTTTGCTTATGTAGAGAATNTGCTTAATACAAAAAATGTAGTGAATGTGTATTCTCGTTCAGGGAACGCATATGANGATGGTTTTCTAACTGACCCGGCACTAAGTAGTGAAATTGTTGCTGCTCAGGGTGAGTTNTACGAAACTCTTTATGAAAGAGTGAACTTAGATAATCGCCAGCATTATCAATGGGATTTTGGTAGAGACTTATTTGGCTCTCCACGCATTGTAAAATTTGGCGCTAGTGTCAATTTCTAATTCATTAATTATTAAAAAAGGTAGTTAGAAACATGAAGAAACAATTATACTTATTAGTTTTAGCACTGTTTGTTGCGGTACCTCTTTTTGCAAAGTCAACCGTGCAAAGAGATGCAGTGTTTAAGTCAACAGAAGTAGATGAGGTTTCCAATCCCGCTCTTACTGTTGTGAATATTAACAATCATGCTTATTGGATATATAAAGATGGGAGTGGAACTACATCTGGTAGTCCAAACGGGACACAAGCCGATTACCCTGTTTTTACAGGAGGTCTTATCTATGAAGATGGGATGCTCTGGGGGGCAAAGTCCAATGAATATCCAAGCTCCGAACCCGTTCGTGTAGGTGGTTCAACATATTACAAAGGTTTAAAAGCCGGTTATGTTGTCCATGATGCAGATGGAAACGTAGTAGGTGCTGATGATCCTGCTAATCACCATGCTTGGCGTGTTAGAACTGATTGGGCTACAGCAGATTTAACTAAAGATGCTGCTAACTTTTACGCAACCACAACTAGTGCAGTAACTGCTGAACAAATTCAAAATGTGAAAGATCAATATGAATCTGATTGGATGAATTGGCCTGCTGCATGGGGTGCTCCTTATGAAGAAGTGGATGGTGTTGAAGGGTATGATCCGAACAATGGCGATATACCTGGTTATCCAGGTGCGAGTCAAACTGTCTGGACGATCGGGAATGACGTGCCTACCATTGTGGATGCTAATGGTAATCCTACAGGCGTAGAACAAAATACTGCTCCGAATTTGTACGGTGCAAGTCCAGTAGGTGTAGAATTAAGAGTTACTATGTGGGCTTATGCATATGGTGCCGGTGACCCTCTAGGTAACGTTGTTTTCAAAAAAGCAGAGCTTACTTATACGGGTCTTGAGGGATCTTCTACAACTGTTAATCCAGAGGTGTTGGATTCGGTATATTTTACTCAGTGGTCCGATCCAGATTTAGGTACATATACTGATGATTATGTTGGAACGGATGTAGATCTTTCTTTTGGCTATGTCTACAATGGTAACAGATTAGATGGCGTTTTTAATGGAATTTATAATCTTCCTGTTCCTGCTGGGGGCTATGATTTTCTTCAAGGGCCTGCTGACAATCAAGACATTGATGGGGATGGAGACTTTACAGAGTTTCTTCCTATGACAGCTTTTACCTATTTTGGTGCTGGTTCATCTATTAGTGATCCAGATTTGTCTAGTTATAATGGTTCACTGCAGTTTTTTAATTTGATGGAAGGATATCTTCCAAGACCAGAATATCCAGAGCAAATTCCCTGGACAGATCTGTCAACTGGAGAAGCTACAAAGTTTGCTCTTTCAGGTGATCCTGTATCTGGTTCTGGATGGATTGATGGTGTTCAGCTTCCTCCTGGAGATAGACGTCTTGTTATGGCAAGTGGACCTTTCACCATGACAAAAGGCGAAACAGCTGAAGTTGTTCTTGCTCTTGTTGCGGGTACGGGTCTTGATGCTGTTTCATCTGTTTCTGTTGCAAAATACTATGATACATATGCACAGTATGCCTATGATCAAGGTTTTTCACTTCCCAGTGCACCAACAACTCCTGCTTTAACAAGTGTTGAAATGGATGGAAAAGTTTCTCTTGATTGGGGCTTTGATCATAACGCAGTTATGGCTACAGAACAGGCTGTAAGTGCCGGGTTTGAATTTGAAGGATATAATGTTTATCAACTTCCTTCTGCTGGAGCACCCTTGACAGAAGGTGTAAAGCTTGCTACTTATGATAAAGTTAATCTAGTTCAGAATATTTTAGATGCAGATGTGGACGCGTTAACTGGTCTTGTAGTGGATGTTGTAAAACAGACCGGTTCGGACGCTGGGGTACAAAGATATTTTGATACAGATTATGATGAACTTCGTGGTCGTCCCATGTCAAATGGTGTGACCTACCACTTTGCAGTTACTGCTTATAGTTATTTAGCTGACAATGAAGGTAGCCCATTTAAAACATTAGAATCAGGAGAAGCAAGAGTATCTGTTACTCCACACTCTACTAATCCTGGTGTTACTGTTTACAACGAAAATGGTTCAGATGTTGAAGTAACCCATAATGGTACAGCGAATGCTAGTATTTCTGTAGATGTTTTGAACTCGAACAACTTACTTGATGAATCCTATGAAGTTTACTTCGATCAGCAGGTTTTCTGGCGTGATGCAAATGGCGCATGGGTAACTACTGATCCTGCAGGAGGGCTTGCAAAGACAACTGATCTTACAGGTTCTAGCGTTAGTGGTATTGCAGAGACTGCAGAAGCCGGGACTGTTAATTTACTTTTAACGGTAGACGTTGTTTCTCCAGATTATAATTATGCTGATGGTGTTCATTTAACATTCCCAGAAGGAACAGTTATTAATAGTGGTGTTACTTCTGATGGATCATTAACTGGGATGGTTAGTGATAACGAAATTATGTTTGGTGATAATAGTCTTTCAGGTGGTGGCTTTTTCAGCGGAGGTCAAGTACTGCTTATTAATGTTGGCATGCCGGCTGATTTTCCAAATACTCCTATGCCTTTTGATTTTGTTATATATGATGATGGATGGGCCCAAGCGTGGTGTCCAGATGGCAACTGTGAAACATGTGAGGCTTATGAAATAGGTTTTGACTGTAATGGTGATGTCTATACTGTTGTTGTTAACGCAGAAGGTAGTAGTGAAGTTAGCGTTTTAACATACGCATCGAAAATAGAGAGCCATTGGAACATGAGAACAGCAGCTGGAGATGTATTGCTTGAAGATCAAACATTTATTAATGGAGCTGATTTATACGCAGGTGGAAGTGTTGATAACATGTCTAGCCTTCACTATAACTCCGCAGCAGCTGTAACAATTAACGGTTTTCAGGTAAATGTAAATGGTGGATATGATTCTCCCAATGATGCTTTTGCGAGAACAGTTATCCCTGGAGATGCAGATGTTAGCGTAGTTGGAGAGGCTTATTTTGATGTAGACTCCTATTTAGCAAATGGTTGGGCATTAACTGCTAAAGCTGTTGACACATGGGGTTCTGGTCTCAATTCTGTCGATTATTTGCAAAGAGACATTGAGGTTCGTTTTACAGGTGAATTTGATTACGATAATCCAGTTGTTTATGGAGACGGTGCAATTTACTATAAAGCAGCCGATGAAGGTGGGTCATATGCATGGATAGACGGGTCTAGAATCAGTGCGCTTGCAGATCACCCTGACCCAGCTAATCCTGGAACAGGAGATCCATTTAGAATTAAGGTACCTTTTGAGGTTTGGGATATGGAAGCATTAGATGCTGATGGCAACCTAATTCCAGGTGGTGCACAAATAGATATTACAATTTACGATAGAATACAAAGTTTTGACGGTCTATCTGGGGATACTCTATATGCATTCAATCCTTACAATCGTATGTATACCCATTTTATTCATCTTCCGTATGCTGGACCAGAAGGGTTGTATGGTGCTGATGGCGGTACTGGATGGGGTTCTGCAATTGGTGATGGGGTTGGTGAAATCGAAGAAAACTTAACCTGGAATGTTGTCTGGTGGGACGCTCAGTTTAATCAGGGCGACATACTACATTTTCAGTATGCGAATCCAATTCAGGCTGGTGTTGATGTCTTTTCATTTTCAACGATGGCAAATGACTTAACCGATTCCCATGACCTTGCTAATGTAAGTGTTTATCCAAATCCTTATTATGGTTTTCATGAATTAGAAGCCGCAAGGAATGATAAATATGTATCATTAAATAATCTTCCTCATGAAGCAAATATCAGAGTGTATTCTTTAGGTGGAACTCTTGTAAGAGAGATTAAAAAAGATGATGAAACTCAGTTTGCAAGATGGGATTTGAAAAACCAGTATGGTTATCCTGTAGCTAGTGGTTTATATATTATTCGTATTGAGTCTGGTGGGAATGAGAAGGTCATGAAGATGTCTCTTGTTCAAGAAACACAAGTACTTAAATACTATTAATCAATTAAATAATTGGAGATAAAAATGAAAAAAATTATTTTAACGATTATCCCAGCATTTCTTCTGAGTTCAATACTTTTTGGCCAAGGATCAAGGATGGGTACTGCATCTTCAACGCAGCTTCAAGTTGTTCAAGGTGCTAGGTATTTATCTGGAGGTGGGGCTGCAGCTAATGCAGTTGGTATGGATGCAGCGTACTGGAATCCGGCTGGGTTATCCAGATCAGAAAATGGTGTAGATGCTATTTTTTCAAATAGACAATACATTGCTGATATTTCAAACAACTTCTTTGGCGTAGCTGTTGACTTTCTAGGAATGAAAATGGGTGCAAACGTGAGAACCTTTAATATTGGTGATATAAACGAAACAACTGTTTATTCTCCTGATGGAACTGGTCAGGTTTATACTCCAAACTTCTCAATTATTGGGGCAACAGCATCAAAACTTCTATCAGATAATACGAGTGTTGGTGTAAATGCAAACTATGTAAGAGAGAGCTTTGGTAGGGTATCTGCAAGTGGCATGGCTTTTGACCTAGGCGTTCAGTATAGAGGGCTTGCTTCTGTTGATGGTTTAGATGTTGGCTTTGTTCTTCGCAATTTCGGGAATGCAGTTAAGTATGATGGCGAAGGTTTAGGTGTTGCTGCGGAAGCGATAGATGGTGATAGACCTCTTGAATATTATAAAGTAGATGCAGCTTCTTTTGATTTGCCTTTTGCTTTTGATATGGGTCTGTCATACAATGTTGCGGGTGCTAATCTAGGATTTACTTATACTAGTAATTATTATGCTACGGATGAAATGAAACTTAAAGTTTCCTATGATGTTGGAGAGCTTGCTACTCTAGGAGCTGGATATCAGATGTCAAGTGAAGCAAAAACGCAGTCACAGCAAGGAGATGGAATTCAGGCAATTGCACCAGTAGAGTCAGATTGGTATACTAATCCATTTGACGGAGTTTCTTTTGGTGGATCTCTTAATTTATCTCAGTTCACAGGTATGAACCTAACTCTTGATTATGCAATGTTGCCTGCTGGTGACTTTGGTTCCAATCAAGTATTAAGTATGAGAGTTGGTTTCTAAATCAATTTCTAATTAAAAAGGGCAGTTTATACTGCCCTTTTTTTTTATTAAAATTATGATCTTTTAAAAATTCTATTTAACATATAATATAATTCGGGATTTGGCATATTTCTTCCCAAGTATATTTCTTCCTTATCTTTTTGTAAAATTAATTCCCAATGAAGGTGTGATCCAGCTTTAGATCCAATAGTGCTCTCTCTCATACCTGTATTCCCTGATTTTCCAATTAACTCTCCTGCACTAATTTTATAGCCTGGTTTAATTGACTTTTCTATATGTGATAGGTGGGCATAAATAGTGATAACTCTAAACCCTGGAACTAATTCAAATCCATGATCAAGAAAAACAGCTTTTCCCAAAAGGATATTATTAAAAATATCAGAAGGGGTCGTACCTACTTTTGCACTTGCTTTTAGCATATCCACCCTAAAATCAGCAGGTACTTCTTTATAATTGTGATCGGCCCGAACAACGGTTCCGGATGCAACAGCATTAACTTTAGTACCCCAATTAGCAAAAAAATCAATACCTCTATGAATTCCATTTCTATATTTTCTTGGGGCATTTGGAAGACGCATCGTACGTTTTGGAACTGGGACATTTTTGCAAGGTAAAATGAGCTTTAATGAGTCCACCCACAATGGGTTGAAATCTTCTACGATTTTTTTGGGCTGATAACTCTTTTTTGTAATAATTGATAATACTGATAATGGAGAGTTTTTTGTGCTTTCATATAACTGAGCTGCACAAATATTTGTAAAAATATAGAAAAAAAGAAGTGTTCTCATTTATTTAAAAAATGTTTTATTCCTTTAATACATGAAGAAACTGGTTGTCCTTTAAATGATTTAATATTTTCTCCTTGAATAATAGATTCATCTTCTTTCGTACCAAAATTATATGGTTCTTCAAAATAAACTACAGAAGTCTTTATTTTAATTAGTTTAATAGTTTCAAGAACTGTGTAATTAGTTTTCGCCCATGATGTTGGGATGAAAAGTAACCCTGATGCCTTATTTCTATTTCTTTGCAAAAAATTAATCGCTTGAAAAGTTTTATGTGTTTGCAAGAACTTTAATTGAATGTCCTGTAGCTTGATTTCAGCTTTTATTTTTTTATTTAACTTATCTAAAGTTAACCGTTCTTTTATTTGTGCAGACTTTAGTCCTAATAAATTGAGGTTTGGTCCCTGTAAAATTAAAATGTTCATCACAGTGGTATTAAATTTCCTAAAATATAACCAATGATCATTCCGATCAGAAGAGCTAGAGTTAAGATTCTTCCTTTTGCAAGTTCTGTAGCATATCCTTTTTTAATTGCAAGTCCAGATACTAATGTTCCCATTGCATTGAATACCCAAAAAACCGGAATGGTAACAATTTTTATAATCATAGGACCGATAATAGGAATAGCTGCTATAAGAGCACTAAGGCCAACAAAAACCTCAGTAAAAACACTTATTACGAAAGCAATAAATACTATTATTTTTTTATCAATTCCATATTGTATTGAAAAAATAAAAGCAGTGCACAGAATCATCCAGAAGAATATTTTTCTGTAGTATATTTTCAATAGAGTTATAAACTGCATTCTTTGCGCAAACTTTCCAAAGTGATTTTAATATTTTCTAATGTATTTAATGATTGTACTGTATCCATATAGTTTGTCTGTTTCCTCAGCGTTTACAACCAACGTTAATATGTTTTCATCAATGGAGAATGTACCATATGTGGTATCAGATTCAACTATTATGGTTAAGTGACTATCATCAGCAAACCAAATTCCGTTTCCATTTTTTTCTATTCCATCATTTAACACATCATATTTAATTGCGCCTGAGGTTTCAAATTGCAAGGTTTCAATATTTTTTTTATCCTTATATAAAATTGTAATCTCTTGTCTTTTTGCATTTCTAATAGTTGTCATAGATTCAAAAGTCCAAACACCTAAAAGCTTTTCATGTTTGAATAACGTGGGTTCTAATAAAGAAGTTGTTTGTGGATATACAAACAATAAAATAAAAAAAGGCAATAAAAATTTAAAATTTTTCATTTAGTTTAAAATAAAGTATTGTTTAATAATATTAACAGTAAGTTACTGATTAGTTCTTGCGATAAAAGTTACCCAATTGGTTTTAACACGTGCTTTGATAATTTCTCTCTTTTCTTTTCGCTTTATCCAAAGCTCCTTAATATAGTTTTCGTCAACAATATTTTTCATAAAATAATCTTTCTTTCCTTTAATAGAAAATGTAGAATCCAGAATGTTAATATCCATTCGATAGTGATCACACATAATTGAATCTTTTCCTGCCCAAACCATTGAAGAATCTGACCAAAGAAATCTTGCTTCTCCTATTTTACCTTGGTGCTCATACGGAAACCATTTTGTGTCCAAGATATCGTATGGGAGAGCTTGAACCATTGCTAACATTGTAAAAATAGTATATATGGGTTCAACAGTTTGAATTGATTCCTTTCCATATGTTAAAACATTATCAATAGAATCAACTTTTGCATCCAATGATGATTTATATAGCCCTTGTTTTACATTTTTACCCCACGATTTCATGCTAAACGTTACAGTATCAAAAGAGGTATAATAATTATTATTTGTCGGCCAGATTAAATCTGTTATTCCTCTACTTTGTATTTCATATTTAATTTCACCAACTTCATAAATTGATTGATTAATATCTGCAATATGAATGCCAAAACAACTTAATTTATATTCCTGAGACTTGGAAAAACATATTGATATAATGAAAAAAAGAATAAGCTTCATCTTTTCCAACTAAATTTATTAAATAAGCCTAAAGTTCCAATAAACGGTATATAGAAAGGTTGTAACATTGCCCAAAAAAAGTAGGTTTTAGTGTCAAAAGATTTTTCAAATAATCTTGACCCAAATAAAATAATGATTCCATCAACAACAANTTTAATTCCCCACATAATAAAACCCTTTTTTAAAAGGATTATTGAANAAAGGATCAATAAATTTTCAAAAAAAGATACGATTAAAAACATAAAAAAAATTGGAGTATTCTTAAAGTTAGATTTAGAGTTTGAAGACCATCTTANTCTTTGATTTATGAATTCCTTGATAGAGTTCATTGCCTTTGTTTTTACATATGAATTTGGATCTATGTTGACATATCCTTTTTTCAAGTTTGAAATTGCTTGCACTAAATACATATCGTCTCCAGAGATTTTATCNTTAACTGGTTCAAATCCTCCTATTTCTAAATAATCTTTTTTATAATAAGCTAAGTTTTGACCTGTNCCTGACCAATAATGATTCCATCCTGCGGCTCCTGCATTTGCCGCTATAATCGCTAAAAAGTCAAGCTTTTGATATTTTTCAAAAAAAGTTCCTTTTTTATCATCAATTTCAGAGTATCCAATGATAACTCCATTTTTATTGATAAGGCTATATGTCATACTTGCTATCCAAAGGGANCCAACTCTGCAGTCTGCATCGGTAGCTATTATTATCTCACCCTTTGATTCTTTTATNCCTAAATCAATTGCATATTTTTTTGGGGTCATCTGTTTTGATTNTTTATCAATTTTAATGCTTTTTATAAATNAATAGTTTTCTGAAGCTTCATCAAGAATTTTTTGTGTGGAATCATTTGATCTATCATTTATAATAATNATTTCAAATTTTCCCAATGGGTATTCTTGTTTAATTAAATCGTTAATTAATNAAGGGAGATTGTTNTCTTCATTTCTTGCTGCAATTATTACAGAAACAAATGGAANGGTTACTGAATTAGAAATTGGCAGAATATTATGCTTGAATAAACCAGATATAATAAATAGAGTAAATAAAAGATAGGTAGCTGTAAAAATTAATAGGAGGTAAAACATTTAAACCTGAAGTAANAGTTCAGCAATTAAAAAATATAGAAAAACACCTAATATATCTATACTGGTTGTTACAAATGGCCCAGTAGCTANTGCAGGGTCTATATCCAGTTTTCTTAAAGCTAAAGGTGTAAATGTTCCAACTCCAGTAGCAATAATCATTGATGAGCATATGCTCAAACCTACAATAACTCCAATTATTGGATTNGTCTCTATAAAACGAAACCAGGCAAANACTCCAAGCATCATGCCATATAAAACTCCAAGAATTAAACCCGCCTTAAGTTCTTTTGATATTATTGCTAATTCATTTCCAATTGTAATTCTCCCGGTTGCGATACCCCTTACAATGATTGTGGAAGACTGTGTTCCTATGTTACCTCCCATGCCAATAATTATCGGTATGAAGGAGGCAAGCACAATTATGTTTTCAAGCATATTTTCAAAATTACCAATAACATAAGATGCAATAATTCCTCCAAACCAACTTGCCAAGAGCCAGGGAATTCTAATTTTTGCATTCTCCCAACTAGATTTCAATAAGATCTCTCTATCTTTNCCAGCACCGGCCATCTGTAAAAAGTCTTCTGTTGCTTCTTCTCTGATTACATCAACAACATCATCAACTGTTACGATTCCAAGAAGAATATTATCTGCATCAACAACAGGAACGGCAAGATAGTTGTATTGCGCAACTATCTGTGCAACTTCTTCCTGGTCGGTTTCAGGCCTAACCTTGTGTACGTTTTTAACCATTATTTCCTTTAATTTCATTTCGGGATTGGTAGTTGCTAAGGCACGAAGAGAGGCAATCCCAACCAAGGAATCATCATCATCATCGGTTATATAAATATAAAACACCATTTCTGCTTCTTTATGATCTTGTAAGGTTTTAAGAGCTTCTCGGCAAGTAGTACTCTTATGTAAGGTGAAAACATCCGTNGCCATTAGNGCTCCTGCAGAATCTTCTGGATATGCCATTATTTCTTCAATTTCTTCTTTTTCTTCTGATTTTAACTTATTTATTACTGATTCTGCTTGATCATTATTAAGAGCACCTAATATATAGCTTTGTTCATTGGTAGAGGCATTTTGAATTAAATTTGCTATACGTTCAGTATTTTCTATTTTAAGAAGATTTGCAATAAAGAGATCATCTAATTCTGTTAAAAACTCAAGTGTGTGTTCATTATTTTTCATTAACGAAAAAACCTCATACTGTTGATCTTCATCAAAATATCGAAAAATTATTGCTAAATCAGCAGGGTGTGTTTTTTTTATTAGCTTAATTAAATTTATGTCTGCATGTCTTCTAAGCAAACGTAGAAAGGTGTTTTTCAAAATGATTATTTCATGTTTGAATATTTCTTTTTTCATTTTTATTTCAAGTTTGTTTGATTGATTTGTCTAAAACCAAAAAAGACACTAAAACAGGCAAAAATTAAAATCCAAGGGGCAACATGTCCATTCCATATATAAAAATTGTTTTGTTGTAGTTCTAATGAAGACAACAAGAGAGCCATACAGTTATTTAAGCTATGTAAAATTAGTGGTGCTATTATGGATTTTGTTTTCCATGCAAGGAAGCCTAATATGATGCCAAGAAAATAAATCTGAAAAAACCAATATGGGTTCATATGAATTAATGAAAAAATTAATGATGTAAATAATATTGCTTGGGTAATGTCTTTCCAATGTTTTTCAAGGATTTGTTGTAAAAATCCTCGAAAAACAATTTCTTCTCCTAATGGAGCTAAAATTACAACTGCGATAAATAGTAAAATTGCACCCAAAAAAGAGTCGGGTTTTAATAAATAATTTAAATCTAAAACATACTCTGGTGTTGGGACAAAAAGCTGAATAATTCTATCTACTTCATCAGATAAAATAATTAAGCCCGTTGAAAATAAAATGATGGGTCTTATTTTGCTATATTTTAAAACTTTAAATCGAACTGAATGAAAGAGTGGTAGTTTTTTAAATTTTAAAAAAACAATTAAAGGAACAATCATGAAAGTTTGACCCACTATAAAAGATATAAAAGTAATAATTTTTTGATGAGACTCTGCGTAACTCACACCAAACCATGTTATGGCACCTCCTGTTAAAAATGCAGAAAGAATTGATAGAAAAACAATTATAAAAGCAGTTTTTGGTTCCGATATGGTTTTCATAAAATGTTTCTTTATATTTTCAAAAGTTGAGTTTGTTCATTAACAAATATATAAGAATTGACCCAGCAGTTGAAACATTCAGTGAATTTCCGGATCCTAGTTTATTGATGAAAATAAAATCTTCAATATAATCTAGGTTTTGTTTTGATATTCCATGCGCTTCACTTCCTAAAACTAAAACACATTTTTTTGGGAAGTCATAAGCACTGGCATTTTTACCTCTTAAATCTGCAGCAATTATTCCATGAGTTTTTTTGAATATGCTTAAATCAGTATTGGTGTGTATGGTCACTACAAAATGAGCACCCATTGCAGCACGAATAGATTTTGGATTATATGGATCTGCACATTTAGGAGATAAAGCAATATTTTTGATTCCAAACCATGCACAAGATCGGATCAAGGTGCCCATGTTACCTGGATCAGATATTTTATCTAAGTATATCCATTTATCCATGGTTAGTTTTATGGGCTTTTGTTTTGGGATGTCACAAATTGTTAAAATTCCCTGTGGGGATTTAGTACTGCTAATTTTGAGAAGAGTTTTTTTATTTATTGCTTTTATTATGGTGCCTTTCTTTAAATGTTTTTGGACCCAAGGGTTGTTTTCTTTAAGAAAACTATCACTACATAAAATTGTACCAATGTTTTCATTGCAAACTAAGGCACTTTCGATTATTCGTTTGCCTTCAATTACAAATTTATTAAATAATTTTCTATTTTTAGCATGTCTTAAAGAATGTATTGTTTTATAGCTGTATTCAATCACATCATGATATTACATTTTTAAATTTTAAAATATTAATAATTACTATAAAGAAATAGATTATATATCATTTCTATCTTTGTCTAATTCTGTTCAAACCGGTAATTTTCTCCCAAATAAATTGTGTTTTATAAATGAAAAATAAATTGCCTAAACAAAATATAAACTTTTCTGAGTGGTATACTCAAATTGTTAAGAAAGCTGGATTAGCAGATTATGGACCTGTTAAAGGAACAATGGTTATAAAGCCATATGGGTTTCAATTATGGGAGAATATAAAAGACTCTTTTGATTCAATGATAAAAAAGACGGGACATGTTAATGCATATTTCCCTCTATTCATTCCCAAATCTTTTTTAGCTAAAGAAGCAGAGCATGTTGAGGGTTTTGCAAAAGAATGTGCAATAGTTACTCACACAAGATTAAAAAATGACAAAAAAAACGGAGTTGTAATTGATCCAAAATCAAAATTAGAAGAGGAGATAATTGTAAGGCCTACTTCTGAAACAGTTATATGGTCTATGTATAAAAAATGGATCCAATCATATAGAGACCTTCCAATCCTAATTAATCAATGGGCAAATGTTGTTAGGTGGGAAATGAAAACCCGCCTATTTTTGCGAACTAGTGAATTTCTCTGGCAGGAAGGTCACACTGCTCATGAAACTAAAGAAGAGGCAAAAAAAGAAACACTTGATATTCTTGAATTATATCGTCAATTAGCAGAGGACTATTTAGCGGTACCTGTTTTTACTGGTGTTAAGACAGACTCTGAAAAATTTGCTGGAGCAGAAAAAACGTACTGTATAGAAGCAATGATGGGTGATAAAAGAGCATTGCAGGCAGGGACCTCCCATAACCTTGGCCAAAATTTTGCAAAAGCTTTTGATGTTAAATTTCAAACGAAAGATAATAAAGAAGAATTTGTATGGGCAACAAGTTGGGGGGTTAGTACTCGTCTTATTGGGGCTGTAATTCTTACACATGGTGATGATATAGGACTTCGTATTCCTCCCAAAATTGCTCCTGTGCAAATTGTTATTGTACCAATATCAAAAAATGATGACGATGAAAAAGCGATAAAGTTATTTTTGAGTTCTATTATAAAATCATTAAAAATGGCAGGGGTAAGGATTCATGTAGATTGGACTAATAATTCACCTGGATATAAATTTAATGAATGGGAAATGAAAGGTGTACCTCTGCGAATGGAAGTAGGACCAAGAGATATTGAAAATAATAAAGTTGTCTTAGTTAGAAGAGACCTAGGAGAAAAAATGTTTTTATCAAAACAAGATGTTTTGAGTGCTGTGCCGAAATTATTAGAAGAAATTCAAAACAATCTTTTTATTCAAGCTAAAAAATTCAGAGACATTAATACTCATTCCGTATCAACATACGATGAGTTTTGTTCAATTATGAAAACGGGAGGTTTTATTCGTTGTGGTTGGGATGGATCTTCTAAAACTGAATTAAAGATTAAAGAAGATACAAAGGCTACTATTAGATGTATTCCTTTTGATGAAAAACCTGAAGATCTGTGCTGTGTTTTTTCGGGTAAGCCAGCTAAACACGAAGTAATATTTGCAAAGGCCTATTAGGCTACAACAATTTGATAGTTAATACTTCCGCTATTGTATTAAAATCTTTTTCCTATGGTGAATCTTCGTTAATAGCTAGATGTTTTTCTGAAAAAAATGGAAAAGTAAGCCTTATCATTAAAGGAGCAAAAAAAAACAAATCACCAAAAGCGCCATATTTTCAACCGCTTAGTTATGTAGATATAATTTATAATCATAAATTAAATAGAGACCTACAAGTTTTATCTAAAGTAAATTTTCGTCAATACTGGTCTAAAATATTAGATGATCTTTACAAGGTTTCTTTAGCTATATCTATATTAGAGTTAACAGATAAAACCATGTCTGATAATGATCCGCATCCATCACTTTTTTTAATTTTGAAAGAAGTTTTGAAAGCTTTCAATAATACATTGATTGATCCAAAAATTCTATTTTGGTTTTATGAGTGCGCTTTATTAAATAATCTTGGGTTTCAGCCTAATTTAGATGACCCTAAATTGCCAGGTTTGGTCTTACCAAACATTAAAAATGATTCCAATTGCGTTGTGGCTCTTTCAACTTTATTGTCTGGAAATATAAATCAACTTCAAAAAATAAAAGTTTCAAAAGAAACGAGTAGCTTGATAAGTCACTATTTATGGAACTTAATAGATTATCACTTCGAAGGATTATCTTCAATAAAATC
Source organism: Fidelibacterota bacterium (assembly GCA_002691285.1). Taxonomy (GTDB): domain Bacteria; phylum Fidelibacterota; class Marinisomatia; order Marinisomatales; family UBA1611. The sequence goes on along the minus strand of NZHK01000078.1, from coordinate 33,302 downwards.
TTTTAAAGTTGTAAAAAAATTATTATCATGAATCTTTTGGTTTTATTTTATGCATAGATATTCGGCAAAAAAAATAATAGATAGATGAAATATCAATTTCAATCCAATCCCGGACAACTTTCTTATAAGCCTTCACTCTTTACAGATGCCATAAAAACATTGATATCTGTTAATTTCGCTATTTTTATTTTTCAGAGTATTTCTAGTTCTGAGATAATATTTTTTTCCAATTTTGGCTTAGTACCTAAGTTGGTATGGTCGCAGTTGAAAATATGGCAACCATTTACCTATATGTTTTTCCATGGTGATATCTGGCATGTGCTAATAAATATGTTTGTTCTCTGGATGTTTGGATCTGAATTAGAACGAGCATGGGGTAAAAAAAACTTCTTACGTTTTTATTTTATAACAGGAGTAGGATCTGGATTGGGTACAATGCTTTTTGGGCTGCAATCAACTATTCCGATTGTAGGCGCAAGTGGAGCAATATATGGTGTTCTACTTGCTTATGGTGTTATGTTCCCGAATAGAACAGTGTACCTCTACGGAATTATTCCAATTAAGTCGATTTGGTTTGTTATTGGAATAGGTGTAATAGCATTTTTTTCCTCTTTCAATAATTTTACTAATATTAGTCATCTAACACATCTTTTTGGAATGATAATAGGCTATCTATATTTAAGGAGGCCAGTTCACTTTAGATCATTATGGTTTTCAGTTTTTAAAAAGGTTTTGGAATATAGAATCCAAAACCAAGAGAAAGAGATATCTCGTTCGGTTGAAATAGAGAGGGATTTAAACTCTATTTTAGATAAAATAAATAGAGAGGGTTTTAAAAGTTTAACACAAGAAGAAGAAAAAAGATTGTATAAAAATAGCAAAAATTTATCAAAAGGTAAAAAGAAAGATTAATATTTTGCTTCAGATTGTTCTTTATTCTAGAATTAATATTGTAAATACATTGAAAAATAAAACAATTTAATAAGACATGGACTTAGAAAAAAAAAATATTGGAAAAGATCTTGGTACTCCAATAGGTATTGTTGCAGGTTTAATAATCATTCTTATCGGTATTTATCTACAAAAAACATCTGCAACCTTTCCTCAAAAACTTAATTGGTTTGTCAGTCCATCAGCTTTGTTTATTGTAATCGGGAGTACTTTTGCAGCAGCGATGGTAGCAATACCTTTTAATAGTATAAAAACGATACCTGCTGTGATAGGAATTACAGTGCGATCTTTAGCTTTTGATTATCTAGCTGTAATTGATAAAATGCTAGAGCTTGCAGCGATTGGAAGAAAAGATGGCCTTTTTGCATTAGAAAAACACGCTAGAGAAATTGAAGATCCATTTTTTTCAAATTATCTCGAACAAGCTACATTTGAAAGAGACTCAAAAAAGCTCAAGGCTAATATGGATATGGAGATGAATAATATTATGAGTCGCCACGAAGCAGGAGCAGAACTATTTACTTTTATGGGTACATATGCACCTGCATTCGGTATGATGGGGACCGTTATCGGCTTAATTGTAATGATGTATGGTTTTGATACAGGCGGTAGCGGAAGTGTTGCTGAAAAGTTTGCAGACCTTCTACAAGGCATGGCAACAGCCCTTATTACAACTCTTTATGGTGTGGTTTTTGCAAACTTAGTATTTTTACCTATTGCAGCTAAACTTGAACGTAGATCAATAAACGAACTAAGGCATAAAGAAATTGTTGCCCAAGGCATTCTTATGCTTCATGCAAAAGAGCACCCTATTCTAATCAAAGAAAAATTAATGAATTTTGTTCCTAAAGAATTAAAGAGCAAAAAAAGCGAAAATAAAGATTCTGATTAATTAGAATAAATATATATAAATTGTAAAAACAAAAAAACCAAATGGCTAAATCAAAGAAAAATACTCAAGCCTGGGCGATAACGTATGCCGATATGGTTACTTTGTTACTTACTTTTTTTGTTTTGCTTATGGTGATTTTAAGTGAAGCTGAAAAACAGATTGACCTTCAGATTCAAAAATTGCTTGATAAAGCTCATGAGCAAATGGTAGAAGGGTTAGATGATAAAAACATTGATGTGGAAAGAGTATCCAAAGGAGTAAAAGTCACTATTCGTGGAAAATTATTTGAGCAATTAAGTCCGGATATTTCTTCCGAATATCTACCAAAAATAGCACGCATAGGGAGCTTAATCAAAGAAACAGATCTTATGAAAATTGACTTATCATCTATTCCTGATAGTTCAGATGAAAACTTTCCATTAATGTCAGAGCTTAGAAATAGTGGTCGGGAGTTAGCTATTGAAATTCGCTGTGAAGGTCACACAGATGATGCTCCTATACCAAAAGGAAAAAGAACGATATACGATAGTAATTTTGAACTGTCTTCAGCTCGCTCCTTAAATGTCGTAAAGCAAATGAATAAATTTGCTTCAATAGATTACGAATATTTTTCTGCTTTAGGCTATGGTCCGTATCGCCCAATAATATCGGTAGAAACAATTAAAAGTAAAAAAACAAGAAGAGAAAAAGATCGACTAAGGGAATATAACCGTCGAGTCGAAATATATTTAGATGCTTTTGCTAGAAACAAAACGCAATCAGATGAAAAAGNTTTAATTGAGTCNTTAAGTANNAAAAAAAGAAAAAANAAGGANNCTGANNTAGAANAAACATNNTNAGNTNTTATGCTNNTTNTTTTTTTGTTTTTTTATTGCTATCNATAACNTTNAACACNTTNTCGCCTGGTTTNGCCATTCGATATTTTTCTCTTGCAAGTTTTTCAATATAATCTATATCATTTTCAAGNCGATGTTTTTCTGAANNNAGTTTTTCNTTTTCTTCTCTANNNTTAGTTATGTGNTTTTGAATTTTNTTTTTTTCTTTTTTTAGTTTATAAAGTTGAAGTAAACCATGATCTCCAAAAATAAAAGTCAGAGCCATTAAGATACCAATTAAGCTAAGCGCTCCTCGAACAAGTTTTTTTTGAGTTTCGTCAATTTGTTTTTGAAGAATTTTTTTTTGATTTTTTTGTTTTATTTTTTGGAACCTATTCATTTTTAATGTGCCCCAAACAGTTTATGTTTGCAAACGTAGCGTCGCTCCCTAAAATTTCTTCNATTCGTAATAACTGGTTATACTTACAGACTCTATCTGTTCGTGATGCTGACCCTGTTTTTATTTGACCCATACCCATAGCAACAGATAAATCTGCTATGGTTGTGTCTTCTGTCTCTCCTGATCTATGAGATATGATAGCACCAAACCCCGCTGAACGTGCTTTNTTTACGGCTTCAATAGTTTCAGTAACGGTTCCAATTTGATTTAACTTTATTAAAATAGAGTTCATGCTCTTTTCATTTATTGCACGTTGTAAACGTTCTATATTTGTTACAGTCAAATCATCACCAACAATTTGAACTTGATCACCAAAGTTATTGTTAAAATGAGCCCACCCAGCCCAGTCATTTTCATCCAATCCATCCTCCACAGAGATAATAGGGTATTGGTTAATTAATTTACCTAGGTATTCAACCATGCCTTTAGAGTCTAGTGTTCTATTTTCTGAGTATAAATTATAATTATTGTTTTCAAATAATTCACTAGCGGCTACATCTAAAGCGATATAGATATCTGAAGCTGACTTTAGACCTGCATGCTCAGTTGCTTCTAAGATTACTTCTATAGCTTCTTCATTGGATCTTAGGTTAGGGGCAAACCCACCTTCATCTCCAACAGAAGTAGCCATTTTTTTTATTTTTAAAACTTCTTTAAGACAGTGAAATATTTCTGTGCCCATTCTAAGCGCTTCAGAAAATGAGTTTGCGCCAAAAGGCATGACCATAAATTCTTGAATATCAACAGAATTATCTGCATGACTTCCGCCATTTAAAATATTCATCATTGGAACTGGTAACATTGTGTGGTTGTTATTGCTTAAATATTCAAACAAGTTTTTCTCTGATACTTTTGCTCCTGCGTGAGAAATAGCTAAAGATGTACCTAAAATGGCATTTGCCCCGAGTTTAGATTTGTTTTTAGTCCCATCAATTTCAATTAACAACTTGTCTGCTTCTTCTTGTTTGGTAACATCAAATCCTTTCAATGCAGATGCAACTGTAGTATTAATACTATCTACAACATTTTTGACACCTTTTCCAAAGTATCTTTTTTTATCTTTATCTCTTAGTTCAATTGCTTCGTATTCTCCTGTTGATGCTCCTGATGGAACAGAAGCGCGAGCAAAAACACCGGAACCTGTTGTTATGTCAACCTCTATAGTAGGATTTCCCCTTGAGTCTAAAATTTCTCTAGCNATCAATTTTTCAATATTAGTATTCAATTTTTAGTCCTTTAAATTATATGCTCAAATTAAAATCTAGTTTAAACACCATCCAACAACTATAACTTAAATTTATGTGATGAAATAATTAATTTATTTGTAAAAAGAATCATAATGTTAGAGTTTTTACGTTTTCAAAAAGATGAAGAGCAAGCTTGGGATTTATTTGTTCCTAAAACAAACAATGGCACAATTTTTCATTTAAGATCATTCCTTAATTATCATCCCGAAAGTAGATTTAAAGATCATAGCGTGATGGTAAGAAAAAAAGGAAGCTTGTTTTCGTTGTTACCTGCAGCCGAACAAGTTTTGAAGGGTAAAAAAACATTAGTTTCTCATCCAGGTGCGACAGTAGGATCTTTTACTTTACCTGAAAATTTATCTATTGCAGATTCCTTTGGTCTTGTTAAAAAATTAATTGAATACGCTAAAAATGAAAAATTTCAGTGTATCAGAATAAGCTTGCCTCCGAATTTATATCAAAGAAGACTCTCAAATTATATGGAATATAGTTTTTTTAAATTTGGATTTGTTTATGCTAAAAGAGAAGTGACAAGTATATTGTTTCTAGAAGAAACAATTGAAAAAACAGAAATGAAATTTAGACCATCACATTTAAGAGCTGTCAGGAAAGCAATAGATAAAAATATTGTAGTTAAGCAATCTAAAAATATTGAAGCTTTTTATGCAATTTTAAAAGATAATTTAGAAATACGACATGGAGTTAGCCCAACTCACACTCTTGGGGAGCTAATGAACCTTTTTAATTTGTTTCCAGATAAGATTAGGCTTTTTGCTGCATTTTATGATGAGTTGATGATTGCTGGAGTGGTAACCTTTCAAATTAATCAGCGAGTTCTATTGGCTTTTTATATTAGCCATGATGAACGTTATTCTGATTTAAGAGCTGTTAATATTTTATTTTATAATATTTTTGAATGGGCCATAAAATCAAAGTTTGAAGTTTTTGATTTTGGGATTTTTACTGTNAATGGGGAACCTAATATGGGCTTAGGGAGGTTTAAAGAAAATTTTGGTGCAAGTGGTATATTTAGAGATACTATTGAATTAAATCTAGATTGTTAACATGTCTATAAAACTTTTGGGAAAACAATCTCTTGTATATGGTTTTGGTCATGTTATAACTCGTTTAGTAACTTTTTTACTTTTGCCACTTTATACGAACCAGTTTACTCCAGAACAGTATGGGATAGTTGCTCTTTTTTACACTTTTGTTCCATTGCTAAATATAGTTGTTCGCTATGGAATGGGTGCAGCGTTTTTAAAAAACTACGTTCCTGCTAATAAAGAAGATCGCATGAGTATAATGACTAATGTTATTATATCACTTGTTTTAACAGGAATACCATTTTTGTTATTATTTTACTTTTTTAGAGAAAACCTTTCTCTTGTTTTTTTTGGTGTTGTAAAGCCTTCTTATGTGGTTATGATGGGGATTATAATTTTTCTTGATACTATATGGTCCATTCCTATGCTTGCTTTAAGAGCCGAAAATCGCCCCCGCCTTTTNATTTTCTTTAGTTTTTTGAATGTGGGTGTTACATTACTTTGCAACTTGGTTTTTATTATTATTTTTAAAATGAATATTGGGAGTNTTTTCTTAAGTAATCTAATTGCCTCTTTAATNNTATTTATTTTAGTTCTTCCTTATATTTATCAAAGATTTAGATTTTCTAGTCTGTCAATTGTTAAGTGGAAAACTATTTTATCCTTTGCGCTTCCTTTTCTTCCAGCAGGTTTATTTGCAATGGCAATGGAGGTTGCAGATCGATANATATTGAAACTATTAACAGACCTTGAAACTGTAGGTATTTATAATGCAGGATATAAAATAGGGGTTCTAATGCTTTTAGTTGTAAATGGTTTTAATATGGGATGGCAGCCTTATTTTTTAGAAAAAAACTTTGACTCTCGAAGTAAAATTTACCCAAGAATTAATAGTATAGTTTTGGCAATACTGGGATTTATTTGGATATTATTACTTTTTTGGACAGATGATTTAATAAAAACAAGTTTTTTGGGTATAACTTTTTTTGGGTCAGATTTTTTCGGCTCTTTAAATATTATTCCTTGGATAGGCTTAAGCTATTTTTTTTANGGATTCTATCATCTTCAAACACCAGGGGTTTTTTTAAAAAGTCGACCCAAATATGCAGCTTGGACGAGACTGTTTGGAGCATTCACTAATATTGGACTATGTTTTTTGCTTATTCCAATATTTGGAGCAGTTGGTGCTGCTTATGCAACNTGTATATCTTTTGGTCTTATGGCACTATCGATGTTTTTTATTAATAGATATCTAATTTTTGTTAAACTTGAGTATAAAAGCTTAATTATTATATTTTTATTATTATTTATAAGCTATGCAGCTTTTTCTGTTTATNAAGACAACTCTACTGTNAATCTATTAATTATGTTTTTCTACATTGCAGTTATTTTTTATTTTAAAATAATAAATATACAAAGTTTGAATAAAATTTTTGCCTAATACCNATGGCTTTATTAAAACCTAACTTCTTTATAATTGGTGCACCTAAGTGCGGAACAACTTCTCTTCATAATTATTTAAAAAGTCATTCTCAGATTACTATGTCCAATCCAAAAGAACCGCATTATTTCAGTGAAGATATAAATAATGGTGGGATTCGAAACAAAGAGAAATACGCAGATTGTTTTTCCCATGGTAAAAGAAATGCAATAGCTATTGGGGAATCTTCAACATTATACTTGTATTCCAGAGTAGCTGTGCAAAATATATACAANTATAANAGAGATGTTAAATTTATTACAATGATTAGGAATCCTATTGAAATTGCACGGTCTTTTCATCAGGTAGCTTTAAAAGTGTTTGGAGAAATAGAAACNGATTTTCAAAAAGCATGGTTTTTANAGGAAANNAGGAAGTCTGGGANGAATATTCCNNTNGGNTGCATAGACCCNAAATTAATTCTTTATGGNAATATTGCAAAATTAGGCCAGCAAGTTAANAGGTTGTTATCNAAAATAAGTTCAGANNAAATACATTTTGTTTTATATGATGATTTTAAAAGTTCAACAGAATCTGAGTATNTTAAAGTTTTAAATTTTTTAAATGTNGATNTTGANNTNCCTCATCGNTTTAGTTCGTATAATAAAACNCATAGAATAAANAANGANNNTCTTACNAAAATAACTAATTATGGTTCTGCTTTAAAAAAGAAGATGAANATAAAAACAAAATTNAATNTAGCAGATAAAATCCATAAAATGAANATCACTNATGATCCNCTNGATCATTTNCCTGAAANTTTNCTNTTAAAAATGGATAANTTTTTTGANCATGATATCACTTTATTATCAAGNNTAATNAAAAAAGATCTATCAAAATGGAGANTTTCNTAATGANNAGNATAAAAAAAATAAGGANAATTTTTTCNATTTATTTTTGGAAACAGGTATANNTNCTAATTACATCATTTNTNACNGGAAANGTTTGGGCAAAGAGTNGTCTNGGNAGNTATGAAAANATTGANATTAATCCNACNGNACGTTTTGGNAATTANCCNGAAAATATTTTTTTNAAAAANAATATTTCNATNGGTTTTGGTGNNCATATATATGCTGGAAAGGACTCTNNAATATTNGTTGGGGATAATACAATGATTGGCCCCTTTGTNTTCGTAACTACNGAAGGNTTTTCACATTCNAAAAANAACCCNCANAANNCACANTCNGGGCATGCAGAAAATGTGTANATTGGGAGTAATGTNAGAATAGGTGCTCACGCTATTNTGNTACCCGGNTCGAAAATTGGTGANGGTNCATCTNTNGGAGCAGGTAGNGTNGTAACTAGTGAAGTNCCNNCTAANACAATATTTGCAGGGAATCCTGCAAAATTCATTAAAAATATNAAATGAATNTCAAGGTACGGAAGTTTCCNTATCCTTTTAAATGTGCATTCTCTATTTCAAGCGATATNGANAATGNNTCTTCGTTAGANTCTTTTGTACANTTTATGGATTTTCTAAACAGTGAAANTCAAACTATATATGGACCAGGTCTTGGGTTAGAAGTAGGTAANAGNTTTTGGTTNTTNAATGGATCTAAATCATTTCAACTTTCTTACTTTNAGGGNTTGACTNATAAAGANACCCTGTTAGCGCCTATNATTAGAACNTNTTTACAATCTANNCATATTGACACNTTNCATTCATGGGGNAANTTTGATAANGGTGGTTTTAGAAGAAGCTNCGCAAANAAAGGNATNGNAGTTTTAAATAAATATAATTTTGATGTNCCTGTTTGGGTAAACCATGGAATAAATCTTAATTATCAAAAAATTGGTGATTANCCTAATATGCATGGNGATGATCCNAATCACTCCTGTTACCANTCAGATTTATTATNTGAATCTGGATTTGAATACGTTTGGACTGGNAAAGNAACACATATTATTGGGCANGAAGGNAAAAANAATTTNTCAATTTTTACAAAGTCNNTTATNCAGANACTTTTNAAAAAAANAANATATCNAAATGTNNAAGATCCNATTTATGATGATGATAATAAATTATTGAGACCCTTATTTTTGAGAGANGGGAATAAANNATGGGAATTNATACGTTTTATTAATTCTTGGGGNAATGCTGGGNAATTAGATTTATANGAGTTTNNTGATCAGATAAAAATTCAAAATCTTAAAAGATTGATNAAAAATCAAGGATTNATGATATTATATACACATTTTAANGAAAATTTATCTANGTCTATTCCTAAAAANTTATATCANAACCTAAANNTGCTAAAANAAATGGTGGATAGTNAAGATATACTAATGGGTACAACTTCAAGNATATTGAAGTATTGGGAAATATCAAATTATGTTTCATATGAAGTGCAAGATNTTCANGATNAAGTNATTATAACNATTAATGAGNACATGNATTGNCCGATTGGAANAAAANCNATAAAAAGTTTTCATTTAAGTGGNCTTACNTTNTANATTNATNNTCCNAAGCCACATNNTATTNTTTTTAAAAANAAATTATGTANAACAATTATNAATCCTCCCGATGAAACTGGGGAAAAATCTATTTCTATTCCATGGCAAAAGTTAGAATATCCCATAGTTAGTATTTTATGAAAATTTTATATATATCTCCTGAAAACACAGTTGGGACTCTAACTTTATGGAAAAAAGAACATGAGAGAAGGGGGAATCAGTGTCGAACTCTAACGTTCTTTAAGTCTCCCAAAAATTTTAATGACGATATTTGTTTAAATCTTCCTTTTAATTTTACTAACCCTAGAATGGCTTATTTAAGGAATTTGATATATAAATTATATAGAGGAGAGCAGGGTTATTTTAAAGGGAAAAAAGGATATCCTCCTATTTGGGAACCAGAAGGTTTTTTTGATAATATTTTTTTAAAAATTAAGGATATGTTTTGGAAACCGATTGTTTATAAAGCTATTAAAAATTTTGAATTAGACAAATTTGATGTTTATCATTTTGAAAGTGGAATGGATTTTTTGAAAAACGAAAGTTTTGTAAAAGAATTAATAAAGAAAAATAAAAAAATTATTTGTCATTATCATGGTGAAGACTTGAGAAGTCGAGGAGTGATGCCGATAATTGATAAATTTTCAAATTTAAACTTAACAAATGAACTAGATTTGTTGGATAAGCATCCTAACCTTAAATATCTTTTTTTACCTTTTGAAACTTCGAGGTTTATTAAAAAAACAAGCCTAAATAAAATATTGAGAGTTGGGCATGCACCGACCAATCGTTTTTATAAAGGATCAGACCATATTATCAGAGTATGCCAAAAGTTAAAATTGGAAAGAAAAATAGAGTTTGATTTAATAGAGAATGTTACAAATAGAGTAGCTTTAAAAAGAAAAAGTAAACTAGATATTTTTATTGATCAAATAGGAGACAAAGGAGGATGGGGGTACGGAATGAATTCTATTGAATCTTTATCCATGGGTATTTGCACACTTACTGAAATGAATCAATCATATGAGAATTTCATTAAGGATCATCCTTTTATCAATATTAATGAAAAATCATTGGAACCTAAATTACGAGGCCTAATTAAAGACCCTGATAATATTTTACTTAGAGGATCTGAGGGGAAAGCTTGGGTTAATAAACACCATAGCATAGGTAAAGTTGCTGATGAATTGTATAGGTATTATTCGTTAATAGGTTTAAAAAATTAGATATATGATTTATAAGCCAAGTTACATTTTTTGGGCAAAAATATTTAGCATTTTGATTGCTCCATATTTTAAGTTTTTTAATTTTTTTCGAAAAAAATACGATATTCAATCCATAAATATAAAAACTATATTAGTTACAGAATATCATCGAATAGGTGACGTGATTATTATCGCACCTATTTTAAAATCAATTAAGCTTAAATTTCCAAATGCAAAAATAATTTTGCTTTGCAATGAATCCGCAAAAGAGCTTGCAGANTATTTANAGCTAGCAGATNANNTNATTGGTGTATCTGTACCTTGGACAAANTGGGGNTGGTCNTTTTTNGAATGGTATAAAATTAGGAGTTTTGCTANAAGCTTNCNTNNATTNGATATTGATTTGGGNGTTGATTTTAAGGGAGATATAAGNAACTCNTGGTTTTTATGGAANACNCANNCAAANATTAGTTTTGGNTATGANACNACAGGAGGANGNTATTTTTANACNAATACTTTTNTNATGGATCAAAATGTTCACCAAANNANNAGAGCTTTGAAATTAATTGAAAAATTTGGATGCCGATCCAGTTGCGANAAAAANNGTAGATATCATTCNATTNAGGATGGATGTGTTGTCTTGCANCCAGGAGCTTCAGATTTAGCAAGGTCTTGGCCTGATGCTCATTGGGTAGAATTNGCTCGNTTACTTAGTACAAAATTTAAAGTAAGTATTGTAATTACTAAAGAGTCNTCCAGTCTTGTTTCGAAATTAAAAATTNAAGATTTAGAATTGCAATACTTTGAAGNAANTTTAGTTAGTTTTTGTGATTATATAAACAANCAAAAGTGTCTTATTGCGCTCGATTCAATGGCGGGNCATTTAGCAAGTTATTTTGGGATTCCCGTGATTACGTTGTTTGGATCTCAGAACCCNAGCTTAACAAAACCAAAAAATAAATATGGTAAAATTATTAAGCCTAAAACAATATGCACCCATGAAAGAGATCATTGGAGGCTATGNAATTTATGTACTGAATTAATTTCACCAAGAATCGTTTATGAGNAAGCAATAGAACATATTTTACATATTGAAAGTATTTTGTAAATATAAATATTGTTGATAACAACATTTTTAGTAAATTCNGTTGATAAAATAGATTNACGTTTAAAATTACANTANTGCATTGTCTNTTTGTTAATCTTTTTTTCGCAATTAATGTTACTACACAAGGTAGTATCATTAACCAAGAAACCAAACCAAGGAGGTATCGGCATGGCTGATGTAACTTCAACCGTACAAAATGCGGCATCGGGTGTAGTAGGTGTAATTAAAGCACTTATTGTTTTGTTTGTTTTTGTAAACATTATTTATTCCACGGGTTTTGATCCTATTGGCGGCATTGTAGACCTTGTAAACACATTTTTAGATGGTGGGTTTGCTGGTTTACTTGCTTTATTGGTTTTTCTCTCGTTTCTAGCATAATAACTATGGGTTAAGGTAANCAGATTGTTTTGTANTCAACCTTTTCCTGAAAACAGGAGGAAACTATGCTAAAAGGCATGCAACAGGTTAACGAATGGCTGANTCAACTGACTGATNTAGCCAAAACCTTAGTCGTGATCGGCATTATTGTTGGTATTCTTTTTGATGATTACTTTGGAGTTATCGCNGGCTTAGGACGTATAATGTCTCAGTTTGGCGACGCTGGNTTTGCTGGGATTTTATCANTGGCAATTTTAGTAATGTGGTACGAAAAAAAATAAATTTAATGTGAGATCTNAAATAGCGCCCCAAAAATTAATTTTTGGGGCGCTTTTGTTTTGAGACTAATAATTAAATTCTTAGCTNAAATAAGTGCTAATCATATCATAAAACAAAATAATATTCTATAAATGCGATTAGTATTCTTTATAATAACTTTNTTTTCATTGNTANTGGGTGATATTCATGTTTTTAATCGCCGAGCCGGTACTGAATCAGAAATAAAGTCTATTGAGGTTGGGAAAACCTTATTTATATCCGCAAAGGATTTATCCTCATCGTTATCTTCAAAAATATATGAAAATGCAGAAAGAAAAAAAATAGTTCTATATGTTGCTGGTAGTAAAATAAAAATTTCTGGTTACAGNAGCTTTATNATTATTGATGAAAAAATTTTTCAAATGTCGAAGACAGTTAATGTTGAAAANAATGACCTTTTTATNCCCGCTCATGATTTTTTTAATATTCTNAAATCTTCAATAATGCCNGAAGTTGATTTCGANCCATTAAGAGAAATTTTNGAAATAAATGTAATAAAGTATGATATCACAAACATTGAAATTGATGTTAAGTCTAATGGAACTATTATTAGNTTGGAGACAAAAANGCCTTTTGCTGAAAATGGGATAAGTTCTTTTATAAACAAACACGGCTGGTATTATCTAACTATCTCAGGAGGAACNATAGANACAGCATCTATCAANTTAGGAGTTACTAGAGGTGCNATTCGACAAATAGAGTCAGATCAAATAGGTTCTACTGCTCAAGTTGCTTTTNANCTTGGCTCAAAAGTTATAAGCCATGAATGGTTTCAAAGTCTGGATCCTAGNGAAATAATAATCACTTTACGTACACCAATTGAGCAACGTGATAAATATGTTGAACAGGCAAAAGCTCGNTGGCGTTTNGATACGGTTGTTTTAGATGCTGGGCATGGAGGGAAGGACCCTGGNGCAATAGGAAAATATGGGACAAAAGAAAAAGATGTGGCTCTTGANATTACAATGCGGATTGGAAGTTTATTAGAAAAATCAGGTATAAGAGTCGTTTATACTAGAGATGAAGATGTGTTTATACCTCTATTGGATAGAACAAAAATTGCAAATGATGCTAATGGGAAATTATTTGTTAGTATTCATGCTAATGCGAACAAAAACAGAAAGATTCAAGGTTTTGAAACATACCTACTTCGTCCAGGAAAGAGCGAAGATGCTATTGAAGTTGCTTCAAGAGAAAACTCGGTAATTAAATTTGAGGATATACCTGACCAGTATGAAAACCTAGCTGGTGAAAATTTAATTATGGCAACTATGGCACAAAGTACTTTTATGAAAGAAAGTGAAGATTTAGCATCAATTATTCAAATAGAACTTGATAAAAAACTTAAAACTCCTAATCGAGGTGTCAAGCAAGCAGGTTTTTATGTACTAATTGGGGCTTCAATGCCTAATGCGTTGGTAGAGGTGGGTTTTTTATCAAATCCAGCTGAAGAAAAAATGTTAAAACAAAGCAGGCATAAACAAAAAATAGCTGAAGCAATTTATTATGCTATTAAAAGCTTTAAATCATCACGAGAGAAATTACTAGTTAAAGAGTGAAAGATGGATAATCGACCCATTGGAGTATTTGACTCGGGAATTGGAGGTCTTACCGTTGTCGATGCTTTAGCAAAGAGCTTACCTAATGAGACTATTTATTATGTTGGAGATACGGCAAGGGTTCCTTATGGAAATAAAAGCAAGAGTCGTATACAGCAATATGCATCAGAAATTACAAATTGGCTCAATAAAAAAGATTGCAAGATTATTATTGTAGCTTGCAATACAGCGTCTGCTTTAGCTTTGAAATATTTAAGCTCGGTTTTTTCAGTTCCTATTATTGGAGTAATTGAATCTGGGGTAAAAAGAGGAATTCGAATGAATCAGAATAATAAGATTGCAGTTCTGGGGACTTCTGCTACTATTCGATCTAATGTATATGGGGAAAAAATAAAAGCTGTTAAACCTGAAACTTTGGTAATTAGTAAAGCGTGTCCGTTATTTGTCCCATTGGCAGAAGAAGGGTGGACTGAAGGAAAAATTCCTATGCAAATAGCAGCACACTATCTTGCTAATATAAAACAGGAAGGAGTTGATACCGTCATTCTTGGTTGTACGCATTACCCTTTGTTAAAAAAGACTATTAGTAAAACTCTTGGAGAAAAAGTGAACTTGGTAGACTCAGGTAATGCGGTTGTAAAAAATGTCATTTTAACTCTTGAAAAAATTAATGGGTTTTCTTCTAGAAAAAATGGAAAAATAAAATGTTATGTAACGGATGGCCCCTCTCTATTTGATGATATTGCTAGTAGTTTTTGTTTAAAAAAAACAGAGCAGGCAATTCAAATTGAACTATAAAATTAAAAATTATTTAAATTCTCTTTTTTCTCTTCAAAGACGTGGAATAAAGCTTGGGCTTGAACATACCAAAAACTTGTTAAAGTTCTTTGACAACCCACATGAAAAGTTTTTGACAATACACGTAGCTGGCACAAATGGGAAGGGATCAACCTGTGCATACATTGAAAGAATTTTAAGATATAGTGGTTATAAGGTTGGCATATATACCTCGCCTCATCTACTCAATTTCAATGAACGCATAAGGGTAGATGGGCTTCCTATTCCTGACCAGGAAATTGTCTCTTTTTTGGATAATTCTTTTAATGAAATAAATAAAATAGGGTCAACTTTTTTTGAAGTGACAACGGTAATGGCATTTGATTATTTTTGTAAAAAAAAAGTAGATATTGCGGTTATAGAAACAGGACTGGGAGGCCGTTTAGATGCTACGAATATAATAAGCCCAGTTATTTCTGTGATTACTTCAATTTCGATGGATCACACTGAAATTTTAGGTGAGACCATTGAACAAATAGCTAAGGAAAAATCTGGTATTATTAAAGAAAAAACTCCTGTGTTTGTTTATAAGCAGGATAGCAATATTTTGGATATTTTTCAAAAAAAAGCAATCGCTCTTAACACAGAAATAAAAATTTCAAAAATTCCAAAAAATATAAGTGTTAACTCTAGGGGAACTCAATTCACCTTTAATAGTCAAGAATATACCATCCCGCTTTTTGGTTCACATCAAGCTCGTAACGCTACTCTCGCGATTGATGTAGTAAGTCAATTTGATCCAAAAATTAAGTATGATATGATTTATAACTCATTAAAAAGGGTACTTTGGCCAGGCAGGATGCAGAAAATTGGGGAAAGAATGTTTTACGATGTTTCACATAATAAAAAAGGAATGGAAAAGACCTTACAAGCATTAAAGGAGTTATACCCAGGGAAAGACATTCATGGCCTACTATGCTTGAAAAAAGATAAAGATTTAATATCTTTGAAAAGTGTAATTTTAAAAAATTTTAAGACCCTTTTTATTTCTGAGGATCAAAAAGGCTTTTTGCTTAAATCTAATATTTTAGAGAAAGAGTTAACTAGAGTTAATATTAAGTGCAACCCCGTTAGCTCTATAAAAAATGGATCGGAGAGTCTTAAAAACTTAGTTAAAAATAATTCGTCTGTAGGGTTAATATTTGGATCGCATTACATTGCAGAAGAAGTTTTTCACGCTTTTGAAATATCTTTTGACAACTATTATATTTAATGTAATTTCACAATGACTCGAATTTCCCTCGACGTCTTTTTACAATGTATTCCTTAATTTACTTATAGGTTTTAAATTTATGGATCTTAATGAACTGCAATCCTTAAATATTCGAGAACTATCGAAATTAGCGCAAAAGTTAAATATTGATGGTGGTATAGCGGGATTAAATAGACAGGCTCTGATTATTAAAATATTAGAGGCTAATGCAAAAAACGATGGCTCTTTCTCTGCAAGAGGTGTTTTAGAGGTCATGCAAGATGGCTATGGATTTCTTCGCTCGCCTGATTTTAATTATATGCCTGGTCCTGATGATATTTATGTAAGTCCATCTCAAATAAAAAGGTTTAGTTTGAAAACTGGTCATTTAATTTCAGGTCAAATTAGACCTCCTAAATCTAAAGAGCGTTTTTATGCGTTGCTGAAAGTTGAGACGATAAATGAAGAAAAAATTGAAAAACTCAATGAAATAATTCTGTTTGATAATTTCACGCCTTTATACCCTGAAGAAAAGTTTAATCTTGAGACAAAAATACAAGATTTATCTATGAGAATTATGGATCTAGTTTCTCCAATTGGCAAAGGCCAAAGGGGTTTAATTGTTGCTCAGCCAAAAACAGGTAAAACAGTTTTAATGCAAAAATTAGCTAATGCTATTAGTGAAAATCATCCTGAGACGAAAAGGATTGTTTTGTTAATTGATGAAAGACCTGAAGAAGTTACAGACATGAAAAGAAATGTTGATGCAGAAGTAATTAGCTCGACTTTTGATGAGCCTCCAGAACGTCATGTTTCTGTTGCTGATATGGTTCTGCAAAAAGCAAAGAGGATGGTTGAATACGGACAAGATGTAGTGATTCTTCTTGATAGTATAACAAGATTAGCTCGCGCACACAATGCTGTAATCCCTCACAGTGGGAAAATACTTTCAGGTGGAGTGGATTTTAATGCTTTAAAAAAACCAAAACAATTTTTTGGTGCTGCAAGGAATACGGAAGAAGGAGGAAGTTTAACTATAGTATCTACAGCTCTTATTGATACAGGGAGTAGAGCAGACGAAGTTATTTTCGAAGAGTTTAAAGGTACCGGTAATATGGAGTTAGTTCTTGATCGGAAATTAAGTGATCGCAGAGTATATCCTGCTTTTGATATCATAAAATCAGGAACTAGAAAAGAAGAGTTGTTGCTTGGAAGAAAAGAATTAGGAAGAATGTGGATATTAAGAAAACTATTGAATGATATGAAAGTAGACGAAGCTATGTCCTTTATTCAAGATAGAATGAAAAGAACTAAGACTAATGCGGAATTTTTAGATACAATGAGTCAATGATTTTCTAAAATTTTTATTTAAAAATGAATGAAATATTCCCGGATATAAAGACTACTGTATTAAGGCTAAGCACAGATAAACCAGTTCGAAAAACTCCATATCAGGTAAAAGGAGTTTTCATCAAAAAGCATGCTAGTGAACCAATTACCCCAATGTTGGATGGGACTTATAGGAAAAAATTTTCTTATCCCAGGGTGC
This sequence comes from Fidelibacterota bacterium, assembly GCA_002691285.1. Lineage (GTDB taxonomy): Bacteria > Fidelibacterota > Marinisomatia > Marinisomatales > UBA1611. Next base: position 15,811 of record NZHK01000078.1, on the reverse strand, counting down.
AGGTCAAAATTTTGAATGAGCAAATTTACATAATCGGTATTAAAGAGGGAGTAGAACCAGTACTTTCAATCCCTGATAAAATAAAAGAGTTAGATTTTGGGAATATTACTTTTACAATTAATGATTTTGAAGAAGAAACATTAAAACAGCAATTTGCTTTATCAGGTTCTGTAGTTAAGTATAGTTTTTTAACATCATGGGCAGCTTTAAATCATGTAACAGGTAAAAAATACCGATCGATCCCGTTTAAGAAAAAAAAATCATATTTAAACAAACTATTGGGAATTAATCTAATCTTTTTAGCTAAAGAAATGGGTATGTCAATTGATAAAGGAATATATACAAAAGTTGAAATTCCTAATTTGCATCCAAAGTCAATTGATGATAATAAATGGAAATCATTTAAAGGTGATTTTAAAACTAATATTATTTTGCCAAATTATATAGGCTTGGGTAATGGAATAACGCGTGGATATGGGACAATAAGTGGGCTATTTGATATAGACAAGGTTGTTTTTGATAAAGAATTAGATAAGGAAGAAACAAAAGAAATGGATCTTGTTTTGTCTGATGACTTAATCAAGAGACGGGGAAAAACAAAAAATAAAAAATCGATAGAAAAGAGATTGAAAAAAGAAAAAAATTTTAAAAGTGTTAATAAACAGAGGAATAAGCATAGTCCGGGACCCAAAAAAAATTATTATAAAAAAAATAGAAATCATGCAAAATCAAAAAGAATATTTTCAGAAGATTTTGATGTTGTTGTTGATGGTAATACCATCGCTCCAGAAAAGGATAGCGATGCTCAAGACGATCAACGTTTTAACACTGAAAAACATCATAAACAGCAACATAAATTTTGATACATAAACTTTCAAATAGGGTAAATAAGATAAAGCCTTCGTTTACTTTAGAAATGGCTACAGTAGCAGCAGAAATGAAATCTAAAGGGGTTGACCTTGTTAATTTTTCTGTTGGTGAACCAGACTTTAATACACCTTCGCATATCATTAATGCTGGGAAAATAGCTATGGATAAAGGATTCACTAAGTATACAGCAGGCCCAGGGATGATAGAATTTAGAGAAGCAATTTGTGGCAAGCTTGAAAGGGAGAATGGTTTAAGTTACAGCATAAAAAATATTTTAGTCTCAAATGGTGAAAAACAAAGTTTGTATACAGCTTGCCAAGCTCTCTTTGATGAGGGTGATGAGGTATTGGTTTGTAAGCCTTATTGGGTCTCTTTTCCAGAGTTTGTTCGATTAGCTGATGCTGAACCTGTTTTTGTTAATACTATACCTGAAAATAATTTTGAAATAGATTTTACACATCTTGAAACAGTAATATCAAAAAAAACAAAAGGTATTATTATTAATTCCCCCTCAAATCCAACAGGCGGAGTTTGGAGCAGTGAAGGGATAGTGAGGTTATTAAAAATTGCAAAAGAAAATAACTGGATAATTATTTCAGATGAGTGCTATGAAAGGCTTGTGTATAATGAAAAATACATAAGTACTGAAAAAATCAATAGAGATCATAAAATTGGTGCTACTGTTTTGACATGTATGAGTCTTTCTAAAACTTATGCAATGACAGGTTGGAGGATTGGGTATACCGCAGGTCCAGTAGATTTAATTAGTGCAATGTCAAAATTACAAGGACAGGCAACTTCTTGTGCAAATTCTATTGGTCAATTTGCAGGAATTGAAGCTTTAAGTGGAGATCAAAAATGTGTTCAAGATATGTTGATGTCATTTAAAGAAAGGAGAGATTTTATCATTAATCTCTTAAACCAATTGCCAGGAGTTAAGTGTCTTCCTCCTGCGGGTGCGTTTTATGCTTTTCCTGATTTTAGTAGGTTCTTAGGTATGGAAGTTGAGGGTAAGTTATTAAGAGACACTTTTGATATTTCAGAGTATATTCTACGTTCGTCTAGTGTTGTTACTGTACCAGGTGATGGTTTTGGTGCTCCTGGACATATTCGTTTTTCCTATGCAACCAATAAGCAAAACATAGAAAAAGGAATTAAGCGTATTAAAAATGCCTTAAAAAAAATTATTTAACTTTAGGAGTAAATCGTGAAATCAGATGTTCATCCAGATAATTATAGACTAGTTGTATTTAAAGATACATCTTGTGATTATAGTTTCTTAACTAAGTCTACAGTAGAAACGAAAGAAGTTATAAAATGGGATGATGGTAAAGAATATCCATTATGTAAAATTGAAATTTCAAATAAATCTCATCCGTTTTTCACGGGTAAGCAAAATTTAGTTGATACTGCAGGTCGTATTGAAAAATTCAATAAAAAGTATGAAAAAAAATAGCAAAGGGTTTTATAGATTAAGAAATTTATATAAATAATTAAACTTCTGAAGTTTACCCTTACTTAATAAATAATACTGAGTTCAAACGTTGAAAATAAAGCTTCAAGAGATAATTGATAAATATCATCATTTATCTGAGGAAATGACAAAGCCAGAAGTATTAAATGATCAAAAAAAATTATCATCAGTAGCAAAAGAGCATAGCTCTCTAGAAAAAATTGTACAAGTCGCAACAGAATACATTTCAGTTCTAGATCAAATTGATGAAGATAAAGAAATGCTTAATGAAGACGATGCAGAATTAATTGAAATAGCCCGTGAAGAATTACCTTCTCTTGAAATTAAAAAGTCTAAATTAGAGGAGGAATTAAAGATTCTGCTTTTGCCTAAGGATCCAAATGATGATAAAAATTTAATTTTAGAGATAAGGGCTGGAACAGGTGGAGATGAAGCTGCTCTTTTTGCTTCTGATTTATATAGAATATATATAAGATATGCTGAAAGGAAGAATTGGAAATATAAAATAATGAATTCTTCTGATACGGGTATAGGAGGTATTAAAGAGGCGATAGTTTCTATAAATGGGAAAGGCGCCTTTGGAATGTTAAAATATGAAAGTGGTGTTCACCGAGTTCAGCGAGTCCCAAAAACCGAAACTAGCGGTCGAGTTCATACTTCTGCAGCAACCGTAGCTGTCCTTCCTGAAGCAGAAGACGTAGATATTGATATCAATGATGGAGATTTAAAAATTGACACTTATCGTGCTAGTGGAGCTGGTGGTCAGCATGTAAACAAGACTGAGTCTGCAATAAGAATTACTCATATTCCTACGGGTTTGGTTGTGACATGCCAAGATGAGTCATCCCAGCATAAAAATAGAGCGGCTGCATTAAAAGTTTTAAAAGCAAGGTTGTTAGCTTCTGAACAACAAAAAGCAGCGGCAGAAAGAGCGGCAGAAAGAAAAAGTTTGGTTTCAACTGGAGACAGGTCTGCAAAAATAAGAACTTATAATTTTCCTCAAGGAAGAATTACTGATCATCGAATTAGTTTTACTTCTTACAAGCTAAATGAAGTTATGGATGGGGATCTAACCGAACTTATAGAAAAATTAAAGATCGCTGAACAGCAAGAACTTATGTCCGCAAATATTAATTGATATTATTTCAAAATTTTTACGTATATGTCCAAAATTTGGAGAATAATCGATATCATCAATTGGGCAGAAAAATATTTTTCTCAAAACCAATTTACTAATCCAAAGCTAGAAATTGAGTGGCTTTTAAGATCTCTTCTAAAATGCAACAAATTAGATATTTATTTACGTTTTGAAGAGCCTTTAGATAGTAAGCAACTTTTAGTTTTAAGGAGCTGGATAAAAAGACGAGTTAAAAATAATGAGCCCCTTCAATACATTACGGGTTCTTGTGAATTTTATGGGAGACGATATATTGTTAACTCTAAAGTTCTNATTCCAAGGCAAGAAACTGAANNNTTAATNGATATAGNGATTGATAAANGTAANATGGTANANAAGCCAGANATTATTGATGTGGGAACAGGNTCTGGATGTATTGCTTNAACCTTAGCATTAGAAATATCTAAAGCAAATGTNTTTGGNATTGATATTTCTTTNGANGCNATTGAAATTGCNGAAGAAAATAAATCTAGNCTAAATGTNAAAAATGTTTTTTTNNATGAGATGAATATTTTGANTGATANTCCNNNTAAANCNTATGANTTNTTGATTTCNAACCCACCTTATGTTTCTCAAAATGAAATGAAANATCTNNCAAAANAGATAAAAAACTTTGAACCTCATATAGCNNTAACAGATTNTGATNATGGACTAATNTTTTATCATAGGCTTGGANAGATTGGTAAGGANATNNTAAAACTTAANGGATGGATTATCCTNGAAGTTGGNANGNANGAACATTCTANNAAAGTTTATTCTATTTTTAAAAATTTANATTATAGAAATTTAGNACTAATAAAAGANTTCAANGGTGANAATAGAGTTTTAATTGCTCAAGCNTAATNTTNATTNATTTGTATATTCTTTTNANTNAANNANNGAATGAAAGATATCTANAATTACTTTTTATTAATTCGNCCTTTAAATGTNCTAGTNTCNGGTTTAGCTATGATAATATCAGCTGCAATATTAGANANTCTGGNTCAANAGTTAATGGTNATATTAATAGNTTTGGTNGTTATGANATATACTGCAGNAGCAAATTCTATTAATGATGTTTTAGATTTGGAAATTGATAAAGTCAATCGCCCTTCAAGNCCAATCCCAAGTAANAATNTANAAANANACAAAGCTTTAATATTTAGNTTTNTTCTATTTTNAGCAGGTTCNGTTTTNTCTCTTCANCTACCACCNAACGCGTATTTTATNAGTATAGTAGTTTCAATGCCNNTAATNGTNNTTTATAGTACACATTTAAAGTCAAAACCTTTGATTGGGAATATCGCAGTATCTTTCATTATTGGTTTATCTTTTATTTTTTGTGGCACGGTTTTTGAAAATATATATCCCCTTTGGACTCCTGGGTTATTGGCATTCAGTTTAACTTTAATTAGAGAAATAACTAAAGATATAGCTGACTTTGAAGGTGATCAGATTGCCAACCATAATACATATCCTATCCAACATGGAATCAAAGGCGCGATCAAACTCATTTCTTTTCTATCATTTGTAGTTTGTTTAGTTGCGCTAGTGCCATACTTTAATAATACTTATAATGATTGGTACTTAATTATTATGCTTATTGGCGTTGAGATTCCTTTAATAATTGTTGTACTTTTGCTTGTAAGAAATCAAACGATTTCTTCCGCTATCCTAAGCTCTAAAATATTAAAATTCAGCACGATAATGGGACTTTTAGCAATATATATAGGATCTTTATAATGACATCGGAATTTGTACATTTACATAATCATTCAGACTATAGTTTGTTAGATGGCGCTCAAAAGATTGATCAATTAGTTAATACGATTGATGATCTAAATATGGATGCAGTTGCTCTTACTGAACATGGGAATATGTTTAGTGTTTTACCGTACTATAAACAAGCAAAGAAAGCAGGAATAAAACCTATAATTGGTTGTGAAATTTATGTAGCAGTTGGATCTCGATTTGAGAAAAAGACTCGATCTGATGGTGGCTGGGGGAATAATCATTTGATTTTGTTGGCTCAGAACTTCACTGGATATAAAAATTTAATGAAACTTGTTACTGCGGGTTATTTAGAAGGTTTTTATTATAGGCCAAGGATTGATATGGATTTATTACGTGAATATAGTGAGGGTCTAATTTGTATGTCTGCTTGTCTAAAAGGTGTTGTCCCAGAAAAAATGTTAAAAGGAGATTATCAAGGAGCTAGAAAAGAAGCATTGTTGTTTTCTGAAATATTCCAAGATCGATATTATTTAGAAATACAAAATCATGGTATACCTGAAGAAGAGCAGAACCTTAAAAATATGAAAAAACTTTCTCAAGATCTTAACCTTCCCTTAGTATGCACCAATGATGCTCATTATGCAAAAAAAGAACATTGGGAAGCTCATGATATACACATTTGCCTAGGAACAGGGAAGGAGAGAAGTGATCCAAATCGTTTAAGATATGCCACACCTGAGTTTTATTTTAAAACTCAAGATGAAATGCATAAACTTTTTAAAGAATTTCCTGGGGCTATTGAAAACACCAGAAAAATTGCAGATAGTATTGATATTACACTACCAATAGGAGAGTCCCATTTACCTAATTTTCCCATACCTAAAGAAGCAAATATTTCTGACCCTGACGAATACCTGAAATCTATTACAGAATCAGGTGCACAAAATCTTTATGGTGAAATTACTCCTGAAATTAAAAAACGTATGTCCCATGAGCTTAATGTTATAAAAGATATGGGGTTTGCTGGTTATTTTCTTATTACTGCTGACTTTGTAGAATATGCAAAAAAATCTTCAATTCCGGTTGGACCTGGTAGAGGATCAGCAGCAGGTAGTTTGGTCTCCTATGCTCTTGGTATTACGAGTATTGATCCTTTAAAGCATGATTTGTTATTTGAACGATTCCTTAATCCTGACCGCATCAGTATGCCGGATATTGATATTGATTTTTGCATTGAGAGAAGAGGTGAAGTAATTGATTACATAAAAGAGCAGTACGGTGAAAACTCTGTTACGCAAATAATTACTTTTGGAAAGATGAAAGCTAAGCAGGTTGTTAGGGATGTTGGTCGAGTTATGGGCTACAGTTTTTCTGAAGTAGATAAAATTGCGAAAGCAATTCCTAATGAATTGAATATAACTCTTGATAAGGCACTCGAAAAAAGTTCTGAATTAAAAAAGATGTCAGAAGGAGACTTTCAAGAGTTAATTAATCATTCAAAGGTATTAGAAGGTATGCACAGACACGCCTCCATTCATGCCGCAGGAGTTGTCATCGCCCCAAGTGAATTAACTGATTTTATACCTCTTTATAAATCTTCAACAAACGATATTACAAGCCAGTATGACATGAAAGGTCTGGAAGAATTAGGTTTGCTAAAAATGGATTTTTTAGGTTTGCGGAATCTAACTGTTATTGATAAGGCTGTGGCTCTAATTAATCTAAAAGAAGGGAATGTAGATTTAGAAAAACTTTCATTTGAAGATGGCAAAGTGTATGAATTATTTGCGAAGGGGAATACAATTGGTGTATTCCAATTTGAGTCATCGGGGATGCGTGAGTTTTTAAAAAAATTAAAACCTACAGTTTTAGAAGATTTGATAGCAATGAATGCTTTATATCGTCCAGGACCTATGGAGAACATAGATAGTTTTATTAGTCGTAAACATGGAGATAAAAGTATTAACTATCCTCACATGTTATTAGAGCCTATTCTCAAAGAAACATATGGTATAATTGTTTATCAAGAGCAGGTAATGCAAATAGCACATGAAGTTGCAGGTTTTACATTAGCTGAAGCAGATATAATGCGCAGAGCTATGGGTAAAAAAATAAAATCTTTGATGGAAGAATTATCTATAAAGTTTATAGCTGGAGCAGAAAAAAAAGGAATAAAAAAGAATAAGGCTAAGGAGATCTTTAGTCTTATTGAAAAATTTGCACAATATGGATTCAATAAAAGCCATTCAACGGCTTATGCATATGTTGCTTACCAAACTGCTTGGTTAAAGGTACATCACCCAGCAGAATTCATGAGCGCTAACTTAACAAGTGAAATGAGGAATATTGATCGAGTTGTAGTTTTAATAAATGAATGTAAAAAAATGGCAATTGATGTAAAGGCACCAGACCTTAACATCTCTTTTGAGGATTTTAGGCCAATTGATAACAAAAGTATTTCATATGGATTAAATGCTATAAAAAATGTAGGTAAAAAAGCTCTTGAGACGATAATTGCAGAACGTAAAGAAAATGGGCCTTTCAAAACAATTTTTGATTTATGTTCAAGAGTAGATCAACAAAAAGTAAATAAGAGAGTGTTGGAAAGTTTAATAATGTCTGGTTCTCTTGATTCCATTGAAGGTAGTCGAGCACAACAATTTTTATCTGTTGATGATGCAATAAAATATGGTCAACAAATGCAAAGCGAAACAAATCGTAATCAAGTAGATTTGTTTGGCTCAAAAAATGACCAAAGTGATTTAATCAAAGTCCCTGTTTTACAGTCAGCTCAAAACTGGCCTGAAAAAGAGGCATTGAAAAAAGAGGCAGATGTTCTAGGTTTATATGTATCTGGACATCCATTACTAGAGCACTCAGATGATTTGGAAGAATTCACCACGATATCATTTGAAGAAGGTAATCAAATTTCAAAAAATGATACTATTACCCTNGGGGGGATGATTACTAGAATTGTAAAACGATTTGATAGAAGAAACAGGCAAATGGCTTTTTTTGAAATGGATTGTCTTGGAGGTCATGCTGAAATAGTGACTTTTAGTGATTGTTTTGAAACATATGGACACCTAATTGAAGANGAGAGTGTCGTTTTTGTTAGAGGAAANCCATCTGAAACTTCTGATTTTTCAGATTTAAAAATTATCAGCTCTGAAATAATACCTGTNGAAGAAGTTCGTCATCGTTTACTCCAGAAAATTAATATAAAGTTCCCTTCAGGAGAATCTGAACCAAAAGATATAGATGAATTAATGACTATTTGCAAAAATAACAAAGGGAGTTGTAAGTTGATTTTTCATTTGCCAAATGAAGGTTCATCAAGGCATCTTAAAGTTTTAGCACATAATATTTNAGTATCATCTTCTAGTAATTTTTTAATTCTTCTCCGATCTAAATATGGTAAAGATAATGTGTGGATAGGTTAGTATATGATTGCGGTTATACAAAGGTGTTCCTCCTCATGCGTTAGAATAGATAATGAAAAAATTTCTGAAATTGCTTATGGTATTATGGTTTTGTTAGGGATCTGTATCGATGATAAAAAAAAAGATGCTGAATACATTGTAAAAAAAATTCAGACACTCAGAATATTTAACGATGAAAATGGGAAAATGAATTTATCAATAAATGATGTAAAAGGTTCTATTTTAGTAGTCAGTCAGTTTACTCTTTGTGCAAATATAAAAAAGGGGTCTCGCCCAAGTTTTATAAATGCTGCACCTCCCTTAATTGGGAAAAGATTGTATGATTACTTTGTCTCGTATCTAAAAGATAAAGGTGGTGAAGTTCATACTGGCGAATTTGGTGCAGATATGAATGTAGAGTTAATTAATCAAGGTCCTGCAACATTTATTATTGATAGCGAGGCATGAAAAAATTAAACTTAGTTTTGAATTAATTATATGCTCGGCTAATTTATATTAATATGGAAAGAAAAATACGCATCATTATGGCAAAACCAGGTCTTGANGGTCATGATCGAGGTATTAAAGTATTGGCTTCTGCATACCGTGACTCTGGTATGGAAGTTATTTATTTAGGATTGAGACAAACTCCAGAAATGATTGTNNGTGCNGCTNTGCAAGANGATGCAGANGTTATTGCNTTNTCNAGTTTAAANAATGCNCANAATACAATTTTTATNGATGTTTTAGAAGNAATGAAAAAAAANAAANTANAAGATGTTTTATTGGTTGGTGGTGGNATAATNCCAAAAAANGATGTNNCNAGANTGGAAANNCTTGGAGTTGGNAAACTTTTTGGACCNGGNACACCTGTCCAAGAAACAATTGATTATATTANTGANTGGGTAAANAAAAANAGAAGATGAAATGGATTTANATAGCCAAATAGAATTAGANATATANTTTGCTGATCATTTTGATACAATTCTTTTTCCTGTNNTNGCTGATTTGTATNTNAAAAACAATGAATTNNATCGAGCTAGNAANGTNTGNGANATTGGNCTAAANCANCANAAAAATGATNCTGCTGGATTATTTNTTTTAGCAAATATAGAAAAAACTGAGGGTAACTTAAAAGAAGCTGAGAAGATTTTAGAGCATGTTCTTTTGTATGCTGCAGATCATTTATCAGCAGCGATTCAATTATGTGAGATCCAAACTGTCTTAGGCAGAGCAAAAAGTAGACTTCTTAAATCTTGGAAATATGTATTATCTCTAGACTCTTCTCACCAAACGGCTAAGAAGTTTTTTGAAAAAAATGCAGGGACTGAGATTGTAAATCAAAATGTAAAAAAGTCAATATCAAAACAGAAAAAGATTAAAATACAACCTTTTGAAAAAAAGAAATCTATTGTAAAAAAGGTTGCTCCTCCATCTGTTACTATTGATGAATACGCGGATCCTTTGAAAGTAAGTCCGAGATTAGCCACTTTTACATTGGTATCGGTACTTAAAAATCAGGGCTTGTTTTCTCAAGCCTTAGATGTGTTAGATGCGTTGGAGAAAAAAGGTGAAAGTTCTAGTGACATTGCCTTAGAAAGGGAAACTATAGAAGAGCTCATTCAAAAATTTAATAAGGAGTAATTATTAGTGTCTATGGAAATATATAACAGAAGGCAGGAAAACCTTAAAAAGGTGTTAGGTGAAAAAGGTTTAGATGGAATTTTAATAACAAACTTAACAAACATAAGATATATATCAGGATTTACAGGTTCTGCTGCTTCTTGTTTAGTTACGCCTTTGGGGCAATACTTTATTACCGATGGTCGATATATTGAACAATCAAAATCCCAGGTGAAATCCTTTGATCGTTTTATTGGTATGGATTCACATTTAAAACAAATTAAAGATAATAAGTTGAATCCGGACGGCCTAAAAATAGCTTTTGAAGCTGATCACATGAGTTATTCTTTATATGAAAAGATGAAGAACCTTTTCCCAAATACTGATTGGAATAGTACATCTATGATACTTGAAGATTTAGCGTCAGTAAAAGACGAGTATGAATTGGATTGTATAAGGGCTGCCGTTGAAGTTACTGACACGGTATATGAGGAAATTTTACCTATGCTCCAACCTGGCTATACAGAAAAGCAAGTTGCAAATATTTTGGTGTCAAAATACCGTGATTATGCAGAAGGAGAAGCTTATTCACCTATTGTCGCTTCAGGTCCGAATGGTGCTCTTCCTCATGCTATTCCTACCGATAGAGAATTTCAAAAGGGGGATTTTATTGTTATTGATGCAGCTGCAAAATATGCTGGCTATCATGCAGATATGACAAGGACACCGGTTGTTGGTGAGGCAACAGAAAAGCATAAAGAAATATATTCTATTGTAAAAGAAGCTCAACAAAGAGGATGTGATATTGCAAAAGCAGGCGTACCTTGTAAAACTGTAGATTCAGCAACAAGAGATTATATTACAGATATGGGTTATGGAAAATATTATACTCATGGAACAGGGCATGGGTTAGGGCTAGAAATTCATACCTCCCCTAGGTTTAGTTCACAAAGCGATCAAGTCCTAGAAGCAAATAATGTCATGACAATTGAGCCGGGGATTTATCTGGCAGGGTGGGGTGGTGTAAGGATTGAAGATGATGTTATCATTGGTGATGAAGGTTGTGAAATATTAAACAAAACAACAAAGGATTTAGTTGTTCTAAGTTAAGCATAAAATTTTCATATATACATATAGTGGATATATACTCTAATCCTCAGTTATATGATTCCATACATAAAAACTATAAATGGGATCTTACACTAATTAAAACTTTTGCCAAACAGAATATGGGCTCAGTTTTAGAACTTGCCTCTGGAACCGGAAGACTAGCATATCCAATTTTAGAACTAGGGCTTGATTATACTGGATTAGAATTAAGTAAAAGTTTTTTGCAAATGGCGAATAAAAAGCTTAAAAATAAAGGAAAATTTTTCATTGGGGATATGCGGAAATTTAATTTGAAATCAACTTTTGATTTTATTTTCATTGGTTTTAATTCTTTCTTACATAATCTTACTATAAAAGATGCAAAAAGCTGTTTAAGATGTGTTTTAAATCATTTAAGTCCTAAAGGGAAATTTTTATTATCCATTTTTGTTCCTAATCCAGAATTTTTATATAGAGATGAAAATAAGCTATATTCTGCTACAGATTTTTTCCAATTTGAAAATTCGCAATGTCGTATTTTGGAAACAAATGATTATGATTCAGAGTCACAGATAAATAAGTTGACCTGGTATATTGAGAAAAATGGGAAGATGGATTCGAAAAAATACAAATACAGTATGAGAATGTTTTACCCACATGAAATGGATATACTATTCCAAGAACAAGGATTCATAATAGAGGATAAATTTGGGGACTATAATCTTTCTCCGTTTAATCAAGAGAGTGGCATGCAAATCTATTTATGTAGAAAACAGTAATGCTGGATATTTCTTTGTCCGTTAATTGCCTTCTGAAAAAAGATCCTACGCTTCAAGACCTTTTCTATGATCCATCAATTGAAAATCTCTATTCGGAGAGTAATTATTTTCAATCGATAGTGAGATCTATAGTATATCAGCAGTTAAGCGGGAAAGCTGCAAAAAAAATTCATGAGCGATTTATTAATATTTTTAAATTAGGTAAATATCCTGATCCAAAAGATGTTTTAAATATATCAAGAGAAAAACTTAGATCAGTAGGTTTATCCCATATGAAAGTGGACTATGTCAAGAATGTGGCTATTTATTTTATAGAGAACCCTAAAGTAATATCAACTCTAGATCAAAAAAGCGACCAAGAAATCATTAACCTCATTTCATCTATAAAAGGAGTTGGATTGTGGACAGTACAAATGTTTCTGATGTTTACATTAAATAGACCAGATATATTTCCAGTCACTGATTTAGCTTTACAAAAAGGTTATTCTGCTTATTTTAAGAAAAAAAACTTAGTAGATCCGAAAAAAATGCTTAACCATTCTAAGGAATGGATTCCGCATAGAACTACAATGAGTCTCTATTTATGGAGGTATCTGGAGGGTCCTTTTGAATGGTAAAAAGATAACAACGATAGTATTTGATATTGGTGGAGTCCTTTTAGATATTCATCCTGAGAAGACATATCAATATATTAGTGATTCAACTGATATAAATATTGATGTTGTAAAAAATAGATTTCCTTGGGATGCTCATGACGAGTATGAAAAAGGAAATCTTACTAACAAAGAATGGTTTTTTGCCTTTCGAGATTCTTTGCCTCAGCCATGCTGTTTAAAAGAAATAGATTTTTGGAAGGCGTGGTCGTTATTGCTTGGTAAAGAAAAGAAGACAGTGGACCTTTTAAGCATTTTATCCCAGTCACACTCAACTTGGTTATTGTCGAATACAAATCCTAAACACATTCAAGATGAAATAGAAAAAAAATACCTTTTCCCATGTTTAGTTGATGGAGCAATATATTCCTTTGATGCTAGATGTAGAAAACCAGATAAACAGATTTATGATTTTTTATTAGAAAGTTCACAAGCAAATCCTGGAGAATGCATTTTTATTGATGATCTAATTGAGAATGTTAATGCGGCTCGTTTAATTGGTATGCATGCAATTCATTATCGTAATTACAAGCTGTTATCTAATGAGCTAAAAAATCTAGGAGTGCCAGGTTTATGAAAATAAAAATTTCAATAGTTACCTTATCATTTATCTCATTTTCTTTTTTGTATGGGATGGGTACCTGGATATTTAATAATCGGTCGCACGGAGAGTTGAGATGGTCCACTATAAAGACTGAAAATTTTGATGTTCATTATCATGACGATATTCGTGAAATCGCTGTTAGAGGTGCGTCAATGGCTGAGCAGATTAGGCCTGTTTTGATGAAGCAAATGGGTATTACAAACCTACCTAGGTTAGATATTGCATTTACTGCTGAAGATGAAGTTTTAAATGGTTTTGCTGTTCCAGCAAACTATACCATTATTTGGGTAGATCAGAATGATGCTGCATTGTGGAATGGGGATGAAAAATGGTTGAGAACCGTATTGGCACATGAGCTTCAACATTTGGTTTATTTCAATACAGTTAAGGGTCCAAAATGGCTACCAAATACAATGCATAGCTTGTTTTCAGGCGTTCCCGCATGGGTTGTTGAAGGTTTAGCGGAGTATTACACTGAAAAATGGAGACCTTTTAGATATGACATTTCACACAAGCTTCATGTAATTAATAATACGGTGCATAAAATTCCGGATCCTCACAATGATGGCTTTTCTAAAAGTTTATATCTAGCAGATCGTTTTGGAGATTCTACGATCACAAAAATTTTAAATTATCGAAATAAAGCGGGTCTTTTATTCTTCGGAAATTCTTTTAAAAAACATACTGGAATTAAACTGAAGCAATTTAACGAAGATTGGAGAAGGCAGATGAACACTTTTTATTTTGGGCAAAGAGCTCAAAAAGAGAGGTTAAAGGATGTTGGGAATGTCCATAAGCTCCCTATGAAAAGAGTGCTTACTTTTGATTATTCTCCAGATAGTATGGGTATCGCAATGATTGGATTTTTATCCAAAGGTCAAAAAGATTTATCATTAGTTTATGCAAAAAGAGATACTCTTAAAGAAAAAAAACTTCGTGAAAAAGAATTAAAAAAAGCTAATAAAAACAATGTGAAGCCTAAAAAAATAAAGCAGCAGTGGAAACTAATTGAGCTTGATTATGGTGTCTTTGGAGAGATGGTCCAGAACCTTGACATTTCTCCTGATGGAAGTTTAATTGTTTATCCAAAATTTCGATATGGTGAAAACCAAAGCATGATTTTTGATATTGTTAAGATAGATATCGAAAAGAATAAAAAAACTTTACTTACTTCTTCTATGCGTGCCAATTATCCAAAGTTTTCACCATCGGGGGAGAAAATTTTATTTGTTGCCCATAAAAGATCTATAACAGATTTATATCTAATGGATGTAGATGGGCAAAATATTAAAAAACTAACCTCAAATACTTTTGATGCACAAATTATTACCCCATGTTGGAGTCCAAATGGGGAAGAGATTGCTTTTGCTGAATCGGGTCCTGAAGGGAATCTTGATCTTCATACTATACTAATTGAAACTGGCAAAAAAACCCAAATAACTAATTCTAGTGAAGGTGATTACTTACCAATTTGGCATCCAAGTGGGGACAAAATATCATTTACTGGCTTATATGATTACACTCCTAATCTTTACACGTATGACATTCTCGATGGGGAAATAACACAGAATACGGATGTTGGAGATGCAGTGATGGGTATTCAGTGGAATAACAATACATCAACTATTACTGCAATAACGCTACCTACGGTTGATTCGGCAAGAGTAATATCGATTGACCCTAAAAGATTAGCTATAAAGGCTAAAGTGAATATTAATCCAGCATATTCTTCGTGGCGTACTAAGTCTCCTGATTATACTCTTGAAGGAATTGATCCAAATAAAAACGTTGTGATAAAAAATGAGGGGTCTTATAGTTTTCTAAAAAATTTATCTCATTTAGGTAGTTTAGTTTTACCAGATTACCAAAGTTTTCTATATAATGGTGTATTTACAGATGCATTGGGAAGGCATAATACGGGGATCTTATATGCTACGGATTATGATACAGTTCAGAGTATATATCTTGCCTACCAAAATTATTCGGGATTCCCTTTTAATGGTGTTTGGGGGTTAAATGTATATAAAGATAGTCAGTTTCAAATTCAGTTTTTAAATAAGAACCAGACATTTATTGAAATTTTCAATGGATTTACATTATGGGGAAAACTGCCTTTAAATTTTGGAAAATCTTTAGATGCTAACCATAATTTTGGGTTTGATTTTCAGTTAATAAATCGAAAAACCTACCTTGAAAAAGATCTTCAGCAACCCTCGTTTTTTTTTCCTTTTTCTGAAGGTGAAGAGGGTAGTGTATCTTTTCAATATTCATTTGTAAAGAAGAGAAATTATATTAGAAATACATATTCTCCGAATCAAGGATATGGATTAGATTTTTTAATAAAAAAAGCATCCTCAGGAATAATGGGAAGATTTGATTATTCAAAAGTAGAATTAGATTCATATAA